>DCBP01000010.1:3782-17937 GCA_002314055.1 Prevotella sp. UBA1104
TGCAAATCGAAGGCAATACAAAACATGCTGCATGTTTTATTGCAGAACATGCGCTTTTGAAAATGCAAATACGAAATTGCGCTTCTATATTATAGCACTTCTATACACACAAAAGCTGCCCACAATGTTCTTTACGAAACACTGTGGGCAGCCTTCTTTTATTAGTTCAGATTATAATTCTTCCTATTATTTCACGACCTGTTTCATCGTCTTTCCACCTACCTTTACGATATACATGCCTGGGGCAAGAGAAATTTTCTTGCCGTTGGCGATACCACCGGAAACAAGGGCACCAGACGGGGTATAGATATCGTATTGAGAACCATTGCTGATGGCAAGACCGCCATTCAACGGAAGTACTGTACCGGCAGCAGTACTGAGAGACTGTATTGAAGATGTCTCGTCGTTATTCACCTCAATGTCGTCGATGAAGATAGGCTGCGACTTGTTTGCCTTGGCACGGAGCACTACTCTATATTGCTTGCTCTGGGCAGCAGAGAGGTTGATTTTGTGCTGCTGCCATCCGTTCTCGCCGTAAATGGTGATAGGGTCGCCGACAGACTCATAGTCGTCGCTGTCGTATTGCAGTTCTACCTGTATAGTGCTGTTGGCAGCATCGGCAGTGTTGTAGTGGTATACATAGAACGAGAGCACAGGATTATTGTTGTCGCCGGTAGCGATACGCGGTGTGAGCAGACGTGCCTCATATCCGTCGAGACTCTTCTGATAGAACATCGCCATACCACCGTCACTGTCTACAGAGTTCACGCTCATCGGCTTGCCGGAATTGGTGTCGGCAATCATATACCAGCTGCTAACATACTGCTGTGTTACATTTAGGATACCCCAAGGCTCAGTCATGGCATATCCGTCGGCAAACGATTCTTTGAATGGCAACTGATAGTCTGGTCCGTAAATGATATCGGTAGCCTGAACGTCGCTGTATCCATTTTCGGTCTGCGCCATAATCATGAACGAGATGAGTATCTGGTGAGCACTTGCATAATAGTCGAACATATCCTTCGGCACTCTTAGTTCGTTGCCCGATACCTCGCCGTTGAGCAGCGACGGGTTCTCCATCAGTCCGTACTGATAGTATACGGCGTATGTCAGTTTGTCGAAGTCGATATAATTGCCGTCGGTAGAAGTAGTAGGAGCTATCCATGAGAGCAGGAAGTCGTTTTCCTCTTCAGTAACGGTGAAGTTTGTAGGAGTAGCTGGAATGCCCTGTCCTACGAACGCCTTTGCCATGGCGGCAGCACTCGATCCGTCTTTTGTCACAGCTATTACACTGTAAGTGTGGTTACCGGCAGCTACGTCATTATCGTCAAACGAGCAAGTCTCGCCGGCTGCGACATTGGCAAATGTCTTTATGGCGGCCTTAGCTCCGTCGCGATATACCTTTATATGACTTACTGTTGTCAGGGCATTGCCCTGGATGTCGGCAACAGGAGCCTTGAACGATACCGTAACCTTGTGCTCTCCGCGTTCTGCCGAAACAGCCTTCAGATCGCTCACCTTTGCCGGGGCATTAGCGAAGCCACTGCCAAGAACCTGGATATCATAGAGAGTAACCTTGCGCTTTGCTGCACTGCGGCAGTAGAATGCGAAGTATGCCGTACCGTCTTCGGTTGCCGTATACTCGAATGTCTTTTGTGAAATTTCATTCGTATAGTCTGGAATATTCTCAAACGAACCTATCTTCACCTTTCCGTCAGTAACGTTGGTTGTGCTCTTCAGCAGAACGAGGTCGATATTGTTGCCGTAGTCTTGATTGAAGGCACTTGCCACGTTGAACGTCACGGAATATGTCACGCCCTTGCGTATATCCATCGGCGGAAGAACGAGATAGTCGTCGGCAGCGGCAGAACACTGACTGCCGTCGTAGATGGCAGCATAGTTGCCGTTAGTAGCTTTTGCGATCTGCCATGTGGCATCGTTGTTGGTGTTCACGATAGTATAGGTGCCGTGTGTGGCAGCATCGCTGAAGTCGTCGTAGTATGGCACTTCGGCATAGTCGCCGAATGTTACATGGTTGGAGAGTCCCTCCTCGCCCACTACATCGCCGCAAACAGCCTTTACGCCGAAATAGTAGTCGGCGAAAGAAGTTCCGGTGATTGTTCCGGAGAATGAAGTTGCTGTTGTCTCGCCTGCTGCTGTGGCAAGAGGATATTGCGTTACGACATACTTGATGTTTGCGGCATCAACGGCACCTCCGTTCACGCCCTCTGCCGGAGCTTCCCATGAAAGGGAGTATTTGCCGTCGGCTGAGATGGCGAGAGTGATATTTGCCGGAGCCTTTGGCTTGTCGAAGCCGGCGAATGTAGAAATGGTCTTTGCCGGTCCGTCGCCATTATCGTTGGCAGCCACAACCTTTACCTTATGTTTTCCAGTCTCGGCAAAGGTATAATCAGCAGAAGCCTTGTCGCCGGCAGCAACATTTTCTACTGTCTTAAACGGCTCTGTCTGCTCGTCGGCATAGAATTTCAGAGTTACCTTGCCCGTAAGTGTCGTCTGCTTGTCGAAGGCGAGTGTAGGTGCGGTAGCGGTTGCCGTTACGGTTAGAGAACCTGCTGTGGCGTATGTTGCCGTGAGGTCCTGACAAACGTCTGGTGCTTGCTTGTCGCCGCTTACAGCACTGCCTGCTCCGAACAGTCCGAAGTATTTTGCTCCCTCCGGCATGTCGCCAACGGCAGTCGCCTTGCCGGTGGTAAGGTCTACGGTATATAGCTTAGACTGTTTTGTGGTAGTCGAAATCCAGTACATCGTATTCGTCTGGGCATCGATATAAGTAGGCTGCATATCACCGAAAGCCTGTCCTGTGGACCCTATTGTCGTAAATGTTCCTCCCTGAATGTCGAGTTTATTCAGCTGACAGTCGTAATCGAAGGCATAGAAGTCGCCGTTTCTGTCTATTGCGAGCGAAGCGAAGAATCCGTTGTTGATTCCTGCCACGAGAGTCATGGCTCCCGTTTCCTTGTTGATAGTATAGAAGTTTGTCGGCATTCCATTGCGGTAGCCGTAGAGCTGTCCTGTTGCCGGGTCGTATGCCATACGGTTAGGGTAGTTGGTATACTGCGGAGAGAGAGCAACTTCTTTTGTCATAGTCCACGAAGAACCATTCTTTGCATAAACGGTAAATTTAAGGGAAGTGAGTTCTCCGTTTGAGTTTGTCTTCGGGGTATATACGTATGCGTTTGTTCCGTCGAAGGCTGATACCGATCCGCTACGGAAATACTGCACTCCAGTCTGTCCGTCTTCAAATTCGGTCTGTGTCGTTGCAGGAGCTGCAGGGTCGAACGAAACGATTCCCTGTGTCGGTTCATACTGCATGCCGTATAATTTGAAAGTAGCCGCTTCGTCGCCACCGCCCTGTGGTGTAGAAGCTACGGGAGCGAGTCCCCTTACGTTTGTTCCGCTCGGATATGCTCCAACTTTTGTTGCAACGCCCGTTGTCTTGTCTATCTCATATAGCGTGTAGCTACCGTATTTCGAGAGATTCTGGTATATCCTGTTTGTTGTAGGGTCAACGATACCGACGAGGGCATCGTCGCTTGATATGCCGGTACTGCCCACGAGTTTGTATTCACCAGATGCGAGGTCTACGGTGTAGAAATTACCGTCCCAGTCGGTGGCATACGACTCTCCATAGGCATCGGTTACAATCATATTGAAGTATGTGCCGAAGGTCTTTGCGAGTGTCATGGCGCCCGTGGTTTGGTCTATGGTATACTCCTCGCAACCACTCATTCCATTACGGAAGCCGTAGAGAGTCTTTGTCTGCGGATCGTAGCTCATGAAATGAGGATAGTTGTTGTAGCTCGGCGTTAGTTCTACGTTGGTATCGTAGGACCAGTTCTCGCCGTCGAACTTGTAGGTTACGAAACGGAGTTTCCACAGCTCCGAATTGTTGTTGATACGTGGCTGATAGAAGAAGAGTTTTCCGTCGCCGTATACGCCATACACTCTCTCGGTGATATAGCCGTAGTCGTTGTCGGAGAACACCTCGCTGAGTGTCAGCGGGTCTCCATCTGCCGTAAACTTGCTGATTCCCACCGTTGGTGTGGCGGTTACAGCATAGAATGAAGGCGGTGTACTTGCTTCCGCCTTCATAACACGATTGACTTGAGTTGCAAGGATGTCTTTAGGGAGGAATAATCCCAATACCGACATGATAGCAAATAGTAAAGTTTTCCTCATAACCATGTTGCTTTTGTTAATTTATTAAACGTTCCCGAAGACAAAAGTAACAAGTTTTAAGCAAACACACAACTTTATGCAAATATTTTTTTAATATATGCATAAAAAAGTTTTACACACATATTTATATATAGACAATTTGACTATTCCCCACACAGCCAGTCGAGCACATACTGTTGTTTTATGCCGTCGTGGAATGATACGGGGTCGTTGTCGAGCGTGAGGAGAAACTTAGGGAAACTGTCGGGAAGGGAACGCAGCGGTGAAAGCTCGTGCTCAAGTGTTGCCTCGTCTCTAACGGTAAGTGCAACCTGGTAATATGCCTTGTGCTCGCCCCGGATTACGATGAAATCTATTTCTGCCTCACCCACCTTGCCTACAAACACTTCACCGCCGCGACGTGCGAGTTCGAGATAGACCACATTTTCAAGTACATGCCCCCAGTCGCCACCCTTGCTACCATTGATGACATTGCGCAGTCCGATATCGGCAAGATACAGTTTCTGACCTGTTTTCAACAGCTGTTTACCCTTTGCATCAAAGCGCGGTACGGAATAGAAGATATAGCTGGCGGTAAGTGCTGAAATATAGTTTTCCACGGTATGCGAAGTGATTTTCCGCCCAAATGAAGTCAAGGTGTCCGAGATTCTCTTCACCACGGATATGTTGCCGATATTGTCGGCAAGGAATCTCACTACGCTCTGCAGCATCATAACATCCGTGATTTTCCGACGGCTCACCACATCTTTCAGCACTATCGTGTTATAAAGTCCCGAGAGGTATTCCATAACCATCTCCGGATCGTCGGATATCTGCACTACGTATGGGAACGAGCCATATTCCACGTATTGTTTGTAGGCTTCTTCATGCGACATTGTCTGTGGCATGGCGAGAAGATACTCCTGAAACGAGAATGGGTAGAGCTGTATCTCCACATAGCGGCCCGTGAGCAATGTTGCTATCTCGCCAGACAGGAGATAGGCATTGGATCCGGTAACGTAGATGTCCACATTGTCGAGGAGGAACAGACTGTCGATTACTTTCTGAAACTGATCGACAAGCTGTATTTCATCAAAAAAAAGATAGTTCATTCCATCCGCACGCAGATGCTTTTTTACTTCTGAATATAATTCTCTATAATCAAGGAAACGCTCATTGTCGAGATTTTCAAAGTTGTACTCCTGTACGCAGCTTTCGTCTACTCCCGACAGGAGTAGTTTGTCTCTGAACATTCTGAGCAGCGACGACTTGCCGCAACGGCGTATGCCTGTTACGACTTTTATTATCTTCCTGTCTTTCCATTTTTCAAGGAGCGACATGTATTCCTTACGTTCTATCATAATTCAATAAAATTTGCAGTGCGATGCAAATTTAGCAATATTCTGCGATAAATTTGCAACGCACTGCAAATTTATCGCTTTACATAGGAAAATTTGCAGTGCACTGCAAATATACAAAGTCTTTACCTGCTTGTTACACAGTTTTTTGTTTATCGCCCTTGCCAAGTAAAAATGCCGAAGACATTGACGATGGATTAGCAGATTTCCGGTGAGAACTTGTTCTCATAAGGAAATATGATAATACATCGGCAAACCCGAGGAACGAGGGTTTTACTTGGTGAGGGTGTTTTTCCGGTTTTTGTCTAAAAACATATTCTTCCGATAATAAATACTATCACTTTAAATGCCGGATGAACTTTAAATAGGTTGATGAGTTGCTGATAAAATAAAAAAATGTTTTTCGGTCATTTTACCCTCACACCCTCACACTTTGCCCTGAAAGCCCCTGTTTATCGGCGTTTCAGGGTGTGAGGGATAGTGTGAGGGATGGTGAGGGATGGTGAGGGTACATAGTTGTCTTTCGTATAAACTGAGAATGATGGATATTGTAAATATAAACGACAAGAACCGTAATTAATCACTAATAATCATCAGTAACCGTAAGTAACAACTCATCGTGTTGGGGAAAAGAGATACTTTCGCGGCATGAAAGTCGAAACGGCGGCGGGTGCCGACGACAAAAATTATTGTTTTAAATTTTAAATTCTATTTATCATGAATGAAAAGGAAATTATTATTGATGAGAAGACTATAAAGGCTCCCAGGTTATCAAGACACTGGCTGTTCTGTTTCAACGGCAACTGCAGGATGAGGGAGAAGTGTTTCAGATACTTTGCCGCCCTGAATTTTACAGGTAACTGGAAATTCGGGAAAGCGGTATTTCCGCAGACTGACGCTAACGCTGAATGTATCTACTACATCGAGAAGCGTATCGAGAGGATGGCGTGGGGACTGGGCAGGCTGTATGAGAATGTGGCATACTATGATGCGCGAAAGATTAGGAAGGATTTATATGACATCCTCGGCAGCAAAAGGGAATATTATCGCTACAACAGCGGCGAGAGACTGCTCTCGGCGGAGAAGCAGCAGATGGTTAGGGAGGTGTTCAGAATATACGGATACGAGGATGTGGAGTTTGAACATTATACTGAGACTTATGCCCTTAGTTGACCTATTTGGAGACAATAATAACGACGCATGGAAGTGGCACTTTTGGTGCTGCATTTCTGCACCAAAGGTGCAAGTACCGAATACTCCCGACGTTTGGGCGTTTTCGCATTACGATGATGATTAAGGAATCTGACGAAAAGCTGTAATTATGGCAACTAAAGGTAACTGCTCCGCCCCCGAAGGGGGAGGCGGGGGAGGGTAAGATTATAAATTCGGAACTTGAATAAATCAAATTAAAAAAATTATACTACAATGAAAACGAAGAATATCAGAAGGAATAAGATGAAGGGCTTGAAGGTATCGGCAAGTCAGGTGGAAAAATGGCTCAATATTATGGACAAAAGGCAGTCCGTTCATAAAATGCCGGAGAAAGGGAACGGAACGAGCAACAGGGGCAACGCAAGGATGGATGCCGTGAACGGAATGATGGATTTCCTGAAAAGGAGGTATCTGTTCAGATTCAACAGTGTGACGGGAGTCACCGAATACCGATTGAAGGAGGGCAGCGAGGAAAAATTTCTGCCTCTCGACCAGAGGGTGATGAAGCGGATGGCGTTGGAGGTGGAGCTCGGTGGATACGGAGCGACGTTCAACGACGTGAGGTATTTCCTGGAGTCTGACATGCTCGCCAGTCATGACCCGCTGAAGGCTTTTCTCGACGGATGCCGCGGCAAATGGGACGGCAAAGACCGTATCCGAATGCTCGCAAACACCGTGAAATGCAACAATCCGCACTGGGCTGACTGGTTCTACCACTGGTTTCTCGGCATGGTGGCACAATGGACTGATGCACCGGCTACGAAGCTTTACGGCAACAGCACCGTGCCGCTGCTTATCTCTAAACAGGGATTCAGGAAGAGTACGTTCTGTCGCCGACTGCTTCCGCCGGAACTTAGCTGGGGATACTGCGACAGTCTTGTCGTCTCGGAAAAGCGACAAGTGCTACAGGCGATGTCGCAGTTTCTGCTCGTCAACCTCGACGAGTTTAACCAGATTTCGCCGAAGCTGCAGGAGGGCTTCGTGAAGAATATGCTGCAGCTGCCCACGGTGAAGGTGAAACGACCTTACGGCAGGGTGATGGAGGAAATGCCGCGGCGCGCCTCGTTTATCGCCACGAGCAACATTGCCGAACCGCTGTCGGACCCAACGGGCAACCGCCGCTTTATCCCTGTGGAGATTACGGAGCCTATCGACACCACGCTGCCTATCGACTACCGGCAGCTTTATGCCCAGGCGCTTGCGGCTCTCGAGAGTGGGGAACGGGGATATTTCAATCAGGAGGAGACACGGCTGATAATGGAGAACAACCGTCGGTTTGAGGCGAAATCGCCTATGGAGCAATGCTTCTGGAACGTTTTCCGTCCTGCCGTCGAAACGGAGGAAGGACGCTATATGACGACGAGCGAGATTTTCATCGAGATGAAGTCTGTATACGGCAGTATTTTCAATATCAACAGTCTGGGAATGTTCGGCAAATGTCTGAGCGGCATTCCCGAAATGATACGTCGGAAGAGTCGCCGTGGCACGGAATACTTCGTGGTGAGGGCATGAATTCTACCCTCACACTTACCCTCACACTCTTACCCTCTGATTATCAATACGTTATATCGAAGGGTGAGGGTGTGAGGGTAAATTGAACGAAAAAAATTTTTTTTGTAAATCTCCTACCCCTCACTCACCGTCCAGTCGGTAATATTGCGCTGCTCCACATCGAAGTTGATGCCTACTTTTACTATCGGCAGACCGGAGAGTAGGAAACGCTTGGGGTATTCTTTAAGGTCAATCTGCCTCATAGCTGTGGCTGCATCCTTATTCAGTTTCAGCTCAAAAAGATACAGATGGGTTGCCGTGCGCAGAACCATGTCTACGCGTCCACGCGGAGTGCGCACTTCTACGTCTACATAGTTGTCGAGGATGGAAAAGATGACATACATCATCTGCTGGAAATGACCTTCGGAATATGCATTATCACAATAGGGCACGGTGGCGAGATATGCCTGGAGCATACCGAGCGCGCCATCCATATCGTTACGGCGGATGAGTGCCGACATCTTGGCAATGGTGGTGGTACCTTTCACCGTGTTAGAGCCAATATAGTTTGGCAAGAGACAACGGTAAAGTCCAACGCGAATTTCCTTGTTCGGCAAGTCAAGTGTATAGAGGTCGGTCTCGGGGTCATAAGCCTTTATGGTGATATAGCCACTCTGATAGAGCAGCGGCATGATGGAGGTCATACGCTCCGTGGGGGCGTCGAATTCCGACTTGTCGGCATCACCGCCGCCAATCTCTGAAGGCATGACATGAAACTTCTGGAGCATCTCTATGAGATATGTGGGAGTGCCGGAAGAGAACCAGTAATAGTCGAGTTGTACGCGTGCCATAGCATTAAGCAAACTGAATGGATTGAACACGTCGGGCGACGTTGCTGCGAAGTGATAGCCATCATAATACTCACGCAGTTTGGCAAGCATCTGCTCTCGATTCAAACCTAATTTCTCACCCAAAGCGTCAACGTCTGCCGACATCTGCGTTGTCAGTTCGTCATACGTTATACCGCATATTCCTGCATAATCGTCATCCATGCTAATATTGGCGATATTGTTCAGTTCACTGAATATGCTCATCTGAGAGAACTTGGTGATACCTGTGAGAAAAACGAAGCGAAGGTATGGGTCGCAGTCTTTCAACGGACTATAAAAATTGCGCATCACATTTCTAAGCACAGGAAGTTTCTCTTCCTCGTGCATTACATCAAGCAAAGGAGCATCATACTCGTCGATGAGTACGACAACCTGTTTGCCGGTCTTTTCGTATGCAGTTTTTATAAGTGCCGTCAACCTGTCATTTGCATCCTTTGATGGAGTAACTATTTTCCATTCTGCTTCATGCTCTGCCAGTCTACGGTCAAGATAGCGTTCAAGCTGGTCTTTCTCCATGTGTTTTCCGCCTGCCATACTGAAATGCAACACGGGATATTCTGTCCACTCCGTCTCTAACTTTTCTATTGCAAGCCCTTTAAACAGGTCTTTCTTGCCGGCAAAATAACTATGGAACGTGGAAGTGAGCAACGACTTGCCAAAACGGCGCGGACGACTCAAGAAGAAATACTTACCGCCAGAATGTGTCATGCGGTAAACATATTCCGTTTTGTCGACATACAGAAGATTCTTGGTAATAAGCTCCGAGAATGTCTGGATTCCTACGGGATAGAGTTTCAATGCTGCCATATCAAAAGATGCTTAATTAGTTTCTGCAAAAATAAGATTTTTTTTCGATATAAAAGATAAAAAACTTTATATTTATCGAATATGATTCTTTCATAACCCGTTCATCAGGAAATTTCTCAGTCCAAGATGCGTTATCCCGTTATCGTCATTTCTCTCCACAAGTGGAGTCATGGAGATTACATACTTTGGATAATTGTCTTTGATAGCCCTGAGATTGCCAAACTCGCGCTCTCGGGGCGAGTCATCGGCAATGATATACGACACTTGTATGTAGGCTCTCTGTCCATCCGGCTTAGTACAGACGAAATCTATCTCGCCAGCCTGCAGCTGACCTACAAAGATTCTAAAGCCAAGACGTCGTAACTCTTGCCATACTATGTTTTCAAGTATCTTCTCTATGTCGCCCTCTCGTGTTCCGGCTGCTATGGCATTACGTATACCATGATCCTCGAAATAGAATTTGTCGTTTGTCTCGAATATCCTCTTGCCATGGATGTCATACCTGTTGACCTTGTGTATGATGTATGCCTCACACAAAAAATGCAGATAACTGATTACCGCACTCGAAGTGATACTCTCGCCCTGCGATTTCATGTATTTGGAGATGCTGTTGGCAGATATCAATTTACCAACATTATCTGCAAGAAAACACACAAGGTTTTCCAGAAAATTGGCATTCCGGATGTTGTTCCTCATTATAATGTCTTTCAATAATACTGTATGCAGTATGTCTGTCTGGTATTCACGGGCATCATCCTCAATGAGCCCTATTTTTGAAAGACCGGGTAATCCGCCATACTGTATGTATCTTGACAGGCTCTCATCTGAGTCTGACAGATTATGAAACTCAAGAAACTCCCTGTAGCTTAACGACTGTATATAGATTTCCTTGTATCTGCCGCCAATGATTGTACTGAGATCGGAACTGAGCATCCTTGCATTACTTCCCGTAACGACAACATCTGTATCTTCATCTGTATTGAAACTGCGGATGGAATGTTCGAAACCTTCTATTTCCTGCACTTCGTCAATAAGGATAAGGTTATGCTTGCCGATGCTTAAACGCTCATCTATATATTCATTGAGTTGATGATAATTCTTGATTGCGTCAAACTGTCTTTTTTCCTTGTCTATGTAAATCACATTGGTATCAGAAGCTGCACTTTTCTCGTCGCGCAGTTGCCTGAGTATATAACTCTTGCCCACACGTCTCTGACCGACAAGTACTACAATCAATTCCTTGTCAAGATATTTCTCTATCTTTGATATATAGCAGTCCCTTTTTATCATACAAAATTTCTTTTATATCGAAAACTTTCTGCAAAAATAAGATTTTTATTCGATATAAAAGATAAAACGGAAAGTTTTAATTATTTTATTCGTTATAAAAGATAAATCGGCAGACAAAACATCTCGGCAGATACCACGAAAAAAGCCCGACCTTGCGGTCGGGCTTATCCTATGAGATATATTCAGAGAATTATTCAGCCTTAGGAGCTTCCTCTGCCTTTGCCTCCTCAGCTGCAGGAGCTTCTGTTGCAGGAGCCTCTGCCTTAGGAGCAGCCTTGCGGCTACGGCGAGTCTTCTTAGCAGCTGCCTTAGGAGTCTTGGCCATGTTCTCATCAAAGTCTACCAGCTCGATGAAAGCCATCTCAGCTGCGTCACCCTTACGGATGCCGAGTTTGATGATACGTGTGTATCCGCCTGGACGGTCGCCAACCTTTACTGAAATCTCCTTGAACAGCTCTGTTACTGCATACTTGTTCTGCAGGTAACGGAAAACTACACGACGTGAAGTTGTTGTATCGTTCTTAGAGCGAGTAATCAGTGGCTCTACATACTTCTTCAAGGCCTTAGCCTTTGCGAGGGTCGTAGTGATTCTTTTGTGCATGATCAGCGAGATTGCCATGTTTGCGAGCATAGCCTTGCGATGGTCTGCAGTACGGCCCAGATGGTTGAATTTTTTATTATGTCTCATTTTTTTGTTCTTTGTTTTTTAAGGGTTCTTACCCATAGCACGAGAGAGGACAGCAATTGTCCTCTTTCATGCAAGGGGAACTTTATTCCTTATCTAATTTATACTTAGAAATGTCGGTTCCAAACGACAGATTCAGACTCTCGAGCAAATCATCAAGCTCTGAGAGCGATTTCTTACCGAAGTTGCGGAACTTCAGGAGGTCAGTCTTGTTATACTGTACCAAGTCGCCGAGTGTCTCTACATCAGCAGCCTTCAAGCAGTTCAGTGCACGAACGCTGAGGTTCATGTCAACCAAACGGGTCTTCAGCAACTGGCGCATGTGGAGAATCTCCTCGTCAAACTCCTGATTTGTCTCAACATCCGTGTTCTCAAGAGTAATCTTCTCGTCAGAGAACAGCATGAAGTGGTAAATCAGAATCTTGGCAGCCTCTTTCAGCGCATCTTTCGGGTGAATGGAACCATCCGTAGTGACTTCGAGGATGAGCTTGTCGTAGTCGGTCTTCTGCTCAACACGATATGGCTCAACAGCGTATTTCACGTTACGGATTGGGGTGTAAATAGAATCGATTGGAATTACGTTAACATCGGTGCAGAACTCACGGTTCTCGTCTGATGGAACATAGCCACGACCTTTGTTGATCGTGAGGTCAATCTGCATTGATGCCTTTGCGTCTAAATGACATATCACCAAATCAGGGTTTAACACTTCAAATCCAGTCAGATACTTACCGATATCACCAGCTTTGAATTCTGTAGAATTCTCAACGGTGACACTAACTTTCTCGTTCTCGAATTCTTCTACTACTTGCTTGAATCTTACTTGCTTCAAATTCAAGATAATGTTAGTTACATCCTCCTTGACTCCCGGAACTGAAGAGAACTCATGCTCAACACCCGCAATGCGGATAGTGTTGATGGCATAACCCTCCAGTGAGGAAAGAAGAATGCGGCGCAACGCGTTGCCTATGGTAACACCGAAGCCAGGCTCAAGAGGACGAAACTCAAACTTGCCGAATTTGTCGTTGGCCTCCAACATTACAACTTTGTCGGGTTTTTGAAATGCTAATATCGCCATTAATTTAATGATTATTTAGAGTACAACTCAACGATTAACTGCTCCTTGATATTCTCAGGAATATCAGCACGCTCTGGCTTGTGCAAGAACTTGCCGCTCTTTGTGTTCTCGTCCCACTCGATCCATGGGTACTTGCTGTGGTTGAAACCAGCGAGAGATGCCTCGATTACCTCGAGAGACTTTGCCTTCTCGCGAACACCAACTACCATTCCTGGCTTTACAGCAAATGAAGGGATATTCACAACCTTTCCGTCTACTACGATATGCTTGTGGCTTACCATCTGACGTGCTGCTGCACGGGTAGGAGCAATACCAAGACGGAATACTACATTGTCAAGACGGCTCTCAAGGTTCTGGAGCAATACCTCACCGGTAATGCCGTCAGCCTTTGCTGCCTTCTCGAACATATTACGGAACTGACGCTCAAGTACACCGTATGTGTATTTAGCTTTCTGCTTCTCTGCCAACATGACACCGTACTCAGACATCTTTCTGCGACGGTTGTTGCCATGCTGTCCAGGAGGGAAGTTCCTTCTGGACAAAACTTTGTCTGCGCCGAAAATGGCTTCACCAAAACGACGTGCAATTTTTGATTTCGGACCTATATATCTTGCCATAATATTTTAATGATAATTTGTTTTTTGCCTTACATTGCTCAACATAAGAAGGGCAATGCAAGACAAAAGAAAGTTGTGTACTTGATTAAACTCTTCTTCTCTTTGGAGGACGACATCCGTTGTGTGGAAGTGGAGTAACGTCGACAATCTCTGTTACTTCAATACCGGCACCATGTACGGCACGGATAGCTGACTCACGACCGTTACCCGGACCCTTAACATAAGCCTTTACCTTGCGCAGACCAAGGTCGAAAGCAACCTTTGCGCAATCCTCTGCTGCCATCTGTGCAGCGTAAGGAGTGTTCTTCTTAGAACCACGGAAGCCCATCTTACCAGCAGATGACCAAGAGATAACCTGACCCTCGCTGTTGGCCAATGACACAATAATGTTATTAAAGGAGCTATGAACATGCAACTGTCCTAAAGCGTCTACCTTAACATTTCTTTTCTTTGCGACTGTTTTCTTTGCCATAACTCTAATTATTATTTAGTAGCCTTTTTCTTATTTGCAACAGTCTTCTTCTTACCCTTACGAGTACGGGCATTGT
>DCBP01000010.1:17990-28112 GCA_002314055.1 Prevotella sp. UBA1104
GGGCATTGTTCTTGGTGCTCTGACCACGAACAGGAAGACCGTTACGATGACGAACTCCACGATAGCAACCAATATCCATCAGTCGCTTGATATTCAACTGGATCTCTGAACGGAGATCACCTTCTACTTTGAATTCAGCACCGATAATTTCACGGATCTTGGCTGCCTGATCGTCAGACCACTCGCTGACTTTCAAGTCACGGCTTACACCAGCCTTGTCCAATATCTTTGCTGAACTACTTCGACCTATACCGTAGATATAAGTCAATGCGATTTCGCCACGCTTATTCTGGGGCAAATCTACTCCAACAATTCTTATTGCCATTTTGTAATTAAATAAAATAAAAAAATTTGTTTTGTTTCAATACGTCTTTTTTGACTTCTCAATCAATAGGACGCAGAATTAACCCTGACGTAACTTGTACTTAGGATTTTTTTTGTTGATAACGAACAGACGACCCTTACGACGAACGATCTTGCAGTCGGGTGTACGCTTCTTCAATGATGCTCTTGTCTTCATATATCTCTATAGTTTATTTGTATCTAAATACTATTCTGCCTTTTGTCAAGTCGTAGGGACTCATCTCTACCTTTACCTTGTCGCCCGGAAGAATCTTGATATAGTGCATTCTCATCTTACCAGAGATATGGGCTGTGATAGGACAGCCATTCTCCAATTCTACACGGAACATGGCATTCGAAAGTGCCTCTACGATTGTTCCATCTTGCTCTATTGCGGCTTGCTTTGCCATAACTTATAAATTTGCTTCTAATTTTTCTATTTCTTCAAATGAGGATAAAACTTCAGCCTGTCCTTTGCGGATTGCCATGGTATGCTCAAAATGAGCTGCCGGCTTGCCGTCACGGGTGCGTATCGTCCAACGGTCTGGCATCATGTAAATCGACCTGTCGCCCATCGTTATCATCGGCTCTATCGCTATGCACATGCCCGCCTTAAGCAACATACCGTTGCCCCGACGGCCGTAATTAGGCACCTGCGGCGCCTCGTGCATTTCCCTGCCTATTCCATGACCGGTGAGTTCCCTCACCACACCATAGTGTTCAGCCTCGCAATGATCCTGAACAGCAGAACCGATGTCGCCGAGATGCTTTCCCGCAACAGCATTCTCTATTCCCTTATAAAGGGACTCCTTCGTGATGCGCAGAAGCTTTCTTACTTCCTCGGAAACTTCGCCTACACAGAATGTGTAGCAGGAATCACCGTTGAAACCGTCTAATAGGGTTCCACAGTCAATCGAAATAATGTCGCCATCCTTCAGAACCGTCTTGTCATCCGGTATGCCGTGAACCACAACATCATTTACCGAGGTGCAGATGCTTGCAGGAAACGGACTGCCGAAAGGGTTCGGAAAATTCTTGAAAGTAGGGACAGCACCATGGTCTCTGATGAACTCCTCAGCTATCTTGTCCAGATAGAGGGTCGTAATGCCCGGTTTTATGCATTTAGCCAATTCAGTCAGTGTCGCGGACACTAACTGATTGGCTTTACGCATTAGTTGTATCTCATCTTCAGTCTTCAGAAAAACTTTCATCAGCACCTAAACTTAATAAGCGGAAACGCCTGCGTTACGGCTGCGAACATGACCTGAGTTCAGAAGACCGTCATAATGTCTCATCATCAAGTGGCTCTCAATCTGCTGAAGAGTATCAACAACAACTCCAACAAGAATCAAAAGCGATGTTCCTCCAAAGAACTGCGCAAAAGCATCCTGAACATTCAGCAGTCCGGCAAGAGCCGGCATTATCGCAATGAAAGCGATGAACAATGAACCAGGGAAAGTGATGCGCGACATCACTGTCTCAATATAGTCTGCTGTATCCTTTCCAGGCTTGATGCCAGGAATGAAACCATTGTTACGCTTCATGTCCTCTGCCATCTGAGTAGGATTCAAGGTAATCGCTGTATAGAAATAAGTAAATGCTATAATAAGAAGAGCAAATACTATATTGTACAGCAGACTGCGGTGATCCATCAGCGAACGGATAATCTCGTTGTTTGCGTCAGTAGAGTACTGAACCACAGCAAGAGGAATAAACATCAAAGCCTGTGCAAAGATGATAGGCATAACGTTTGCAGCGAAGAGCTTAAGCGGAATGTACTGGCGGGCACCGCCGTACTGCTTGTTGCCGACAACACGCTTTGCATATTGTACCGGCACTCTTCTCGTGCCCTGTGTAAGGAGCAACGAAGCACAAACGACAAGATAAAGGATAAGAAGCTCAATGATAAACATCACAAGACCACCATTCGTGATGGCTGTGAAACGAGAACTGGTTTCCTGAATGAATGCCTGAGGCAAACGAGCAATGATACCAATCATGATTATCAAAGAAATTCCGTTTCCTACGCCCTTGTCTGTGATACGCTCACCAAGCCATAGGACAAACATACTTCCTGCTGCAAGGATGACAATGGCTGTAAACATGAACATTGTCCAATTCAAACCCGATGCCAAAGCACCGTAAGCCTGCATCTTCAAGTTCATGAGGTAAGAAGGAGCCTGGAACACGAGTATGATTACAGTCAATACTCGTGTATACCAGTTGATCTTCTTGCGGCCGCTCTCGCCCTCACGCTGCATCTTCTGGAAATAAGGTACAGCGACAGCAAGGAGCTGCATTACGATAGAAGCTGAGATGTATGGCATTATTCCCAATGCAAAGATAGAAGCATGAGAAAACGCACCACCGGAGAACATGTCCAACAATGACATCAAGCCGCCACTGGTCTGTGACTGCAATTTTTCCAACATAGCTGGATTAATACCTGGAAGTACGACAAATGAACCGAAACGGTATATCGCAACGAATAGAATCGTGATGAGGATACGCTGGCGCAAATCCTCAACCTTCCAACAGTTCTTCAGTGTCTCAAAAAACTTTTTCATTTACTTAGATTATAGTTGTGTTACCACCAACTGCCTTGATTGCCTCTTCAGCAGTCTTTGAGAAAGCATTAGCTTCTACGTCAAGTTTAGCCTTCAACTCGCCATTGCCAAGAATCTTGACAAGAACTCTTCCCTTAACAACTCCGTACTCCTTGAGCTCAGCAAGTCCGATCTTTGTAAGATTCTTAGACTCAGCCAAAGTCTGAAGTGTAGAGAGGTTTACAGAGAAGTACTCCTTGTGGTTGATGTTCTTGAAGCCTGACTTTGGAACACGACGCTGCAACGGCATCTGTCCACCCTCGAAACCAATCTTTCTCTTGTAGCCAGAACGAGCCTTGGCTCCCTTGTGTCCACGAGTAGAAGTACCACCGAGTCCAGAACCTGTACCACGGCCGATACGACGACGTGAATGTGTAGAGCCTTCTGCTGGCTGTAAATTATGTAATTTCATAATTGTCCTTTTTAAAATGTTACGAGTAATTAATCAACGACACTCACTAAGTGGTGCACTTTTCTAATCATACCACGGATAACCGGATTATCCTCATGTTCTACAACCTGAGAAATCTTATGAAGTCCCAGTGCCTGAAGTGTACGCTTCTGGTCAACCGGAGCACCGATTTTACTCTTAATCTGCTTGATCTTTATAGTTGCCATAGATAAATCTCCTTATTAACCGTTAAATACCTTATCAAGTGAAATACCACGAGTCTGTGCGATTGTGTAAGCGTCACGCAACTGGCTCAAAGCTACGATTGTAGCCTTAACGAGGTTGTGAGGGTTAGAAGAGCCCTTTGACTTAGCAAGGACATCCTTAACACCAACACTCTCAAGAACAGCACGCATAGCGCCACCGGCTACAAGACCGGTACCGGCTGCAGCCGGACGAAGGAATACCTTAGCACCACCAAAGCTTGCCTCTACCTCGTGAGGAAGAGTACCCTTGAGAAGAGAAACCTTAACAAGGTTCTTCTTTGCTGACTCAACACCCTTAGCTATGGCAGCAGTAACTTCACCTGCCTTTCCAAGGCCCCAGCCGATAACGCCATTGCCATCACCTACTACTACGATAGCAGCGAAGGTGAAAGTACGACCTCCCTTTGTAACCTTGGTAACACGGTTAATAGCAACCAATCTGTCTTTTAACTCAACGTCACTATTTATCTTTACTTTATTCATTGCCATAATCGTTTAAAAAATTAGACCGCCCTTACGTGCTGCATCAGCCAACTCTTTCACTCTACCATGATAGAGATAACCGTTACGGTCGAAAACTACCTTAGAAATACCAGCCTCGATAGCCTTCTTTGCAACGAGCTCACCTACCTTAGCAGCCTGCTCCATCTTTGGCATTGCCTCAAGACCGAGTGAAGACGCTGAAGCAAGAGTTGTACCTGTCAGGTCATTGATGATCTGAACATAAATCTGCTTGTTGCTGCGGAAAACGCTCATACGAGGGCGCTCGGTTGTACCGTTAACACGCTTACGTATTCTATATTTAATCTTAATTCGTCTTTCTACTTTCTTTGTTGTCATAATCGTAAATTATTAAAGTTACTTAGCTGCAGCAGTCTTACCAGACTTTCTGCGGATAACCTCACCCTTGAACAAGATACCCTTTCCTTTATAAGGCTCAGGCATACGGAAAGAACGAATTTTTGCACAGATAAGTCCGAGCAACTCCTTATCACATGACTCGAGAGTTATGATAGGATTCTGGTTTCTTTCAGACTTAGTCTCAACCTTAACTTCCTTAGGCAGCTGAATGAAGATCGGGTGTGTATAACCAAGAGCGAACTCGATAAGATTGCCCTGGTTTGATACACGGTAACCTACACCGACAAGCTCGAGAAC
Source organism: Prevotella sp. UBA1104 (assembly GCA_002314055.1). Taxonomy (GTDB): domain Bacteria; phylum Bacteroidota; class Bacteroidia; order Bacteroidales; family Bacteroidaceae; genus Prevotella. The sequence goes on from DCBP01000010.1 coordinate 22,754, forward strand.
CTTTGTGTAACCCTCGCTAACACCTACAACCATGTTGTGGATAAGAGCACGGTAAAGACCATGGAAAGCATTCTTCTGCTTGTAGTTTACAGGACTGTTCTCATCTACGGAGAGAACAACGTGACCATCTTCTATCTTTACGATAATTGACTTGTCTACCTTCTGGGAAAGCTCTCCCTTAGGACCCTTAACGTTTACGACACCATCATTGAGAGTAACTGTAACACCTGATGGAATACTAATTGGCAATTTTCCTATTCTTGACATATTTAATCCTCCAATTAATATACGTAGCAAAGAACCTCACCGCCAATCTTAAGGTCAGCAGCTTCTTTGTTTGTCATTACACCTTTGGATGTAGATAAGATAGCGATACCTAATCCGTTAATTACTCTCGGCATTTCCTTGTATCCTGTGTACTTGCGAAGACCAGGAGTGGAAACTCTCTTAAGGCACTTGATTGCATTTGCCTTAGTCTGTGGATCATACTTCAGGGCAACCTTGATTGAACCCTGAGGACCATCCTCTACAAACTTGTAGTTAAGGATGTATCCCTTCTCAAAGAGGATCTTAGTGATTTCCTTCTTCAAGTTAGAAGCTGGAACCTCTACAACACGGTGATGAGCCATGATTGCATTTCTCAACCTCGTAAGATAATCTGCTATTGGATCTGTCATTATATAAAATGTTTAATTAATCGGGACTACCCCGACAATATTAAATGAATAAAATATGCTTTTTACCAGCTTGCCTTCTTAACTCCAGGAATCAAACCAGCCGAAGCCATCTCACGGAACTGAATACGAGAGAGACCGAACTGACGGATATATCCCTTTGGACGACCTGTGATCTTGCAACGGTTGTGCAGACGGATAGGATTTGCATTCTTTGGAATAGACTGCAACTTGCGTGCTGCCTCGTATGCCTCTGCAGGATCGTTAGAAGTAGCGATAACCTTCTTCAACGCTGCGCGTTTCTCGGCATAACGTGCCACCAATTTGGCACGTTTTACCTCGCGAGCTTTCATTGACTCTTTTGCCATATCTTAATTAATCGTTTTTAGCGTTCTTGAAAGGAAGGCCGAATGCCTTCAACAAAGCGTAACCCTCTTCGTCGGTATTGGCTGAAGTCACGAATGTGATGTTCATACCCTGGATACGATCGATAGCATCGATGTTGATTTCAGGGAAAATGATCTGCTCAGTAACACCAAGAGTGTAGTTACCGCGACCGTCAAACTTGCTCTCGATACCCTTGAAGTCACGGATACGTGGCAAAGCGATACGAACGAGCTTCTCAAGGAACTCGTACATGCGCTCACGACGCAATGTTACCATAACACCGATAGGCATCTTCTTACGAAGCTTGAAGTTTGCGATATCCTTCTTAGAATATGTAGCAACTGCCTTCTGACCAGTAATCGCAGTAATCTCGTTGATAGCCACGTCGATAATCTTCTTATCCTGTGTAGCGTCTCCAAGACCCTGGTTTACAACAATCTTCTTGAGGACAGGAATCTGCATCTTAGAAGAATAGTTGAACTGTTTCTGGAGTGCAGGAGCGATAGTCTCTGCATAAACGGTTTTCAATTCTGCTGTATTCATTATTTGATTTCCTCCCCTGACTTTTTAGCGATGCGAACCTTCTTGCCCTCATCGTTCTTCTTGATTGCGATACGAGTAGCCTTGCCACTCTTAGGATCTATCAGACTCAAATTCGAGATATGGATAGAAGCTTCCTGCTTCACGATACCTCCCTGAGGGTTCTTTGCACTTGGCTTCATGCTCTTAGAGACCATGTTCACACCCTCTACGATAGCACGCTGCTTGTCAACCAAGACCTTCAGCACCTTACCAGTCTTGCCCTTATCCTCACCGGCGAGAACAATGACTGTATCGTTTTTCTTAATATGTAACTTACTCATTAATCTATTACTTTAAATATTAAAGAACCTCAGGTGCCAAAGAAACGACTTTCATGTTGACTGCACGCAACTCACGAGCAACAGGACCGAAGATACGGCTACCGCGAAGCTCACCAGCATTGTTCAACAAAACACAAGCATTGTCGTCGAAACGGATATATGAACCGTCGGCACGACGAATCTCCTTCTTTGTGCGAACAATCAAAGCCTTTGATACTGCACCCTTTTTCAAATCACTTGACGGGATCACGTTCTTGACAGCAACGACAATCACGTCACCAACACTTGCGTAACGGCGGCGTGTTCCACCGAGCACACGGATGCACAGAGCCTCACGAGCGCCGCTGTTATCACATACAGTAAGTCTTGATTCTGCTTGTATCATATTTTACTTAGCTTTTTCAATTATTTGAACTAATCTCCATCTCTTTGTCTTACTCAAAGGACGGGTCTCCATAATGAGGACAGTATCACCTACATTAGCCTCATTCTTTTCATCATGAGCGTGGTACTTCTTTGTCTTCTGGACAAACTTACCATATATCGGGTGCATCTCCTTGAACTTAGAAGCAATAACAATGGTTTTATCCATTTTGTTGCTGATTACAACACCCGTTCTTGTCTTTCTTAAATTTCTTGTTTCCATCTGGACCATTGTTATTTGTTAAGTTCTCTCTCGCGAAGTACTGTCTTCATACGTGCGATGTCACGACGTGCCAACTTAATCTGAGATGGATTCTCAAGAGGAGTGATCGCATGATTAAGCTTCATCTGATTGTACTTTGCAACCTCTGACTCTATTCTCTCAGCCAAATCCTTGGTTTCGAGGTCTCTTACTTCTTTAATCTTCATAATTAAGCGTTTTTATCGTAATCACGTCTAACAATAAACTTTGTCTTAACAGGCAACTTCTGTGCTGCGAGACGAAGAGCCTCCTTTGCGATGTCGAAAGATACTCCCTCAACCTCGAAAAGCACGCGTCCCGGAGTTACAGGGGCAACCCAACCTGCTGGATCTCCCTTTCCTTTACCCATTCGGACATCGGCAGGCTTACGGGTGATTGGCTTGTCCGGGAATATACGGATCCAAACCTGACCCTCACGCTGCATGTAACGATTGACAGCGACACGAGCTGCCTCTATCTGGCGGCTATCCAACCATTTTGCCTCAAGTGTCTTGATGCCGAATGATCCGAAAGCCAGCTGTGTACCTCTGTGGGCGTTGCCTTTATTACCGCGTCCATCTTGAGGTCTTCTGTATTTTACTCTTTTAGGCTGTAACATGTTTGTTTCAAACTTTAACGGTTATTGTTTCTCTTACGGTTACCTCTTGGCTTGCCACCCTGACGTCCGTTAGACTTCTCCTGTGTGAAGTTTGGTGTAAGGTCAACCTTACCGTAAACCTCACCGCGGCAAATCCAAACCTTAATACCCAGCAGACCTACCTTAGTAAGAGCCTCTGCCTGGCAGTAGTCAATGTCTGCACGGAATGTGTGCAGAGGAGTACGACCCTCCTTGTACATTTCCTTACGAGCCATCTCGGCACCGTTCAAACGGCCTGTGATCTGAATCTTGATTCCCTCGGCACCTGCACGCATTGTGTTTGCTACAGCCATCTTGATAGCACGACGGTAAGCAATCTTACCCTCAACCTGTCTTGCTATATTATTAGCAACGATAGATGCGTCAAGCTCTGGTTTCTTAACCTCGTAAATGTTAATCTGAATCTCCTTATCGTAGAGCTTCTTCAGCTCTTCCTTCAACTTGTCAACGTCCTGACCACCTTTACCGATGACGAGACCCGGACGGGCTGTACATATAGTGATAGTAACAAGTTTCAAAGTACGCTCGATGACGATGCGAGAAACGCTTGCCTTAGCAAGACGCTCGTTAAGATACTTACGGATCTTGGTATCCTCTACCAGGTTATCTCCGAAGTTCTTTCCACCGAACCAATTTGAGTCCCAACCTCTAATGATTCCAAGACGGTTGCTTATTGGATTTACTTTCTGTCCCATTCTACTATATTATTTTTCATCATTAGTTTTGGCATCAACAAACAGAGTGATGTGGTTGCTACGCTTGCGAATTCTGTAGCCACGACCCTGTGGTGCCGGTCTCATACGTTTCATTGTAACGCCCTCGTCAACGAAGACCTTAGAGATATAAAGTTCACCGTCTTCAGCCTTACGGTCATTTTTTGTCTCCCAGTTTGCGATAGCTGAGCGCAACAGTTTCTCTACGTCTGCAGCAGCAGCCTTGTTAGAGAACTTGAGGACGCCAAGAGCGCGGTTAACTTCCATGCCACGCACCATGTCAACAACATAGCGCATTTTACGTGGAGAAGAAGGCACGCCGTTGAGCTTCGCAAAATACATTGTTTTCAAGGCTTCTTTTCTTTTCTCAGCCGATAATTTCTTTCTTGCTCCCATTTTAATTTCTTTTTACAATGGTTTGCCTGTTATTTCTTATTACCTGCATGGCCGCCGAATCTACGAGTTGGTGAGAACTCACCAAGCTTGTGACCTACCATATTCTCGGTAATATAAACAGGAATAAATTTATTTCCGTTATGAACTGCAACAGTGTGTCCCACGAAATCCGGGGAAATCATTGATGCTCTAGCCCATGTTTTAACGACACTCTTCTTTCCGCTTTCATTCATAGCGAGAATCTTCTTCTCGAGAGACACGTTAATATACGGACCTTTTTTTAATGAACGACTCATAATTTACTCTAATTAACTTGATTATTTCTTAGCTCTTTCAATAATATACTTGTTAGAAAGCTTCTTAGGAGCTCTTGTCTTGAGTCCCTTAGCGTACAAGCCCTTACGTGAACGTGGGTGACCTCCAGACTGACGTCCTTCACCACCACCCATTGGGTGATCAACTGGGTTCATAACAACACCACGGTTGTGAGGACGACGTCCGAGCCAACGTGTGCGACCAGCCTTACCAGACTGCTCAAGAGCGTGGTCAGAGTTTCCTACGCTACCGATGGTAGCCTTACAAGCACTAAGAATCTGACGAGTCTCGCCAGAAGGGAGTTTAATAACACAATAACTGCCCTCACGAGAAGTCAACTGAGCAAAATTACCTGCCGAACGAACGAGCAGAGCACCCTGACCTGGACGCAACTCAATATTATGAATTACTGTACCGACAGGAATGTTTGCGAGCGGAAGAGTGTTTCCAATCTCCGGAGCTGCATCCTTACCTGACATCAGAGTTGTTCCCACCTGCAGTCCATTGGGAGCAATAATGTAACGTTTTTCACCATCTGCATAGAACAACAGAGCGATACGAGCCGAACGGTTTGGATCATACTCTATTGTCTTTACTACAGCTGGAACACCATCTTTCTCTCGTTTGAAGTCGATCAGACGGAACTTCCTCTTGTGACCGCCGCCACGATAGCGAACAGTCATCTTACC
>DCBP01000010.1:28170-81783 GCA_002314055.1 Prevotella sp. UBA1104
GTCATCTTACCGGTGTTGTTTCGACCGCCGGTAGAACGTTTACCGTAAACGAGAGACTTCTCTGGCACGGATGCAGTAATCTCCTCGAACGTGCCAATAACCTTGTGTCTTTGACCCGGAGTAACCGGTTTAAATTTACGTACTGCCATTTTTTATTTTAGATATTGCTGTAAAAATCAATTGTATCGCCCTCTTTCAGAGTAACGATTGCCTTCTTATACGCATTCTTCTGTCCCTTGATGAGACCTGCCTTGGTATAGCGGCTTGAGCGCTTTCCAGCATAACGAAGCGTATTTACATTTATTACTGTAACGTTATACAGACTCTCAACTTCTTTCTTTATCTCGAGCTTACCAGCCTCTGGGCGAACGATGAAGCCATACTTAGCCTCAGCCTTCTTTGTGCGCTCTTCACCCTTTACCTTGTAAGTTTTCTCAACAGAAGACTTGTCTGTAATCTTGGTCATCTTTTCGGTAACCAATGGTTTGATAATGAATGCCATATTTACTGTCTCCTATTAATTATTTGTTTAAGATTCCGTCGATTGTCTTGAGCGAATTCTCTGTCACTACAAGTACATCAGCATTCAAAACTTTGTATGTGTTCAGTGCTGAAGCAGTCATAATTTCAGTGCGCTGCAAATTTCGAGCTGACAAATATACGTTTTTATTTACTTCTGGCAAAACCATAAGCATCTTACGACCGTCAACTTTAAGATTTTTAGCAACATTTACGAATTCTTTAGTCTTTGGAGCCTCAAAAGTGAAATCTTCAACGACTACTATAGCATTCTCCTGAGCCTTGTAAGAAAGAGCACTCTTACGTGCAAGACTCTTAACTTTCTTATTCAGTTTGAAACGATAATCACGTGGTTTAGGACCGAATACACGACCACCACCTACGAGTACTGGTGAGTTGATATCACCACGACGAGCGCCGCCACCACCTTTCTGGCGTCCGAGCTTACGAGTAGAACCTGCGTGCTCGCTTCTTTCCTTAGACTTTGCTGTACCCTGACGCTGGTTAGCGAGATACTGCTTTACGTCCAAATAAAGAACATGGTCATTAGGCTCAATTCCGAAGATTGATTCGTTTAACGTAACCTTTCTTCCAGTGTCCTCACCTTTGATATTTAATACGCTAATTTCCATTATTTCTCAATTAATACGGTTGAACCATTACATCCAGCAACACTACCCTTTACAAGAATAAGGTTGTGTTCAGGAATTACCTTTAACACCTTGAGGTTCTGAGTTGTTACTCTATCACCTCCCATTTGTCCACCCATGCGCATTCCTTTGAACACCTTTGCTGGGTAAGAACAAGCACCGATAGATCCCGGCTTGCGAGCACGGTCGTCCTGTCCGTGAGTACTCTGACCTACACCACCGAATCCGTGACGCTTAACAACACCCTGGAAACCTTTACCCTTTGAGGTACCAACAACATCTACAAAATTTGTATCGTTGAAGATTTCTACAGTGATTGTATCACCGAGGTTATACTCCTCGTCAAACTTGAACTCGGCCAAGTGTCTCTTTGGTGTTGTACCTGCTTTCTTGAATACACCGAGCATAGGCTTAGTGGTATTCTTCTCCTTCATCTCGCCGTAAGCAAGCTGATAAGCCTGATAACCGTCTTTCTCAACGGTCTTTACCTGAGTTACAACACAAGGACCTGCTTCGATAACAGTGCACGGAACATTTTTACCGTCGGCACTGAAAACGGATGTCATTCCGATTTTTCTTCCAATTAATCCTGGCATTTCAATTAATATTAAAAATTAAACTATACTTTGATTTCTACTTCAACACCGCTTGGCAACTCAAGCTTCATGAGTGCATCTACAGTTTTTGCTGTTGAGCTGTAAATGTCGATAAGACGCTTGTAATCGCTGAGCTGGAACTGCTCACGAGCCTTCTTGTTTACGAAGGTTGAACGGTTAACTGTGTAGATTCTCTTGTGTGTTGGCAATGGAATAGGACCACTTACGATTGCACCAGTAGCCTTTACTGCCTTCACGATCTTCTCTGCTGATTTGTCTACCAATTTGTGGTCGTAAGACTTCAGCTTGATTCTGATTTTCTGACTCATTTTTATTTTTTGTTATTATTAAAAAGGAAGAGGAGCAACGCCTATTAAGAGTCATACGCTAAAAGGCGTTTCTCTCTTCCGGATTTTCTTTTATTACAGAAGGTCTACACGACCATTGCATTCCTCAAGAACTGTCTTGGCAATTGAACTTGACAGCGGAGCATGGTGATCATACTCCATTGAGCTTGTTGCACGTCCTGAAGTGATTGTACGGAGAGCTGTAACATAACCGAACATCTCTGCCAATGGAACCATTGCACGTACGATACGAGCTCCTGAACGGGTCTCGTCCATGCCCTCAACCTGACCACGACGCTTGTTCAAGTCACCGATTACATCACCCATGTTCTCTTCTGGAGTTACAACCTCAAGTTTCATGATAGGCTCCATAAGAACTGGACCTGCCTTGGCACATGCATTCTTGTAAGCATTGATTGCAGCAACCTCGAAAGACAACTGGTCTGAGTCTACTGGGTGATAAGAACCATCAAGAAGTGTTACCTTCAAGCTGTCCATAGGATAACCACCGAGTACACCATTCTTCATTGCTCCCTCGAAGCCCTTCTGTACTGAAGGAATGAATTCCTTAGGAATGTTACCACCCTTCACCTCATTGATGAACTGTAGACCTCCCTGCTTGTAATCTTCATCAACAGGACCAACGTTAACGATAATATCAGCGAACTTACCACGACCTCCTGACTGTTTCTTATAAACCTCGCGGAGATTAACAGTCTTAGTAATAGCCTCTTTATAGTTAACCTGTGGCTTACCCTGGTTACACTCAACCTTGAACTCTCTCTTCAGACGGTCAAGGATAATGTCGAGGTGAAGCTCACCCATACCAGAGATAACGGTCTGACCGCTCTGCTCATCGGTATGAACTGTGAAGGTTGGATCCTCCTCTGCAAGTTTTGCAAGACCGATACCGAGCTTGTCAACATCTGCCTGGCTCTTTGGTTCTACGGCAATACCGATCACAGGATCAGGGAATGTCATAGACTCAAGTACGATTGGATGCTCCTCATCACAAAGAGTATCACCAGTACGGATATCCTTGAAACCAACACCTGCACCGATATCACCAGCGTCGATGAGTTCCATAGGAACCTGCTTATTTGAGTTCATCTGGAAGAGGCGGCTTACGCGCTCTTTCTTTCCAGAACGTGTATTATAAACATAAGAACCAGCAACGACCTTACCTGAGTAAACACGGAAGAACACAAGACGACCAACGTATGGGTCTGTTGCGATCTTGAATGCAAGAGCAGATGTAGGCTCATCCTCAGAAGGCTTACGATCTTCCTCCTCACCTGTTGTCGGGTTTGTACCAACGATGTTTGGAGTATCCAATGGTGAAGGCAAGAATGCGCAAACATAGTCGAGCAATGTCTGAACGCCCTTGTTCTTGAATGAAGAACCACAAAGAACAGGTGTGCACTCCATTGCGAGTGTTCCCTTACGGATAGCTGCGATAATCTCCTCTTCAGTGATTGAATCTGGATCCTCGAAGTATTTTTCCATAAGAGCCTCATCGAACTCTGCAGCAGACTCAACGAGTTTACCTCTCCATTCCTCAGCCTCATCCTTGAGATCTGCAGGAATATCGTCTACCTCATATTCAGCGCCCATGGTCTCATCGTGCCACAGGATAGCCTTCATCTTGATAAGGTCAACAACACCCTTGAAAGTCTCCTCGCTACCGATAGGAATAACGAGTGATACCGGGTGAGCACCAAGGACCTCTTTCATCTGGCGGAGTACATCAAAGTAGTCAGCACCAGAACGGTCCATCTTATTTACGTAACCCAGACGAGGAACGTTGTATTTGTCAGCCTGGCGCCATACGGTCTCAGACTGTGGCTGAACACCACCTACAGCACAGTAAGTAGCTACAGCTCCATCGAGAACACGGAGTGAACGCTCTACCTCTGCAGTAAAGTCAACGTGTCCCGGAGTATCAATCAAGTTGATTTTATAAGACTTGCCGTTGTAGTTCCAGTTACAGGTAGTAGCAGCAGATGTGATAGTAATACCACGCTCCTGCTCCTGAGCCATCCAGTCCATTGTTGCGGCACCGTCGTGAACCTCGCCAATCTTGTGAGTCTTACCTGTATAGAACAGGATACGCTCAGAAGTTGTTGTTTTACCGGCATCGATGTGAGCCATAATACCGATATTACGGGTCAAATGTAAATCTTGCTTTGCCATGATTCCTTTTACCTTATCTTAAAAATTAAAATCTGAAGTGAGCGAACGCACGGTTAGCCTCAGCCATACGGTGCATATCTTCCTTACGCTTGAAGGCACCACCCTGATTGTTGAAGGCATCCATAATCTCAGCAGCCAACTTATCAGCCATTGACTTACCACCACGCTTACGAGCGAAAGCAATCATATTCTTCATAGAGATGCTCTCCTTGCGGTCTGGGCGGATTTCTGTAGGTACCTGGAAAGTAGCACCACCGATACGGCGGCTCTTAACCTCAACCTGAGGAGTAATGTTATCAAGAGCAGTCTTCCAAATCTCGAGTGCAGACTTCTCCTCATTAGCCATCTTCTCCTTTACGGTATCCAATGCTTTGTAGAAAATTTCGTATGATGTGTTTTTCTTTCCATCATACATCAAGTGGTTCACGAACTTTGAGACCTTCTGGTCATTAAACACGGGATCCGGAAGGATCACGCGCTTCTTTGGTTTTGCTTTTCTCATTTCTTGTTTTGAAATTAATTCTGCATGGGGCTGTTTAATGTTCTTCAGTGCTCCCTCTGGAGCCGCTTACTCAACCTTTATAACAATTCTCCAGCAAAACGATTAAAATGTAAGATTTTAAACCTCCCGGTTATTAATTACTTCTGCTTTGGACGCTTAGCTCCATACTTAGAACGGCGCTGTGTACGATTTGCTACGCCTGCAGTATCAAGAGTACCACGAACGATGTGATAACGCACACCAGGAAGATCCTTTACACGACCACCGCGAACAAGCACGATTGAGTGCTCCTGCAAGTTGTGTCCTTCTCCTGGAATGTAAGAGTTCACCTCTTTCTGGTTTGTCAAACGCACACGGGCAACCTTTCTCATTGCCGAATTAGGCTTCTTAGGTGTTGTGGTGTAAACACGAACGCAAACGCCACGACGCTGAGGACATGAATCCAAAGCCGGAGACTTGCTCTTGTCTACAAGCACCTTTCTACCTTTTCTTACCAATTGCTGAATTGTAGGCATTGTTTTTAATTTTTAATTTTATATTTATTATTTTGTTATTATCAAAGTATTACAATACAGTCTCAGCCATAAGACCATTTTGGGCTGCAAAGGTAAGAACTTTTTTTGTATTTACCTAATAAATAGAACAAAGAGGCTTTCAATACACTTATAATTTTACACGATATATATTTTATTAACCTTTTATAACCTTATATCTTATATATATTCTACAATCGATACACCTTCTAAAATCCTAAAGGCAAGAGTTTTAATAGAGAAGAAGAGCATCTTATACAACAGATAATTCCTATATAATATATAATAAGGTATATACATGCAAACTTTAAGTGGAAAATGCTTGGTTCAAATCAAAAAATAATCTATATTTGCAAAATAAAGTCTGGGAAATATATGGGAAATATAAAAGGACTGGTAACAATGGCAATATTATGTTTGGCAATATACTCATGCGACAAGAACAGGAACTCACCGCATAGCATCTTGCGAGAAACAAGCATATTAAAGGAAGGCGACATCGTAATGAGGCGAGGAACCGGTATTACGAGTCGCGTTGTTACGACTGCAGACAGAGGGTCTGATTTTTCTCACTGCGGTATTGTTGTCTTCCACAACGGAAGGACAATGGTTGTTCATGCCGTACCAGACGAACCGGATTTTGAAGGGGATGTGGACAGAGTAAAGATGGAAAGTGCCAGGAAATTCTTTTCATCGATAAATGCCTCCAAAGGCTGCGTGTTAAGATGCAACAACAGTAAAGCAGCACAAAAAAGCGCAAACGTCGCAAAGAGAATGTTTAATAGAAAAATATTGTTTGACCATGACTACAATGACATGGATACTACAAAGATGTATTGCAGCGAACTTGTTGTCTACGCTTATAAGAAAGCCGGAATAATGATTATCGGCAAAGAACGTCACAATATAAATATGCCAGGACTTCATTTCAGTCATGTAATATTCCCGTCTGATATTCTAAAATCAAAGGACTTTAAACGGATTGCCGACTTTCCATAGAGGTCAACGAAGTGTTCTCGTCATTAACTATAAAACTGCATTTTATAAAGGCATAATTCATAAAAGTAAAAATGTTATATATTACTAACCAAATAAAAAAAGATTATGAAAAGACTTAGTTTCATTTTAGGCCTCATGGCCATTGTTTTCATCATGGCATCATGTAGTAGCAATACGCCCAAAGGAGTAGCGGAAAAATCCATGAAATGCCTTATCGACAAGGACTATAAAGGGTATGTGGATCTTGTCTATACAAAAGACGACCCGAAGGAATCACCTGACGAGATAAAGCAACAGAAGGAGATGCTTGCCTCACTGCTAAAAGACAAAGCAGAAAAGGAGTACAAGAAGAACAAGGGCATTGCGTCATACGAGATAGTAAACGAAGAAACGTCTGAAAACGGAGAAAAGGCAAAAGTAAAAATGAAAGTTACTTACGGCAACGGCGAAGTTAAAGACGAGGAAATAGAACTGCGCAAAGACAAAGACGGCAACTGGAAGCTTGATATGGGAAAGTAACAACAAGAAAATAAAGAGGTCTGCAAGTAGAACGGAAGTTCCATTGCAGACCTCAAATTTATTAAACCTCTCTATATATTAAGCCTCGCCGTTATTAACATTGAACGGAGCGATAGTCTTACCCTGCTGCTCTGGCAGAGTAATCTTTCCGAACTCATGCTCATATTTTGCAACATTCTCCTGAAGAGCCAAAAGCAGGCGCTTAGCATGCTCTGGAGCAAGGATTATACGACTATTGATTACTGCCTTTGGCAGACCCGGCAGAACGCGAGCGAAATCTGCGATAAATTCTGAACGAGAGTGAGTGATAAGAGCGAAATTAGCGTATTCACCCTGTGCTACTGCCTGAGGAAGCTCCAACTGGAACTGTCCTTCCTGATTTTCCTTATTATTTTCCATAAGATTAAAAGTTTATTCTGTTTCTAAGTATTACGTTTAAGTGGTCTCACCGAGAATCGAACTCGGATCTAATCTTTAGGAGAGACTTGTTCTATCCATTGAACTATGAGACCCCATTAGCCATGCAGTTTTTGTATGACGAATGCAAAGGTAACGATTTTTATCCTTAATCCACCATTTTTCTTGTGATTTTTTCAGCACCTGTATCCATAATATAAAAAATAATTGTATGTTTGCGGCAAGACGGCTCTATATGTTATGCATGTCGGAGCATACTTGAACAAGTTGAAAAAGGGAAAGAAGAAAAGGAAGACACATACAGGTTTCTTCCTGTATATACAATATGTTTCATGAACTATATGCCAAGGCCAGACGAGGTCGGCAAGTTCAGGACAGATCTTGTTATAGCAGATAAAGAAAGTGGGAAGCCAGCATCAGACAAGCTTCGCTTCACATATTTAGCCCTTCCGTTCTTCAAGAAGAAAGCGGAAGAATGTGATAATGATTTTGAAAAATGGATTTACGTTTTAAAGCATATGGAAGCATTAGGCAGAATGCCGTTTACGGCACAGAAAGACATCTTCAAGCAGCTTGAGGAATACGCAGACAGCCATAGACTGACAAAGAAGGAATGGGAGGCATACGAGAACAGCCTCTGGATTGCACGCGACAATATGGCATGTATGGCTGCTGCAGAAAGAGAAGCCCGGGAAAAGGGTATGGCTGAAGGAAGAGCTGAAGGTATGGCTGAAGGAAGAGCCGAAGGAAAAGCTGAAGGAAGAGCCGAAGAGAAAGCAGAAACAGCAAAGAGACTTCTTTCTATGGGACTCAACATAGAGCAGGTAGCACAAGGCTTGGGATTGTCAATTGACGAGACAAGGAAATTGATAAGCCATGATTAAAACACGGCTTGAAGGCAACGAATTATAGCGACACATATAGCTTAATTATGTGCATGTCATGTTTGGCATGCACTTTTTTTTTAACACATATAATGCGAAAGCCGCACCGGCATGTCTGTCAGACATTCACCGGTGCGGCTATAATTATATCAAAAATGGTGTGTGAACATTACTTCACCATCACCTTTACTGTTCTACCGTCAGACAGCTTAACGATATTCAAGCCCTTCTGAGGAGCTGAAAGCTGCATGCCGTCGAGAGAGTAACGGGCTACTTCTGAAGAAGAAGTAGAGTCTACAACGCCATTGATGCCTGTTGTCGCATCGCTATATTTCATGCCAATGGTATTCTCAACGTTAATTTTCTTGTAGTCTTTGTTTTTTGCATCATAGTTGTTTACCAATGCAACGAACTTCAAGTTGTTCTTTACCCATGAAGAGTTTACAGGAACAGTAAATGTCTTAACGAACTTGTTGTCGTTCCATGTGATAGCCTCACCCCAAGAACTGTTGTTATAGCGGATAACATGCTCGTGGTAGAAAGTACCGCTTGCACCAGACTGGCTCCTTGCCTTAACCTCATCCTCAGTAACATATAATGTCAATTTTGCAGTATTCTTGTCAACAGCTTCGTTGCACTCACCCTCAACGGTTATAAGAGCCTGACTATCATCCCAAAGTTTAGATGCCGTCATTGTGAGCTTGACATTGGCATTGTCTGTCGAAGTAACACCATTTATATAAGCTGTTATTTCAGCAGCACTAAGAGGCATAGACATAACTCCCATCTGATCATATCCCATCTTGGCAATGCTATAATCTCTGTTATACGTTACTGCAGGTGCATACGTTTGACCGGTTCCGCCAAAGACGAGAGACTCAAGATCTGTATCCCACTTTCCAGTAAGCCAGTCTGTATAATATCCAGTATGATGACAAACGGCATATACACGGCTTGCGTCAGCAGTTTTAAGTGCCGTTGTCAGATAACCTGCTACACGAGGACAGTTAGGGCACTTCTCCGTTGTAAACTCTTCAATGAGAATATTCTTTGGATAGAAGATAGAAGCAACAACCATGTTGCCGGTAACGGCCTTGTTTTCACTCAGATTATCGCTTCCATTTACCTTAGTAATATCAATGCTCAGGTTATGGTTTCCGAGAATATCTGAAGACGGGGTCGTAGCTGTGAAAGAGCCCAGAGAACCTCTGCCGACAGAATTCTTAAGCTGAACATGCTGTGCCTCGCCGGCAACACCGTCAAGACTAACTACATAGTCAAGACTCGTAACAGGCTCTTTTGAGAAGTTCAAGAAAGAAACGTTTGAAGTAGACTGTTCGCCCTGCTTTGCCGTGACATCCGACATCTCATTCGCCTTAACATCATAATCATTGAAGTCACCCTCTACGATAAGTTGAATACTAAGAGCCTCACCCTGACCAGAAAATGTGTACCAAGCTATGCCACTTCCACCTACTACTGTCTTAGGTATATTAGCATAAATTACAATTGCACCTTCTTCGTTGTCAGCAGTTACAGTAGAAGTTGAGAGAGGATAATCTTCCTCAAGATAATATTGTCCGTCATTTGACTGTTTCTGCTCATAGTCATAACCAACAAAGAAATTTGAATTCTCTTCAATTGTATATGGTTCATCAAGAGTTACAGTATTCCATCCAATCTGGGTAGAAGATACATCTTTGGATACAACATCATTTGCACTGATTTTATTATCTATTATAGGACGGATAAACACACGAGAACTGCTCAACTTCTCACAAAGTGCAAAACGAATACCAACAACCTTCTTGCCAACATAAGGCTTAAGCATATCGGCAGTCAACTCTATTGCAGCCTTGCAGTCGCCAGAAGTATATTGAGGGATACCCATTCCTTCTCCCTTTTTTCCACAATCATCATCGTAAAAGTATCCTGCGTAGCGCTGGTTAGCTGCAAGCTCTGCCTTTTTAGGAGCAGACTTGAGAACACTGTGCTGCACTTCAGTAGCAGACATATTTTTCTGTATTTGTCCATTAAATGGAACGGTCTGTGCATTGACAGCTAAAGACAGTGCAAAAGCCATCAAAGAAAGTAAAGTTTTCTTCATACCTTGAGATCTTTATTTTATTTAACGATACGTTTAATAGTCTTACCATTTGAGAGTTTCTCGATATTCAAGCCTTTAACAGCCGAGTTTACTCTCATTCCAGCAGCATTATAGCGAGAAACGACATCAGCATTTGCATTGTCGGAAACACCATTGATACCTGTGGGGTCGGCATATACAAGGTTCAATGTTACTTTAGGGCCATAAGCCTTGAATTCGCCAGCGTCAGGTAGAACTGTACCGAAAACTTCACGAGTTGAAACCTCATGTACTTTTATCTGGATAGTTACAGTACTTGTGCCATAAGCTGTAGGAAACCATTCTGCCTGCAGGTCAGCAGGGTTTGTATAATCCTGTGCTGTTGGGTCAACAACTGCCGGACCTTTTGTTATCAGCTCGGCAGAAAAGTAATTCTGACATTGTCCGGGATAACATATTGAATAATTTCCGTTTGGCAGAGACTGAATGTCATAATCCAATGCAATTGCCTGCGTAGTATTAGTATTGTTCTTTACATAGAGTCCTGTGCTTATCTGCAATTTACCATCTTTAACTTCTGTTTCGTTAATAGTCAGCGTTGTACCGTCAGGAACGACATTTCCAGCCTTATCAACAAACTGAAACGTTTCAAGATCGGTCTGTGCCATAGCACTTATTCCAAACATCGCCATAAATGCAGATGCTACTAAAGTCTTTAATTTCATAATCTTCTTTTGTTATAAATTACACTTTTCTTATTTTTTAATCAAACCTACCTTTTCAGTCTGCTGCACACCAGCGTTTGTAAATACGAATGCAACTACAGACATATTTTCGGCTTTCCATTCATTCTTGATATTTATAGAGTAGGATTTCCTTACGTCACCCTTATCAACTACATCTATCGGATCACCGTTTACAGCACTTACCGTAGCACGGAAGACATGGTTGTGAACATATTCGTTGTTAATGCTACCATTCGGCATATATTGCATATCCACGATACCATCTTCTATGAGCCAAACCTGAAGCTTAGCTCCCTGCAAGGTTTTCAATCCGGCAACATCAACATTCACCTTTAGTTCTCTCGTTGATGCATCATACTTTGTTGTAGGAACAATCATGACGGTCGGTTCCATATTAATCAAACCGTTAACATAAGCCGTCCAATAAGCAAGATTGGTCAGAACTCCTCCATAACGGTCAACCATTCCGCTCGGCTGTGCCTTTATGCTCCAAGTGGAATAATAGGAGTTACCATCTACTGTAGTTAACGAACAGGGCTCTTTCTTGGCTAAATCATTATATCCGAAGTCACCGCCATAGATACCCACAGCAATAATGTTGTCTTCACCATACTGTTCCTGCAATTCCTTGATCTTATCAGCAGCTTTAGGACAGTTAATGCAGCGCTGGCCGGTGAAGTCCTCAATCAGCACATGCTTCTTCACTTCAGAAGGCTTGACATATATAAGACGGTTGTCCTCGTCAATATCCGAACAAGCAGAGAAAGCACCGGCAGTCATAAGAACTGCCATGCCAAGCATCAGCTTACCGGCAATAGAGTTGTATATATTCTTTATAGCTTTCATTATCCTTAGAAATTGTAGTTATACGACAAAGTGAAACCTTTGCTTGCAGGCACCATACGGCAAACACCTCCAGAGCAGTTGTATCCGGCACGAGTTCTGCCATAGCCAAGCTGCAAGCGATGAGCACCGGCATTGAAAGTAACAAGTCCCTGATAATAGTGAAGCTTACTTTCACCGCAGTTGTACATATCCGAAACCGTAAACATCCAATGAGGAAGAACCGACAGTTCGAGTAGTCCGAATACCCAATCACCCTCATCATCGTCAGTAGCGAGATACTGTGCCTCACCACGAAGAGTCAGTTTATTGTTAAACCTGTATTTGGCATCAGCCACAACGATGTCGGAATGAACCATTCCTCCCTCGCCCTCAACAACAGTCTTGTTGTAGAACTGATTCATATACATAAGGTTGAGAGTAAATGAGCGCGAGAATTTCTTGTCGATATGGACATTCAAATCCTGATAGTAAGTCTGGTCGCCCCATTTCCAGAATGAAGACCCATAACCACTTGTTCCCTCGCTCTTACCATTTACAGTATGGTCGTTGCGGTCAATGGCATGAACATGCGAGAAGTTCACCTTCACATCAGTTCCGTATTTACCACCAAGGAAAGAATTCCTCTTGAACTTATATCCGAACTCAGCCTGATAAGCCCACTCACCGTTAGCCTGAGTAGCGTATGGATAAAGAGCAGCAAGAGCATAAGTCTGCTCCTGTGTAAATGCCGGCAGGTTATTGATATTAGACGAAAGTCCCTGCACATTTCTGTCGCTGCGGAAGGTCATGTTATCGCTACGCTTTGCCTGAAGCAAAATACTCAGTCCGCTCTTCGAGTAAGAAGTAGAAAGCATTGCCACCGTACCATTGCGGTATATATAAGGATAGAGACGGTCGTAGGTAGGATCCTCCGTCTTCCACGCATATTCGGCAAGCACGCTGAAGTCGCCAGTCTGCAGGTTTGCCCTTACGTCGAAGGCATTGACGTTGCTCGGTAAGTTGAGTTTGTGGGTAGCGTCAGCCATAATGTTATCATCTTTGGTAGACTCGTATTTGTTCACCCACGAAGCACCGAGAGTAAGATACGTATTGTGCTCCTGCATCTTCTTGAACCACTGGTCGAACGAAAGTTCCAAATCGCCACCGCTCACCCATGCATCGTTCCACTTCCAATAGTGGCGCTGCTTACCTGAGAGAGCCTTAATCTGCACGCCCTTTACCGGACGAATTACGAGGCGACCGCCGAGCAAGGAGTTGTCGATACCGAGACTGCGCTCCTCGTATGTACGGAGGATGAAGCCGGAGCCGAACTGCTCATAGAATGTACCGAGCGTGAGATCCCAATTGTCGAAGTGGGTCTTCAGATAGAAGTTAGGCACGCCATAGCCCTTGAATCCCTGCTCCGGAGCCGAGGCATAACCCGGCAGCGGGTGCTTGGTGAACTCAAAGCGGAGTCCGGCATCGAGATGCTTACTTCTACCGGCAATGTCGGCATAAGAGTTAGTCAGAGCCCATTCGTTGTATTTCTCCGTACCGATAGCCTTGTCTTCCTGCGGGATGATGATGTCGCTCTGGATACTACCGCTGACAGTGAACTTGTCCTCGTCGTTAGCCTCCTGAGCCATAGCACCCGTTGCAGCAAGAGCAGCGGCAAGAGAAAAGAATATTCTTGATTTCATAAAAAATTAATTCGTTATTCCTAAACACCTTCAATATTACATACTTGCAGCAGATATATAGTTTATATATGCTGCGTATACATAACAAGGTGAAGTTATTTCTTAATCAGCTCCCTTACTTTCTCGATAAGCTCCTGTTCAGCGCCCTCGGTATATCCGTTGTGCTTGTAAACGACCTTACCGTTGCCGTCGCAGATGATAACGAAAGGAATCATCTCGCCGCCGAACGACTTGCGGAAGTCTGAGTTAACGTCGAGCAAAACCTCGTATGGCCATCCGTGCTGGTTAACGAGCGGCTTCACTTTGTTTGCGTTCTGAGCCTTGTCAATAGAAACGGCAAAGAGCTTCACGCCTGTCTCTGCCACCCAATCGTCGTACACATCGCCGATGGCACTAAGCTCACGGTTGCAAGGTTTACACCATGTTGCGAAGAAATCAATGATAAACGGCTTTCCTTCGTTGCTGAGCGTAGCCGTATCAATAGTTTTTCCCTCAATAGTCTTCAACTTAAAAGAAGGCAGCTGCGCATCAACAGTCTGCACAGCGGCAAAAAACATTACAGCCAAAACGAGCAATCCCTTGCTCATCTTGTTTAGATTGAAAAAATTAATACTTCTCATGAGTCTTGTTTCTATAAAAATGATAACATAAATATACTTTCGGTGCAAAAGTAGTTGTTATCTCGCTTATTGGCAAATAAAAATAAAGAAAAATTCGCTTTTCATTGATTATTTTATAAGAATTGAAAGTTTATACATATTTTTTAGTGTCATGTTGATATAAAAAGCGTATAATTGACAAACATTACTTACAATAGCGCTTGAAATTACTTCGTCGCAACTTTCTTTCCTTTAGATACAATAATTCCATGAATTCCAGGTGCAGCAACCTTGCCGTCGAGCGAGAACTTACCTCTGATATTATTGCAGGAATTATCCACCACGCCACCAATTTCCGTAGTAATGTCACACTCATATTCTATGCGCTGAGTATCAAGGATAAAGTCGCAGACTATTTCCGGTGCATTATCTACCGTTCCGTTCTTGTCAACATGCAGCGATGAAGGGATTACGACATCAATGGATTCACCTGGCAGCAATCCTTTCATGCTCGTCTCTGAGCGCACACTGCCAATGGCAAAGAAGGCATCCCGGTACAACGGAGCCACACCGGTATTCTTCACCGTCAGTCGTGTCTGCACGCCATCGGTCTCACAATCAGTAACGACGAAGTGGTATCCCGCCGCCATACTGCATTCCTTGAACCGTGTAGGGTTGTTCCACGAGTTCTTGCCTCCGGGATTGTCGTTGGCAATCATAAACGAGATATGGTATTTCCTTGCCATCTCCTCCCATGTATGTCCATACATACCGGCGGGATTAGTAAAGTTCTTCTGGTCGGAGCTCTTGTAGTAGCTAATCTCTCCTCCACAAACGCCAGTCTGCCAGCGGTCTTTCCCCATAGCGTTCCAGCACTCCTCGTTGTATCCGTCTTTCGAACCAATTTCATGATTCTGGTGCATGAAGGAGTCGTCGAAGAGTCCGAACTGCAGAGCCTGCAATTCACTGTCATTAGTAAACGGTGTGTATTCGTCGCTTGCGGCATCGATGCTGATAGCCCACGGAATAGGCATCACTTCCTTTAAGTGCATAAAGAACTCCTTTTGGTATTCCTTCGTCGGGAAGTTCTTTCCAAACTGAATATCCGTACCGTTACTGTCGTAGATATGATATTCCGCCCAGTGGCCGAAACCAACCTCGATGAAAGCAATCCGCGGGTCGCTGCCGTAACGTGCGGCGAAGTCTGTATAAAACTGTTTCGTGAAACGCTTCAGTTCGCTGTTGCTCCAATCGGCATACCAAGTCTCTCCGTCGCCCTTCACGTTCTTGTAAGTCTCGTGATAATCAGGCAGAGCCTTTATATACGCCGGCACAGCAGTAGTCCCCTTGTTGTCGTCCACCATTTTTTCGCCCGGATAAACATAAAAGAAGCGCAGAACAGCCTGATGGTTGCGACTCTTGATATCGTTGAGCAAGTTTTCGAGATACGACCAATCGTACTGAACCGTACCGTCATCGGCACATCCCGTAACGACCTTACAAGGAGCCACATAGGAGTATTCCAGGGCATGACTTGCTCCATAGGCAGTAAAACGGTTTTTAGCATTGTCGGTCCACAGAACAAGCCCCGTCATGGGTTGCACTCCGGTAACGGAACGTTTAAGGGCGACAGAGTTCCAGTCGCCCGCAAAAGATTTCACGAAGCAAAGCAAACAAGCAATTGCTGTCAGTAAGTTTTTCATTGAGATTATGTTTATTGATTTTCTTTGTTAATCAGATTTACCACAACTTTCACCATAACATCTTTCTCTTCAGTCCTGCTCTCGGCAATCATCAGCGTGAGCGCAACAAGCGTGTTGTCGGCAATACGCTTATGTCCGTCTTCGGCATAAAGCACATGGTTGTTGTTGAGAAACCACAGGAACAGCATAGCAGCAATACGTTTGTTGCCGTCGCTAAACGAATGATTCTTTACGACGAGATATAAAAGCATTGCAGCTTTCTCCTCGACCGAAGGATAGAGGTCAACACCGCCAAAAGACTGATATATCTGTCCGATGCTGCTTTTGAATGAGCTATCTTTCTCGTTGGCAAACCATTTGCTGCCACCGAATTTTTCCTTCAAGGCATTGATGGCTTCCATAGCATTTTCGTATGTTGCATGGAAAGGTTCCTCTTTTGTGGTTTTGTTTATCGAGAGGGATTGATAGTCGTAGTGGTCAAGGGTATCGAGGGCATAGACATAATCCGAAATTACATTAAAAAGACCACCGTATTCATTTTCAGTAACCTTCTTCTGCAAGCCGATAGTACGAGACATCAGACGCACTACATCCTTCAGCTCGTTATATCGGTCGAGTTTCATCTGCTGGTTGATGGCATAACCTTTGATGAGGTATTGCTTAAGAACGGAAGTTGCCCATTGACGGAATCTTGTGCCTTGCACGGACTTTACCCTATAGCCGACAGAGATAATAACGTCGAGGTTATACATCATCGTTTCATATTCTTGGTCTTGGTCCTTACCCATATGTGCAAATTTTGCACATGTGATATTTTTGTCAAGTTCGCCCTCTTTGTAACAATTATTTATATGGCGTGTAATAACCGTTCGGTCACGACCAAACAATTGTGACATTTGGCTTTGAGTCAGCCACACCGTATCATTCTCTAACTTAACATCGAGTTGTACACTCCCGTCTGAAGTCTTATAGATTTCTATTCCACTATTCATTTTACATGTTATTTATTGATTATACCATTAGTTTCACACACCCCTCTCCGCCCAGTCGGAGCGGTCGAGATTACGGTAGCTTATAGCTTCGGCAAGATGGTTAGACAGGACGTTTTCGCTCCCCTCGAGATCGGCAATGGTGCGTGCCACCTTCAGTATGCGGTTATATGCACGAGCCGAGAGGTTAAGCCTCTCCATGGCAACACGGAGCAGGTTGATACCCGCCTCGTCGGGTTCGGCAAACTGATGTATCATGCGTTCCGTCATCTGTGCGTTGCAGTAGATGCCGGGAATGTCCTTGAATCGTTCTTCCTGAATATGGCGAGCCTTGATGACACGCTCACGTATCGCCGCGCTCGGTTCTCCGGGCTGGGCATTAGAAATATCCTTAAACGGAACCGGGGTTATCTCACACTGGATATCGATGCGGTCGAGCAGCGGACCGCTGATTTTGTTCATATAGCGCTGTATCTGTCCCGGTGTACAGACACAGTGGTGTGTAGGGTCATTGAAATATCCACACGGACAAGGGTTCATGCTCGCCACGAACATGAAGGAACATGGATATTCTATGGTGTATTTTGCTCTCGAAATAGTAATCTTGCGGTCTTCAAGCGGCTGGCGCAGCACTTCTAGCGTTGCCTTGCTGAACTCCGGCAACTCGTCGGCAAAGAGCACGCCATTGTGTGCCAATGATATCTCCCCCGGCTGCGGGTTCAGTCCGCCACCAACAAGGGCGACCTGCGAGATAGTATGGTGCGGCGATCGGAACGGTCGCTGAGAAATCAGCGACATGCCCTTGCCGAGCTTTCCGGCAACGGAATGAATCTGTGTAGTCTCCAGACTCTCGCCGAGCGACAGCGGCGGAAGGATAGAGGGCAGACGCTTTGCCATCATCGACTTTCCGCTACCCGGCGGACCGATCATTATCATGTTGTGCCCTCCGGCGGCAGCCACTTCCATGGCGCGCTTAACATTCTGCTGTCCTCTAACATCTGCGAAGTCAAGTTCGAAGTTTCCCTGTTGCTCATAGAATTCCCGCCTTGTGTCGATACGCATCGGCTCAAACTCGGCAGTGCCGTTGAAGAACGCCACCACATCGGCAAGGTTCTCCATACCGTATACATCAAGGTTGTTGACTACAGCAGCCTCGCGGATATTCTGTTTCGGCACGATAAGTCCTTTGAATTTCTCCTTCCTCGCTCTGATGGCTATCGGCAGCGCCCCGCGCACAGGCTGCAGTCTGCCGTCAAGCCCCAGTTCGCCAACGAGCATATACTCTGCCAGATGCTCTGCATCCACTTTGTCCATTGCCGATAGAATACCTATCGCCAGAGGCAAGTCATAGCCGCTTCCTTCCTTGCGAAGGTCGGCAGGTGCCATGTTCACGGTAACATCGGCAACGGGAAACTTATATCCGTTATTCAGCAAAGCCGCCACAATACGGTCATGACTTTCCCTTACAGCCGTATCGGCAAGTCCGGAGAGATGAAACATCACTCCCCGGGCAAGACTAATCTCCACAGTAACGGTAGTAACCTCAAGTCCGTTCACCGCAGCACTGTATGTCTTTACAATCATAAAAATCTTGTGTGTGTAGTTTATAGATAGATTTAAGAGCTTTCTGCCTGTATTTTTAGCTATTCGAGATACCTTTCCAGATCGTCTATGGCAACATTGCGCGCCACCACCCTACCGTCGCTGCCTACAATGATATTTGCAGGAACGGAGTGCAGTCCGAGTTGCAGGAGCAGACTGCCGTCAAAGAGCTTCTCGTCGCAGATATTGGGGAAAGAGAAATTCTCCCTCTTCACAGCCTCGCGACAGTCTTTACTGCTGGCGTCAAGACAAATGCCCACTGCCGCCACGTTGCCGCCTTTGCTGTCTACGATATCCCTTATGCGGCGCATAATATTCTGACTGTCGTAGCTCCACGACGCCCATGTGAACACCACGGCTTTCTTGCCTGCAAGCATTGCGGAGGAAACGGGTTTGCCGTTGACATCCGTAGTAGAGAACGAAGGCAACTTGTCGCCAATATTTGCAGCGAGCAGCATCTTTATGTTGCTTTCCATACGAACGATGTTTCCGTTTTTCGGCTGTGCCTTCTTCACTATCGGCAGTAAGTCCTTTGCTTTCTTCAAGGCTGCGGTATTTCCGCTCACCACAAAATATTTCCCAAGAAGATATGTAGCCACAGGCGATTTAGAATTGTCGCGGATAAAATGTTCCGCCAGCTTCATCACCTCTGGTGGCGATGCCGAAGCAATAGCCTGTCGGAAGTCGGTCATCAGTTCATTGTCGTCGGTTCCACTCACCTCCATCTGCTTCAGGTGTGACGCATCTGCCTTGATGTCGACACCCTCGCCAGACTCGGCAAATATAGGCTGCTCAGAGAAATTCGGGAATACGAGCATGAGCACTCCGTCCCGCTGACACGGAATTTCCATTGCGAAGCGTCCGCCGTTCACCTTGATGGTATCAACGCCGCCAAATACGCCGTCTGGACTATATACATAGAATTCGCCCTGGTTGAGGTTCAAGAATCTTCCTTCGATTGAGAAATACCCCTTCCGGGTACCGCAGGATGCCATAGCAAGGACTACGGCGAGCAACAATATCACTTGCTTCATGAGCTGTTCGGATATATATTAAAGTAAAAAGAGGGCTCCACCGATAATAAAACCGGCAGCCCTCTTCAAGTCGTTAACTAAAAATCTAATAATATGTAAATATGATTGTTATTTGCTTACGTTCAGAAGCTCAAGGTCATTAGCAGCGTATGAAGCCAGGCTTGGATCCTTCTGCAGAGCGCTCTTCAGATAAGAAGAGGCAGCGCTGTTGTTGCCCTGACGAGCGTTGAGGATAGCGAAGAGATAATCGGTCATACCGTTCTTGTTCTTCACATTGTTCAGTGTGTTCTGTGCAGCAGCATAGTTCTTGTTCAAGATCTGAGCCAAAGCAGCAGTATTGCTGTTTACACCCTTGAGAGCCTCCTCAGCCTGAGCATACTTGCCGTTTGCGATATTCAGTGCACCTACAGCCTTGTTCAGGTCGTTAGCGCCGTTAGCCTTAGCGATAAGATTTTGAGCCTCAGCGGTGTTGCCGTTGAGCAGAGCGAGAAGTCCCTTGTTGGCATTAGCCTCAGCAGCATTTCCGTCTACGGCGAGAGCCTTCTGGAGATAGTTCTGAGCCTCAGCGTTGTTGCCCTTGGCAAACTCGAGAGCTGCAATGTTGTTGAATGCGCGGTTGTCGTTAGGATAAAGCTCGGCAGTCTTCTTGTAGATAGCCTCCTTGGCGTCGGCATCATTCTCGAGGGCAGCATTGTAGAGAAGCTCGTCAACGCTCAGCTTGCTTGCATCCTCTTTATACTGATCCTTAATCTGGTCGTCGCTGCGTCCGATTGTCTCATAGTTGATAATCATGCGAGAGCGGCGGAGCTCAGGCAGAATACCGTCGGCAAGCTCACGGAATCCGGCAGACATGTTGCGGATCTGTGTCTCGCGCTCCTGCGGGTCCTGATACATAGAGAGAACTCGCAGGATAACATCCTTGTCCTGAAGGTTAGATGCAGCAACGAGCTCCTTGAAGCCGTCCCAGTCCTGAGCGGTATAGCTTGCGGCAACGTCGGTCTTAACCTTAGTGCTCTTCAGTGTATTCTTTACGTATTTCTCTGATACGTCCTGACGCTTGTTGGCGAGCTTGTCGTTGAAGCTGAATCCGCCGTCAGGAGAAGCATAAGCTAGAACTTCCACGTTCTTGATGTTCAGACCTTCCTTGTCGCGGTTGATTTTCTTGAGCATCTGTACGAACTCCTTTACAGAGTTGTTCTTCATCTCGCTCTTGCGCAGGTTTGCCTGGTTGATGAGGAACTTCACGCGAGCTTCCTGCTTCTGTGCGTTCACGCGCTGATAAGCGTCTGGAGCGATGCAGGCACCGTCGCCGGCAAGAGTCTTCTTATACAGTTCTGAAGTAGAGATAACGCCTGTAGCTACCTTTACTGCAGGAACTTCTACCTTTTTCTTTCCGAGATAAGCATCGAAAGTAAGATAGAGGTCGCTCTTCTGCATCTCCGGAACATAGTCGAAGCTTGACTTCATCGTATAGTTTCCGCCTACCTTATACTGGATAGTCTGGTTATTACCCATAACCTTCTCGCCCTGGAAAGTAGCCGACTGACCTTTAGCCGTCTGTCCGTCGCCATATCTCAGCTCTGGAGTAACTGTAACGACAGCCTTCTTCTTCATATATTTCTCAGGGAACTTTCCGTTGATAGTTGCAGGAACCTTACCTGCCTCTGTCTCGAGCGGATTTGGTACTACATTAAAATTGTCAGCAGAGAGTGCTCCTAACTTGGAGCATGATGACAGCGCTACCATGGCTGCTGCTGAAAGGAATAGAACTACTTTTTTTTGCATATTAAATAAAGGTTTTGAATGTGCCAAAAAGAAATAATAAGGTAAAATAAAACGCTAAGACAAATGTGCCGCGAGCGGGACTCGAACCCGCACAGCCATTACTGGCCAAGGGATTTTAAGTCCCTCGTGTCTACCAATTCCACCATTGCGGCATCATTTGAGCGGAAAACGGGACTCGGACCCGCGACCCCAACCTTGGCAAGGTTGTGCTCTACCAACTGAGCTATTTCCGCGAAAACTTTTGCAAATATAGCGGTTATTATCGGAATGAGCAAAATTATTTAGAGATTTTAACGACTGATTCCTTTTCTTGCGGACTCTGTCTGTCTGCTTTATACTTATCGGATAGGGTTAGTTGCAGGTTTTCGCATAATAAGTCAAGCCGGACTGTTGTAACAGAAAAGGGGCACGTATTCTGCACCTTTGGTGCAACGATGAAGCACCAAAGGTGTTTGGTAGAAACGATAGGAGTAAACGATGTCAAGGTAATAGGTGCGGTGTCTCACCGCACAGTAGCAAGAATACTATTACTATTTATAGATGGAAAATACAATATACCGTTCCTAATTGTGCGGTGAGACACCGCACCTACTACAATTTCTAACCGTACAGGTTGAATGTTTTTAGGTTTATCGCCCTCTGACAAGTAAAAATGCCGTAGACATTGGCAATGTATTGACGGATTTCCGGCGAGAACTTGTTCTCGCAAGGAAATACGGTAATACACCGCCAAGCCCGAGGAACGAGGGTTTTACTTGTCAGAGGGTGTTTTGTAGGTTTTTGTCTAAAAGGCGCAAGAGGACTTCCGATAACATACATATTATAAAGTTCTTACCCTCACCACCCCTCACACTATCCCTCACCACCTGAAACCCCGATGTACATGGCGTTTCAGGGCTATGTGTGAGGGTGTGAGGGTAAAATGCCAAAAAACTTTTTTATAAAAAAAGCGCCATGCAGTATTTCTCTGCATGGCGCTGATATTAGCATTGTCGCTTTCCACGACGGTTATTTTTCCACCTTATATATAATAGGCTTATGCCATCTCCTCGATAGTCTTGTCGCCGCGCTCGCCCTTGTCACGCTTGCTCAATGTCATGTAAGCGATAGGAGCAGCAACGAAGATTGAAGACAGAGTACCGAAGATTACACCGATAATCATTGCAAAAGCGAAGCTGCGGATACTGTCACCACCGAGGATGAAGATACAGAGCAACACGATCAATGTTGTGAGTGATGTATTTACGGTACGAGCCAGTGTCTCGTTCAACGAGTTGTTGAAGATAGTGAAGTAGTCACGCTTCTTGTAGAGGTTCAGATTCTCACGGATACGGTCGAATACCACCACCTTATCGTTGATAGAGTAACCGATTACGGTCAGGATAGCTCCGATGAAGGTCTGGTCTATCTCGAGAGAGAACGGAACCACGTTCCACAACAGTGAGTAGAAGCCGAGCACCACTACGGTATCGATAGCCAAAGCTGCTGTAGAACCGAGCGAGAAGGCGATATTGCGGAAACGCAACAGGATATACAGGAAGATTGCAACAAGAGCGAAGATGACGCTGATGATTGCTCCGTATGTAATATCCTTAGCCACTGACGGACCTACCTTTGCACTACTGATGATAGAACCGCCGGCACGTACGTCTGGGTTCTTGAATGCCTCAACATTCTTCTGTGTTACCATTCCAGCCTTGCTCAATGACTTGAAGAGGATTTCCTCTACCTCGTCGTCGATGGTTGGGCTGTTCGACTCTATCTTGTAGTTGGTAGAGACACGTATTGTCTTGTGGTCTGTACCGAGAGCCAGTGAGCTTACCGAGCTGTTAGGGAATGATGCCTGCAGAGCCTTTGTTACATCCTCCGGCTCAACGGCTTTCTCCAGTTTCACAACGTAGTTGCGACCACCGGTGAAGTCGATGCTCTTGCTCAATCCGCGGACGAAGAAGCTTACCACGAATACGGCGATAAGGATGCCGGTTATGGTGAAGGTCTTCTTGTACATCTTCATGAAGTTCACGTGGTTGTTCTGCAAGAAGTTGCGCGAGATGCGGGTGGTGAAGGTCTGGTTCAGCCACTTGTCATTGGCAAGACGGTTCTCGTAGATAAGACGTGTGAGATATACGGCTGTAAAGAATGAGCAGCAGATACCGATGATAAGTGTTGTAGCGAATCCGCGAACAGGACCTGTACCGAATACGAACAGGATAACACCGGTGATGATAGAAGTCAAGTTGGAGTCGAAGATTGCCGAGAAGGCATTTCCGTAACCTGCCTTAATTGCATCTTTCAGTCCCTTGCCCTTACGCAGTTCCTCTTTTGTACGCTCGTAGATAAGCACGTTGGCATCCACCGCCATACCAAGTGTCAACACGATACCGGCGATACCCGGCATGGTAAGTGCAGCCTGGAACGAGGTTAGGATTCCGAGAGTAAAGAAGAGGTTTACGAGCAATGCGAAGTTTGCCATCATACCCGGGATGAAGTCGTACATGAGAACCATGTAGAGCATCAAGAGGATGAAAGCAACAACGAATGAGATGAGACCCTGCTGGATAGACTGTGCACCGAGAGTAGGGCCAACGACGTCTTCCTGTACGATACGTGCAGGTGCCGGCATACGTCCAGACTTCAAAGTGTTAGCCAAGTCTTTTGTATCTTCGATAGTGAAGTTACCTGTAATCTGAGAGTTTCCGCCAGAGATTTCGCCGTTAACGCGAGGTGCGCTGTAAACCACACCGTCGAGAACGATGGCGATAGCCTTGCCCACGTTAGCCTTTGTGAGTTCTGCCCAGCGGCGTGCACCGTCGGAATTCATCGACATGCTTACGCTCGGACGACCTGACATCTGGTCGAACTCGTCTTTTGCATCAGTGATGACATCACCCTCGAGAGGAGCGTGTCCGTTGCTCTGTGTAACCTTCAGTGCATACAGCTCATATACATTCTTTACAGAAAGTCCGTCGGCTGGCTTTGCGCCCCACAGGAGTTTTACGTCAGACGGCAGAACCTGCTTTGCTGCAGCAGAGTAGATAATCTTGTTTACGGCAGCGGTATCGCGAACGTTAGCATAACCTACAACGCTCATTGAACCTTGAGGAGCGAGCTGCAGAACGGCGAGAAGCGGATTTGTCTTCTTTGCCTGAGCAAGCTGTGCGCTCTCTGAAGCTGCGGCAGCCTTCTCGGCAGCACCCTTTTTGGCAGCAGAAACTGAAAGCTTTGCCGGAGCATTCTTTGCTGCAACCTGTGCCTTCTCTTCAGCGTCGTTCTTCTTCTCGGCAGCTGCGGTATCTTTCTTTGCAGCCTCGCCGCCGTTTGCTACGAGCTGGTCGAGCTGGCGCAGATAAGGAGTAACTTCCTCACTGTTGTATGTCTCCCAGAATTCGAGGTTTGCACTTCCCTGGAGGAGCTTGCGGACACGTTCCGGTTCGCGTACACCAGGCATCTCTACCATGATGCGGCCTTCCTGACCTTCGAGTTTCTGGATGTTAGGCTGAACGACACCGAACTTGTCGATACGGTTGCGCACGACGTTGTATGAGTTGTCGATAGCCGACTGCACCTGTGCACGGAGAGCAGTCTCGACTTCCTTGTCGGAGCTCTGTGTGCTCACCTGTCCCTTGAGCTGCTGTGTAGCGAAAATCTCAGCAAGGCGATGGCCCGGTGCATTCTGTTTGTAATACTTGATGAAGAGAGAGATAAAATCGCTCTGACTTGTCTCTTCTTCCTTCTTAGCCTGTTCCATTGATTTCACGAAGGCAGCGTCTGTCTTGTGGTCAGCCAGTGTCTCCACTACGTCAGGAACAGAAATCTCCAAGATAACGTTCATACCGCCCTTGAGGTCAAGACCCAGACCAATCTGTGTCTCGAGACAACGCTGGTAGGAATAAACGCCGAGGTACTTCACTGAGTCCTTATAATCCTGCTGAGCAATCGGATCCTTTATCTTTGCCGCCTGGCTGTCGTAGTAGCCTGTTGCAACGGAGAAAGACAAATAGAAGATGCTTGCAAGGGTCATTAAGACTGCCAGTACAATTACAATTCCTTTGTTTTGCATTTTGTTTTTATTGTTTTTAATTATAGTTTTCAGCTTGATTTTTTGGTATCATTCTGTTATGATTTCACTCTAAAGAGCACGCTATGGGCTACATAGCGTGCAAAGATACTTATTTTTTTTTAACTTCTTGGGTTGTCAGTGGCTTTTTTTGTCTTTATGTTGCGTTTTCTTTATATATCCCCATATCGGATAGTGGTCTGAGGCGTCTATGTCTCTATCTACTTTGAAGTTATACGGTTGCCAATCTGAGGAGCACATTATATTGTCTATCCTTACGTAGAAGGTGTTGTAATGATAGGATATTCCGGGGCCGTTGCCTGTGGCGACGTAACAGTCTGTCAAGTTCTTTGCGAGTTGGTTGCGGCAATACGATATCGGCGTGTCGTTGATGTCGGCAAAGAGAAGCACGGGCTCTCCCTTGCGACTGTTGATGTATTTCAAGACGCCCTCCACCTGTGGCGTTCGGCGTCGCGACGCCTCTCCGAGTCTTACTATCATGCGCTTTGATTCTGCTCCTATTGTGTCGCTCTGCCAGTTGCCTTTCACCAGCTTATGGAAGTCTTTTCGCTCTTCGGGAGTCAGTCCGGTTCCTTCGAGGTGGCAGTTAATAATCGTAGTACGGTCGCCGTCGACGAGCACTTCGTAGGCTACGCACAGACAGCCTTTCACATTCTCGTTTATCCTTGTTTTAGAGAGTATCGGATATTTGCTGAGGATTATCTGCGATTCGCTGAAGTTTGCCGTCCTCGCCGAGTCGATATATTTATAGTCGTTGGCAAATGCCGCCTTCACGGCATCATTGATGTCTGCCTCTTGCATGCACACTATCGAGGCCCCGCTGTTGTTCACATATTCGGCAATTCTTCGTAGACCGGTGCTGTCGCTGCGATTAAACATAAAAACATTATACGACATTACCTTTATGGCATCATCGGGTGTGGAATGCGGTATGTTTATCGGCGCATAGTATCTTATCGGAACATAACACAACACCAGTCCTGCCACCGGTATAAAGACGAGCCTCTTGCGGAAGACGAGGAATAGCAGCAGGAAGGCAATATCCGTGGCGAGCAAAACGGGGAAGACAAGTCCAACGGTTGCCGTCAGCGGGTGTTCTACAGGGTTGAGCCTGTAGCTGAAGCCCACGAGGAGCATCAGTATGATGACGGCGATATTGGCACCCGTCAGCATCTGTATTACGAATTTTTTAATCTGGTTCAGCATTCTTACATTATTGGCGATTGTTATCGTCTGCCATTGTCAAACAACTTTTGCTTTTCATCTGCCGTCAAACTGTCGTAGCCGCTTTTGCGTATCTTGTCGAGAATACGGTCCACCTCGTCCTGTTCTTGCTTTTTTCTTGCATTATACTCCCAGTCTGTTTCCCTACGGGTATTAGCAGAAGTCTTGCCGAAAGTCTTCCGGGAGTGTTTCTCCAAATAGTCTTTCATCTTACCGAAAATGCTTCTCTGTCCGCCATAATTTCCATACATACCGCCGCCGAAACCGCCATACGGATTCTTGCGCCAGTATCTGATAAGGAGGAAACCGACGAGCATTCCGCCTAAGTGGGCAAAGTGTGCCACGCTGTCGCCCGGCATCCCGAGACCCAACGACAGTTCGAGTACGGCATACAACACCACGAACCATTTTGCCTTTATCGGCACGGGTAAAGGGAAGATAAAGATACGTTCCTCGGGGAATAACATTCCGAAGGCGAGCAATATACCATAGATTGCACCCGAAGCACCCACCGTGGTCCAGCTGCCGAGCACGGCCTCGCTGTTATGCACTACGGTCATTATATCACCGAAGCCGAAGCCCGGTATCTGTTCGTCTGCAATCGCATAGAAAGAAACGAACTGAGCTATCATCTGTATCAGTCCGGCGCCAATGCCACAGGCAAGATAATAGGTAAGGAAGCGTTTCGGTCCCCATACGCTCTCCACTATCCTTCCAAACATCCAGAGGGCAAACATATTGAAGAAGATATGAGTCCATCCTGCATGCATGAACATGTATGTGATGATCTGGTAGATATGGAAGTCGGACGAGAGGAAAAAATGCAGTCCGAGTAAGTCGTTCAGGTCAATGCCAAGTCGGGAGAACACCCAATAGGCAGCGAACATCAGAACGTTGATGATGAGCAGATTCTTTGTTATTGCTGGAATATCTCGCATAATCACTTTTATTAAGTCATTTATAAAATCGGTTGGCAAAAGTACGAAAAATATCCGTTAAAAGCCATAAAACATGGGGCTATCCCACTTTTTTTAATCATATTCATAACTTTTTTCCGTTTTTTATTTGATTTATAAAAGGTTTCAAGTATATTTGCGAAACATTTTGCCACAATATGGCTTTGCCGACACGGACAAGATGATACGGATACGGAATAAAAGAACAAAATATTATTAATCTAAAACAATAACAATTATGAACAAGACAGAACTTATTGACAAAATCGCAGCTGGCGCAGGTCTGAGCAAAGCTGACGCTAAGAAAGCACTTGACGCTACTGTAGTTGCTATAAAGGACGCACTCGTTGCTGGTGACAAGGTTGCCCTGATTGGTTTCGGAACATTCAGCGTTAACGAGCGCCCGGCTCGTGAAGGTATCAACCCTGCAACAAAGCAGAAGATCCAGATCGCTGCAAAGAAGGTTGCTAAATTCAAGGCTGGAGCTGACGTTGAGGACGCTCTCAACAAATAATAGACAGCAACTTAGGTCCGCTCCTTGACGGACAAGAAAAAAAATAAAGGCAAGGTTTCCGAACAAAGGGGCCTTGCCTTTTTACCTATTATTATTTTTTAGTTTAGAATTTAAAGTTTAAAATTAAGAATTATTCTCGCTACGCTGCGATTAAGAATTGATGAATTTAGAATTTAAATTGAAGATTTCTTAATTCTCGACTCATAAACTCGGAATTGGTCAAAGACCAACTAACTCTTAACTCTACATTCTTAATCCTTAACTCTACATTCTTGACTTCTGAAGCTGAAACATAACCCTGTCAACAATCATTTCGGGAGTTATCGATGTCAGACAAGGATAATTCCCCCTTACACAAGGTTTATTGCCATAGATACTGCACGGCCGGCACGGCATGTCGAGCATAACGGCATTGTCAATGCTCTGCCCCCACCCCATGAAACCGGCATAAGGATGGGTGGCTCCCCATATACTGACCACTGGAGTGCCGACAAGCGACGCCATGTGCATATTAGAGCTGTCCATAGATATCATGACATCCAGATGACTCATAAGTATCAGTTCATTGGATATTCCACCGAGAAGAGCCGAAGCGTTTATCACGTTCTTGTTGCGCTCACTCCACTTCCGCATCGTCTCCGTCTCGTTCTTTCCACCGCCGAACAGGAATATTCTGCTTTTCGGAAATTTCGCGGAAAGCAAATCAAGAGCCTTCTCCATCTGATTTTCAGGATATATCTTACCCTTGTGTGCAGCAAACGGGGCAACTCCTATCCATACCTCCTCTTCGTTCCGTGTCTGGAATGTTTCCGGAAGAAGAGACAAGTTACCCTTTCCCTCTGGATATATCGTCTTGAAATCTACATTCACCGGATACCCAAGTGCTGCAAAGACATCTGCATAATTCTCAAACGAGGTATGGAGCTGATGCAGATGCTTGTCATTCTGCGACGTAATGAGACGGCGGTCGCTACGGTGCTTGTCGATATGCGCCACATTGAAGCGGTCGATACTGAAACGCATGCGAAGATACTGCGAGCGCAGAACGCTATGCAAATCAGCTATCGCAGTAAAATTCTTTGCCATTAGTCTTCGGTAAAGGGCATTGAGTCCCTTCACTCCGTGATATTCATTTTTGAGGTCTGCCTCCATGAATCCCACGTTGTGTGGCATGTGTTCAAAAAACGGTCGGGCGAATTTCTGGCTCAGCATCGTTATCCTTACATTGGGATATTGCTTCGCCAAAGAGTAAACCACAGGCACCGTCATCGCCACATCGCCAAGGGCCGAGAAACGAATAACAAGTATGTGTTCTGTCTTCATTACTTTTTGTTAGCGTAGAGAATAGGATTTGTCGAAGGATCGTTATACATCTTCATCTGTCTGTATACCTTCATGTATTTCCTGCCAGCCTGTATATCATCAAGCAGCTGGTCTATTGCAGTACTCAAGTCTACTTGCTGCTCTAAGAGCACATCGAGTTTCTTGCTGCATTTTTCCTTATGCTCCGGTGTAGCGTCGGTACGCTCCACCTGCTCACGCATGTGGTATATCTTCAGGGCAAGTATAGACAAGCGGTCTACTGCCCATGCCGGACTTTCAGTATTGATGGTTGCATCCGGCAATACGTTTACATCGCTGTATTTCATACGGAAATAACTGTCAATCTGCTCTACGAGGTCTGTGCGGTCCTGATTGCTGCGGTCTATGCGCCGCTTCAGTTTCAATGCCTCGAGCGGATCGATGTGAGGGTCGCGGATAATATCCTCCAGATGCCACTGCACAGTGTCAATCCAGCACTTCAGATACAGACGGTTTTCTATAGAATCACGGTCGTAGGGGTTCTTTATCGGTGTATCGACATCATCGTTTATATGATAATCGTCAATGGCAAGATTGAACACCTTATTGCATAGTTGTGTGAATGTCATAACGCTTCTGTTGTTTTAATTTTGTGGCAAATCTAATAAAATAATTTCAGATAGCCAACGAATTTGCAATAAATCGCTTCCACGAACTTAAAACGCTTATAAATATAACTACATTGAATGGATATCTGATGATAAGGGGAATGGTTACTGCCGGTATCTACCTATTCATAGCTAATGTCTCTCGGACTTGCTTATTCTTAACCGGGAAATTTTTAGTTTGAATACAGGTGTTACAAATAACATGCGGAAACGTTATATATATAAAAAGGTAGGGAACGACTACTTTCAAATAACTGAAAAACAAAACTATTATAACAATGAATATAAAAGAACTTACAAAACAAGCCGAAGTGGACCGCAGAAGACTTATCGAAGTGGTCTATAATGCTGGTGCCGGACATATCGGCGGCGACCTGTCATGCCTGAACGTCATGACTGCCCTTTATTTCAAGTATCTCAACGTGGATCCTAAAGATCCGAAGAATCCGAACCGCGACCGCTTTATCCTGAGCAAAGGACACTGCGTCGAGGCTCTCTACGTTACTCTTGAAGCTAAGGGATTCCTGAAAAAGGAAATTACTGACACTCTCGGCAAATATGGTTCTATCCTGAGTGGCCACCCTACTATTGAGGTTTCCGGTATCGAGGTGAACACCGGAGCGCTGGGACACGGACTGCCTATCGGTGTAGGTATGGCTATCGCTGCTAAGATGGACAAAAAGAATTACAAGACTTTTGTAATGATGGGCGACGGAGAACAGGGCGAAGGTTCTATCTACGAAGCTGCTATGGCTGGACACCAATACAAGCTCGACAACCTCGTGGCTATTATCGACCGCAACCATCTGCAGATTAGTGGAAACACCGAAGACGTGATGGCTCTGGAGAGTATCAAGGAGCGCTGGACGGCATTCGGATGGGATGTGAAACTGATGGACGGAGATGAGATGGAGGATATCGTAAATACCATCGACAGCATCGACTACAACAACGGCATGCCACACCTGCTCGTGTCGAACACTACAAAGGGAAAAGGTGTCTCTTATATGGAGAATGTGGCTAAATGGCACCACGGAATGCCTAACGAGGAGCAGTATAAACAGGCTCTCGCTGAGATTGACGAAAGATTAAAGAACCTTTAAAACACATTATTTTTAATATGATAGCTTGTAGAAAGAGTTTTACTGACACTTTGCTGGAACTGGCAAAGGAGGACAAAGATATTGTTGCAGTCACCACTGATGCCCGTGGCTCCGTTACCCTTAACGACTTTGCCGAGCAACTGCCGGAACAGTTTGTTGAATGTGGTATCGCAGAACAGGATGCCGTCGGCATTGCTGCCGGACTGGCACACAGCGGAAAGAAGGTCTTCGCCTGCGGACCGGCTTGCTTCTATGTGGCAAGAAGTCTGGAACAGGTAAAGGTTGACTTGGCTTATAGCGAGAATCCGGTGAAGATTCTTGGTGTCAGCGGTGGCGTTGCCTATGGTGCTCTTGGTGCTACCCACCACAGTCTGCACGACATTGCCGCACTGCGCACGTTCCCTGGAATGAACATCGTATTGCCTTGTGATGCGCGCCAGACACGCAAACTGGTAAAGTTGCTCGTTGATTTTCCACATCCTGTTTATGTTCGTGTAGGCCGTGCTGCCGTACCGGATGTTTACGAGAATGATGATTTCGACTTTGAACTCGGCAAGGCTAATATGCTTCTCGACGGTAATGACCTGACAATCATCGGTACTGGCGAAACGGTTTATCATGCTTACCAGGCAGGACTGCAGCTCAAGGAGAAAGGCATAAGCGCACGCGTTCTTGACATGGCTTCGCTGAAGCCTTATGATGCTGAAGCTATAAAGAAGGCTGCTGCTGAAACGGGCAGAATTATCACAGTGGAGGAACATAGCCAGTTTGGTGGTCTTGGAGGTATCGTAACCGAGACCCTGTCGGAAAATCCTGTACCTGTTCGCATTATCGGTATTCCTGACGAGAATGTGGTACACGGAACTAACAAGGAAATTTTCCACCACTACGGACTGGATGCCGAGGGTATCGTAAAGAGTGCTCTGGATTTCTTGAAAAAATAAAGATATACTCCATTTTATATGAATTATATAATCGCTATAGACCAAAGCACATCGGCAACAAAGGCTATGCTCTTCAATGAGCAATGCGAGATGCTGCAGCGTGTCAACGTGGAACACCACCAGTATTACCCAAAGGCGGGATGGGTGGAACACGATGCTGAGGAGATTTACAACAACATGTTGCTCGCCGTAAAGGAACTGATGAGGGGATGCGACATGGAGGCTAACTATTCCATGGCTATTACCAACCAAAGGGAGACGGTTGTGGTATGGGACAAAAACAGCGGAAAGCCTGTCTACAACGCTGTGGTATGGCAATGTATGCGCGGTGCCGAGATATGCAACAAGCTGAAAGCCGAAGGCTACAGCAAGATGGTTATGGATAAGAGCGGACTGCTCATCGACCCTTATTTTGCCGCAAGCGGAGCTAAGTGGATTCTCGATAACGTAGACGGGGCGAGGGAAAAGGCTGAACGTGGCGATTTGCTGATGGGCACGATGGAATCGTGGCTTATCTGGAAACTTACCGACGGCAGATGCCATGTCTCTGACTATACTAATGCATCAAGGACGATGCTTATGAATATTCATACGCTACAGTGGGACGATGACTTGCTCAAGCTTTTTACTATTCCACGAAGCATGATGCCGGAACTGCTGCCTTGCGACAGCAAGTTCGGAGAAACTACTGTAGGGGGGATTTTCGACAAGCCGATAACTATCGCCGGAGTCCTTGGCGACTCTCACGGTGCCCTAACCGGACAGATGTGTTTCGAGGAGGGTCTCGGAAAGGCTACCTACGGTACCGGTTCTTCGGTGATGGTTAACATTGGCGAGAAAGCGGCTCCTGCACCAGAAGGACTCGTTACTTCTATCGGTTTTGCTGCGCTCGGAAAGGTTTTCTATGCTTTTGAGGGAAATATACACAGTACTGGAGCTACACTGAAATGGCTTCAGGAACAGCTGAAGATGATTGCTTCGCCAGCTGACGTGGAAGCCGAGGCTACTTCTGTTGCCGACAACGGCGGAGTGTATTTCGTACCGGCTTTTGCCGGACTTGGCGCTCCATGGTGGAACGACAACGTGAAGGCTGCCGTTATGGGGATGACATTTGCCACGACAAGAGCTCATTTCCTGAGGGCTGCACTGGAGTCGATTGCTTATCAGATTAATGATCTCGTAAAGGCTATGACCATCAAGGCAGGCATCAGCCTGAAGGAAATCCGCGTTGACGGCGGACCGACAAAGAACAAGTTCTTGATGCAGTTCCAGGCTGATTGTCTGAGAGTTCCGGTAAACCGCTCCGACGTTGAGGAGGCTTCTGCACTTGGAGCTGTTATAATGAACGGACTGTCGAGAAAGGTTTGGACGAGCTTCGACGAAGTGGCTAAGCTACGCCACAGCAAATGGCGCATCGAGGCTCAAGACAACGAGGACTGGATTAACAAAAATATCGAGGGTTGGCACAATGCCGTGAAGCAACTGATAAAGTAACCCCAAACCCACCCTAACCCTCCCAAAGGGAGGGAATGAAATTAGCTTTGATATAATAAGGGGACTAAGGGGAATTAACGGGAAGAGAAATAAAATATATAATACATTAACTTATACCACTCATGGCATTTGAATTACACGTTAATTGCTTTTGAATTGTCATTCCCTCCCCTTGGGAGGGACAGGGTGGGTCTAAAATTTTAATATTATGAACAAGAAACAATGTTTCGGTGTCATCATCGGCACACGTGCATATTTTAACTCTGAACTTGCCAGAGACGTACGCAAGCAGCTCCTCAAGACTATTGAGGACAATGGCTACGACTATGTTATACTGCCCGAGGATGCTACCCCAACAGGCAGCAGCAGTATCGAGACCCGCGAAGACGGACTGAAATGCGCTGAACTGTTCCGCCAGAACCGCGACCGCATCGACGGAATTATCGTTTCGCTGCCTAACTTCGGCTTCGAAATCGGTATCATCAACGCCATCAGCGTTGCCGACCTGCATGTTCCGGTATTGGTACAGGCTTGCGACGACGAAAACGACAAGGTTGACCTTGACAGCCGCCGCGACGCTTTCTGCGGAAAGATTTCCGTATGCAACAACCTGTATCAGTATGGTATTCCGTTTACTGATACCACCCTGCATACATATTCTGTATATTCACCACTTCTGGCTCAAGACATTAACCGCTTTGCTGCTGTTTGCCGCGTGGTAAAAGGACTGAGCCATGCACGTATCGGACAGATCGGAACTCGTCCGCTGGGATTCAACACCTGTCGTGCAAGCGAGAAACTGCTACAGGCTTCGGGTATCACCGTTGTTCCTGCCGACTTGAGCGAGATTCTCTATGCTGCACAGGCAATTGAGGACAGCGATTCTGATCTTCTCAAACAGATGGAGAAGGTTGCCGGATATGCTGAAGTGCCGGAAACTTACAAGGAGAAACTGCG
Organism: Prevotella sp. UBA1104; assembly: GCA_002314055.1. Classification (GTDB taxonomy): domain Bacteria; phylum Bacteroidota; class Bacteroidia; order Bacteroidales; family Bacteroidaceae; genus Prevotella. The sequence continues at coordinate 62,639 of DCBP01000010.1, forward strand.
TCTGCAGTGCAAGTTCGGCGTTGCAGTGAACCGTTGGGTTGAAGCTAACCAGGTTGACGCCGTGGCTATACAGTGTTGGGACTCTCTGGAGCAGAACTTCGGATGCGCTGCTTGCGTAACAATGAGTATGCTCAGCGAAGCCGGAATTCCGGCTGCCTGCGAAACGGATATCGCCGGTGCCGTGTCTATGCTTGCTCTGACTCTTGCCTCTGGTGAGCCTTCGGCTATTGCCGACTGGAACAACAACTTTGCCGAGGACCGCAACAAATGCGTATGTACCCACTGCGGAAACTTCCCTAAATCATTCATCGGCAACGACAACCTGCGTCTTGGTCCGCTCGGTGTTCTTGGCAGGACATTAGGAAAGATTAATACCTTCGGTGCTGTATATGCTAAGGTGAGTGCAGGCGACTTCACTTATTTCCGCATCTCTACCGACGATACCAAGGGCTGCATAAAGGCATACCTCGGCGAAGGAAAAATGACCGACGACCCATACGGAATGGACGGATGTATTGTTGTTACTGAAGTTCCGGAGCTGCAGAAACTCATGAAGTATATCTGCAAGAATGGATTTGAGCATCATGTGGCTCTTGTCCGCGGCGATGTTGCCGGCATCATCGAAGAGGCTATCGACAGCTATCTTGGATGGAACCTGTATGTTCACGAGTCTAAATAAAAGATAGTGTACGCCTGAAAAGGCATTATGACAATAGTAAAGGGAGAGGAATACTGTTCTGAACAGTGTTTCTCTCCCTTTTCTTTATTTAAAGTCCTATCCGGCGCATACCATTCCTATGGCATTCATTGTCGTTATATCACAGTTTATTTGATGTAAGGAATTTGTCGCTTATTCAAATACTCATTAAATTTGCACAAAGATGCCGGTTGCAGTATTTTTTACAGTAGGTAAACAAGTAAAACAAGAGGAACTCTGGCACAGACGAGAAAATATCCGGTAGGAATACAGACGTTCAGCAAGATTAGGGAGCGTAATTATTTTTATGTCGACAAGACGCAGTATCTTGTGGATTTCAAAAAAAATGGTTATCAGTATGTGTTTCTGAATCGCCCGAGGCGGTTCGGCAAGTCGCTGTTTGCCTCGATGATACATGCCTATTACGAAGGTCGCAAAGAAATGCACGAAAGCATAAGAATTAAATAAAAATGTTTGGCTCTTCTCAAATTTTAGTACATTTAGCGTATCCTAAGTTTTTGATTGCAATATTAAATTAATTAACAAAGCCCAAACGCTACTGGTGTTTGGCCTAAACGCTACTGTGTTTTTAGGTTTTTGTAAAAATCCAAAAGTTGAATACTTTGATATTTTTTTACGAAAAAAAATATTCTCCTTTCTTTAACGACATTTTTATCATCTCTCTGTTTTTTCTCAACAATAAGCTATACCTTTGCCATACATATTCAAGAAGAAAAGAGAAATGAAAATTGTAATAGACGACAAGATACCATACATCAGGGAAACCATATCACAGATAACCCCCGATGCTGTATATATAAAGGGAGCCGACATTAGTGCCGACAACGTGAGAGACGCTGATGCAATGATAGTGAGGACACGTACACACTGCGACGAACAGCTGCTTGCCGGGAGCAAAGTGAAGTTTATTGCCACAGCTACCATCGGTTTCGACCATATCGACACGGAATACATGAAGCGTGCCGGAATAAAATGGATGAACTGTCCGGGATGCAACTCCGGCAGCGTGGCACAGTATCTGCGCTCCACTCTGATACTGCTCTGCCGCGAAAAGGGACTCGACCCGGCAAAAGATGCTATTGGCGTTGTAGGCTACGGACACGTAGGCTCAAAGGTTGCGGCAGAAGCACGTGCCATGGGGTTCAAGGTGCTCATTTGCGACCCTCCGCTTCAGAATTCGGGTTCAACGGCGGAAGAGTTTGTATCGATGGAAAGCATAGAAAAAGAATGTAAGGTCATTACATTCCATGTGCCACTTACGAAAACTGGCAACTGCCCCACTTTTTATCTCGCCGACGAGAATTTCTTCCATCGGCTGAAATGCCATCCTTTCATTATCAATACCAGTCGCGGCGGAGTGGTAGACAACGCTGCCCTGCTTAATGCCTTGGATAAGGGTTATGTGTCTGATGCCGTTATCGACACATGGGAAAACGAACCGAATATTAACCTCACCTTATTAAATAAGGTATATATAGGAACGCCCCACATTGCCGGATACAGTGCAGACGGCAAGACTAATGCCGACAATATGGCTGTAGAGGGGCTCTGCCGCTTCTTCGGTATCGAGAACCGCTGGCACATAACGCCGCCGTCGCTACCGCCAACCATGACACCACATGGAGACGAAAACGACAAAAAGCTACAACTTTACAACCCTCTCGACGACAGTCGGCGACTGAAATCCACTCCCGACAAGTTTGAAGAATTACGTGGAAATTATCCACTCCGACGGGAGAAATGGGAGTAAAAACAGCTAAAGATATGCACAATGTGGGTGTGTTTGTGCATCAAATAGTGCTTTTTTACAACAAATACTTGCATACGTAAATAAAAATTCGTTCCTTTGCATCCGATTTTTTAAGCAGAAAACAATTTAAAACATTTTAAACATTACAATTATGTCAGAAATTGAATCAAAAGTAAAAGCTATCATCGTTGATAAACTGGGTGTTGAGGAGTCTGAGGTTAAGCCAGAGGCAAGCTTCACAAACGACCTCGGCGCTGACTCTCTGGATACAGTAGAGCTCATCATGGAGTTTGAGAAGGAGTTCAACATCACTATTCCAGATGACAAGTCAGAGTCAATCGCTACTGTTGGCGACGCTATCAAGTACATCGAGGAGAACGCAAAATAATTTATCTGAAGTGATATAAGCTTAAGGTGAAAGTGGTGAGATGAGACCGAAAGACACAGGATCTCACCTCACTTCTTTCACCTTTTTTCTTATATCATCTCTTATACTTATATATACAATATGGAATTAAAAAGAGTAGTAGTAACAGGACTCGGCGCCATCACTCCAGTAGGTAACAATCCAGAGGAGACATGGAACAACCTGCTCGCAGGAAAGAGCGGTGCAGCTTCTATTACATTGTTCGACGCTTCAAAGTTCAAAACACAGTTCGCTTGCGAAGTTAAGGGCTTCAACGCCAATGACTATATCGACCGCAAAGAGGCACGCAAGATGGACCGCTACGCACAGCTCGCCATGGCAGCTGCCGTACAGGCTGTAGACGACAGCAAGATGGACTTGGAGAAGGTTGACAAAAACCGCGTTGGCGTTGTGTTCGGCGTCGGTATCGGCGGTATCAAGACATTCGAGGACGAGGTAGAGTATTATGCTCTCCATAAAGAGAACGGACCAAAGTTCAACCCGTTCTTCATCCCTAAGATGATTTCAGACATCGCAGCAGGTCAGATTTCTATCCGTTTCGGATTCCACGGTCCTAACTATGCAACGACATCAGCATGCGCATCTTCAACAAACGCACTTGCCGATGCATTCAACCTCATCCGTCTGGGTAAGGCTGACGCTATCGTTGCCGGTGGTGCCGAGGCAGCAATCTGCGCATGCGGAGTTGGCGGATTCAACGCTATGCACGCCCTCTCTACACGCAACGACGATCCTGAGCACGCATCGCGCCCATTCAGCGCAAGCCGCGACGGATTCATCATGGGCGAGGGTGCAGGCTGTCTTATCCTTGAGGAACTGGAGCACGCCAAGGCACGCGGAGCACAGATTTACGCAGAGATGGTTGGCGAGGGCATGAGTGCCGACGCTTACCACATCACAGCCTCTCACCCGGAGGGACTCGGAGCAACTCTCGTAATGAAGAACGCTCTTGAGGATGCCGGAATGAAACCGGAGGACATCGACTACATCAACGTGCACGGTACTTCTACCCCTGTTGGCGATATCTCTGAGGTTAAGGCTATCCAGCAGCTCTTCGGCGAGCACGCATACAAGCTGAACATCAGCTCTACAAAGTCTATGACAGGTCACCTGCTCGGTGCTGCCGGCGCTGTAGAGGCTATGGTATCGGTATTGTCTGTAAAGAACGATATCGTTCCACCTACAATCAACCACCAGGAGGACGATAAGGACGAGAACATCGACTACAACTTGAACTTCACATTCAACAAGGCTGAGAAGCGCACAGTACGCGCTGCCTTGAGCAACACCTTCGGTTTCGGAGGCCACAACGCTTGTGTAATCTTCAAGAAGTATGATGATTAATAACTTCATAGACCGAATGAGGCTCCCCTTCCGCAAGGAAAAGGAGCTTTATTCGGCTTTATACAACATCTTCGGATTCTATCCCCACCGCATCCACTACTACAAGCTCGCTCTGATGCACAAGAGCGTGACCCGCCGCAATGAGAAGGGCCGTCCGCTCAACAACGAGCGTCTGGAGTTTCTCGGTGATGCCATTCTCGATGCCATCGTGGGCGACATCGTTTATCGCCATTTCGAGGGCAAGCGTGAGGGTTTCCTCACAAGCACACGAAGCAAGATTGTACAGCGCGACACGCTGAACCGCCTTGCCAACGAAATGGGAATAACACAGTTGATTAAATCAGGCAAACATACTCCCTCCCATAACAGCTACATGGGTGGGAATGCGTTTGAGGCACTGGTCGGGGCTATGTATCTCGACCGCGGCTACGAGGCTTGCATGCGTTTCATGGAGAAGCGCATCCTTGCCCAGCTTATCAACATCGACAAGGTGGCATACAAGGAGATCAACTTCAAGAGCAAACTTATTGAGTGGTGTCAGAAGAACAAGGTGAAACTTGACTTCAAACTCCTGGAACAGACGAGAGAGGGCAAGAACAGTCCTGTTTTCAAATATCAGGTTATTGTGGAAGGTCTTGAGGGCGGCACTGGCGAGGGATATTCCAAGAAGGAGAGCCAGCAGCAGGCAAGCAAGCTGACGCTACAGATGCTGAAGCGCAAGCCGCAGTTTATCGATGCCGTGTTTGCAGCCAAGGGCGACCGCACGAAGATGGAGGAGGAACCGGTGCTCACCGTGCCCGACACGGAAGTGAAACAGGATTTCATTATTCCACAAAAGAAGAACGACGAGGAAGTAAATGGTGAAGTCGCCGACAATAAGATTGAGACGGCGAAGAGCAAGACTGAAGTCGAGATTGACGAGTTTGACCTCTCCGACATTAAGTCTAACCCGAAGGAGGTAACGTCTGAAGATATCATTGCTGCATCTATGGCCGAGGCGTATAAGGAATGACGAAATTCAACAACAAAATTGGAGATTGAATAAAAAACTATAAAGAGAGAGAGTATACCGCAAAGTATACTCTCTCTCTTGTTTTATAGAAGAAACATCCTCTATATTTTTTTGCTTATTTCATCTTTACCGTGCCACTCATCAGCGGCATTGCCTTCTTCTTTGCCGAAGCCGGAGTGTCATTTACCGGGAAGGTACGTGAGAAGATGCTCCATTCGCCATTGGTTGGATCCATGTGAGAGTGGAACGCAGCACGTGTTACGGTAGTACCGTAGCTGTCGGTAACGGCGAGAACTGCCACATACCAGCCACGCTCATTCTCTGAGAACCCGCATGAATAGTTGAGCTTGTTGCCAAGCTCCTTCACGGCATCTGTAACGTCAACGGCATCCTTAGATTCGTCCATATAGACAGCCCAAGCGTCGGAAGGCTTTTCGTATTTACCAGTCTTCATATACACGTTGAGAGCGTCGTCCCAATCGTTCTCCTTCATCAGGAGCATCTTAGCCTTGCTGATGCTCTCAGCCTTCGTCTTTATCTCATACTGAATGGCTACGCTTCCTACACCGTCTTCGTCTGGATCGCCACTTGTGTAATTGGTGATGTTAACCTCCGGACAGTCGTTGTCGGCAGCAGGTTTGATATGCTGATTCAGAATCTGCGCCTTCACCCAATCACCGTTCTCGTCGATACCGAGAACATAGAACGAGTAGTCGCCCTCTTCCGTGATATTCCACTTCTGGGCATTGTCTTCGCCAAGGGCGAGCCACTGGTCGCGGGTGAACTGAGTGCTCTGTGTGAACATCAAGTAGTCGTAGCTGTATACGTTGATAAATTCGTCGATAGACTTCGCCTTGCCAAGCACCATATACAGGGTCTTTATGCCACTTCCCGGCTGCACGTCGAAGGTTGCCTGTCCGTTGTCGTCGATTCCCTTATATTCAACAGAGAGAGTCTCGCTGCTCTCACCATGGTCGGCTGTGCGCACTTTTGTATACGAGAGGTCGTCGTCGAGCGCCGGTGTATTGTCGGCACCCATGGTAACGCCACATGTTACGATATAGTAATCCTGTCCGCCCGGAATAAACTGAGTCTGTCCGGCAGCATCCTTCACGCCATCGGTGAAGGTATAAGTCTGCGTTCCCGTGCCAGTGCTTCCGTATCCGGCAAGTATAAGAGTCTGGAAAAGACTTTTTAGCGAAGCCTTATCGTTCTCGTCAAACGTACCGCCCATTTTTATTGACAGCAACTCCACATATGATTTCAGGAGCAATACATGCTGATACATCTTGTCAGCCTGTTTCGTCTCCACCTTGTAAGAAACGTAGTTCTTTCCCGTTTCGGTCTTCACCACCTCTACGTCTTTTTGCTCCGGCACTCCCTCCGGTCTGCCGAAGGAAATATAGTCGCCCTCACCGAGCTGCACCGTAGCAACGGTCTGATTGCCAAGGTTAAGGTTTACTTTCTGCTGCGCATTGGCGGTCAAACCGAATGATGCCGCCATTATCAATACGGATAATATAGTTTTCTTCATTGTCTGTTTCCTCCTTCCTTTACTTTGTTACTCTTGTTGCGTTGCCCTCGTAGTGTCCCTTCAGGTTACCGCCGAACTTGGTAGATCCGAAGATGGTGAAGTCTACGTTGGCATTGTTTGCATTCACCGTAGCGCGGGCATTGCCGCCGAGTGCGATAGCAGCAGCGTTGCCAGTGTTCGACTGGCTGTATGTCTCGCCGTTGTATTTTACCGAAATTAATGCGTTAACGTCGGTGCCAGAGAATCCGTGTGTCTGGTCGTCGTTGATGAAGTCATCAGGATAAGTTACCACGATATCGGCATCTGCCATACCCTCAACGGTTGTAATGCCCTCCTTCTGCGAGAGATAGATAGTATACATAGACCTTTCTTCATTGCTATTGTCGAGTTCTACTACACACGACTTCAAATCTATCGGGTCGCCGTCTGCCACGGTATAGTTGCTCGGCACGGAGAGGTCGTATTCTGCCGGAGTGCCGCGGTAAACAACCTGTACATCGTAGTCGTCGTCGCCGATACCCTCCACGTCGACGATAATGCTATAGAGTCCGTCGCCGAGGTCGTTCACGCTCACATATCCTGTGCCCTTGCCCGTATAGCCGTTGTATAGGCTGACGAGTTTCGGATTGTTCGGATCTGTTTTGTTGTCATGGAACGTAAGCTCGTATTCGCGGTTGCCTTTAATGTCGATGTCCGTACCGTCCATTTCTGAGTTTGGCACGAAGAGACGGATATAGTAATATGTGTCGTCGAGCCTGTTTGCCTTGTCGATGTTTCCCGGAGTGAGATAGAAAGCCACTCCGTCTGCCACCTTCTCGGCAAATGCCGCACGCAGATCCATGCGGTCGCCGTCTACACTGAAGTAATACGGGTTCTGCTTTATCTCGGTAAACGGACCCTTGTATTGCGCTGCGAAGGTCTCTGCGCCCTCTGCCGCATCGCCACTGAAATGGAAATCGAGTTCATCGTCGGTATAGTTTAGATACAGCGTTCCGTCGGTGAAAAGGTCGCTATAGTCGTCAGACGAGAACATCGGCGGCTCGTAGTTGTCATCCTCGTCATACTTCTTCTTGTCCATAAAAGACACCTGGAACATCTCGTCCTCTTCAAACTCCTCTGAGAACTTGCTCAGCGTGATGTTCTCTCCGAGCAGTGTTGGCGACATTACAATCTGCATGTAGTAGTCGCCTCCGGCAACGTCTGCCGTCGTCTTGGCATCTTCGAGTGGCGAGAGAAACACATAAATCAGTCCGTTCTGCTGCATTATAATTGCCGACTTCATCTCTATCTTCTGGTCGCCCACCTGCACGGCGTTGCCATCGAGGGCGATGCTCTTTTGGAAAGTAATGTTGTCTATGTCCTTTCCAATCTCGTATGACGACACGATGCGGCCGTTCTTAACCACAAACACCTTGTTGTCGTCGGAATTCTGCGCCATGGCTCCCGTGACGACACACAGCAGCATGCTCAGCAGAAATAATATCTTCTTTGTCATATTCTTGTTCTTTCTTTATATATATTATATATAGGTACAGGGCTATCACCCTCTGCCACTATCGTTTAACCATTTTCAGCGACTTTCCGTCGGCTTTTACGACATATACTCCGTTGGTGAGCGACGTTACATCTACCGCTGCCTTGCCATTCACTGAAGTTGTTTTTCTCAGCAGTTCTCCTCCGGCAGAGAAGATTTCGAGAGATTTACCGTCTGCCAAACCTTCAACGCTCACTGTATTTCCGTTGGAACGGACAATGATACCGTTTTCGCCCTTAGTCTGTGAGATCGAAGTCGTCGAGACTGTAAGGTTAATCTTTTCGATGTCGCTGATTTTGTGAGTTGCAGCTGTTTTGCCGTCCTTGCCAAAGAAAACGGCGTTGCCGTCTGCCACCTGCATCTTTGCCACTTGCGACAGCGTAATTACATGGCTCGTACCATCAACGTAGAGCACGTCAACCTTGCCGTCGTCGGCTGCTGCACTCAGTGCAACACCACAAAGGAACAAGGCTGCTAAAAGTTTTGTTTTCATCATGCTTTTTTCGTTTGTAATATTGTTAATTTATATGCAAATTGGTTGTTATATCTATAAAACAGGTCCAAAGATACTAAAAATATCCGTAAATATTCAAGTTGTACTATTGAAAAAGACATATTCAGCTATAAACTTATTCCTCGCGAGATTTAAAATCAGAGTTTTACCATTAAATTCAAACCGTACGGCTGTAAATGAAAATTCTGACCATCACGAAATGATGTTCAAGTTAGTAGGTGCGGTGAGACACCGCACCTACTACATTTTCCAGCCCAATAGCTCGAATAAATTTGTTCACCGCCATTGAATAATTGTTCAGTACAACTGAATATTGGTTCAACATCATTGAACAATGGTTCATCAGTGGTGAACAAATTATTTATTGTGATTTAACGATTTAAGTTGTATGTTCCTTTCGGTATGAAGTAGAATTCAGAATTTAATATAAATTCATCCAATATTTTGGTCATGAGCAGTTTTATATGTAATTTCGCAACATATTACAGGAAACTACAAAAACAAGGAATTAAAAATGAGCGGATTATACACTGTATTGCTTCTCGTGGCAAGCAATATATTCATGACACTGGCGTGGTACGGACATCTGAAACTGCAGCAGACGGGAACAAGCAGCAACTGGCCTCTGATTGGCGTCATCGCCTTTTCATGGGCAATTGCATTCTTCGAATATTGCTGTCAGGTGCCGGCAAACAGAATTGGGTTCGACGGCAACGGCGGTCCGTTTACTCTCGTGCAGCTGAAGGTTATCCAGGAATGCATCAGCTTGATTGTGTTTACAGTAATAATAAACATGATGTTCACCGGTCAGGGACTGCACTGGAACCATTATCTCGCATTCCTCATGCTCATCGGAGCTGTATATCTCGTCTTTCTTAAATAAAAAGACAATAAAGGCTACACATTATAAATAATATTTTTTCTAATCAAATATGCCAAAACCCACAGAAGAGCAAAAGCTTGCAGCGCGACTGCAGAGACGCTTCCGGAAAGCAATACGTGAATTTAGTTTGATAGAAGACGGCGACAGTATTCTGATAGGACTCTCTGGCGGCAAGGATTCACTGTTTCTCGTTGAGATGCTCGGCAGACAGGCGCGAATCAGCAAACCTGCCATCAGCGTACATGCCATACACATTCGGATGGAGAATATCAAATACGAGAGCGACACGAAGTATCTTGAGGATTTCTGTGAGCGGCATGGCGTAAAGCTACACGTGGTAACCACGGGCTTCGACATGTCTACCGACAGCCGGAAGTCGCCGTGCTTCCTTTGTTCATGGAACCGCCGGAAACAGATTTTCATGAAAGCCCAGGAGCTGGGTTGCAACAAGATTGCCCTGGGGCACCACCAGGACGACATCATTCATACGTCACTGATGAATCAGATTTTCCAGGGGCATTTTTCTACTATGCCGGCAAGGCTAAAGATGAGGAAGATGCCGATAACGATAATCCGTCCGCTATGTATGGAGGAGGAGGCTGACATTCGCTGCTATGCTGAGCGGCAGGGCTACGAGAAACAGAAGAAACTCTGTCCGTATGAAACTGACAGCCATCGCTCCAGCGTCGCTCACCTGTTTGAAGAAATAGAGAGGATGGCTCCCGAGGCAAGATTCTCAATGTGGAATGCACTGATGGCTGAGGGGAAATTGGTGGAGTAAGAGAAAACCCACCCTAACCCTCCCAAAGGGAGGGAAGGAATAGACACTGAGAAAACCCAACATAACCCTCCCAAAGGGAGGGAAGGGAAAAACTCTGAGAGAGTATATGAGAACGTGGTGGAAAGGACGTGTTGGGTAAACGGATTATTAGTTAGGTTCTATTAGTCCTATTGGTCTTATTAGGTTCTATTAGTCCTATTGGTCTTATAACTATTATAAATTCCTCATAATATGGGATATATTCATAAAATATTATCTGTGGTAACTGTTGTTGTACTCTTTGCAGGATGCGGAAACAACAGCAAGACTTCACAACACATCTCTTTCGCTGATGAGGTGCGGCTGCCGATGACACCAGTCAAGAACCAGGGAAGCAGCAGTCTGTGCTGGGCGTATGCCATGCTCGCCACTATCGAAACAGAACATATAACAAGGGGCGACTCCGTAAATCTGTCTGCTGCCTATGTGGCAAGAATGTTCATGAGGGAACAGGTGGACAGATGTTTCTTCAGCAAAGGAGCACGGAAAATTTCTACACGTGGCGTGATGCCACAGCTGATACGACTGATTCAGACTTACGGACTGATGCCTTACGACTCGTATCATTCCGACTGCAACATGAATGCTACAGCACTTAAATTGCGCAATATGATAAAAACGGAGGCTATGGCTGGATGGGGACTAAAGCGCACAAGAACGGACGCCGACCGACTGATGGACAACAGTATCAATCCGTTGCCCTTTCATGTGTATATGTACAGTATGGAATATACACCGCTGGAGTTTGCCCATAGCGTGTGCATGCCCGACGAATATCAGGCTTTCACCAGTTTTACGCATATCCCGATGAACAGAAAGGCGGTGTTGTCGCTGCCCGACAACTACAACAATGAGAAGTTTCTGAATGTCAGCTTAAATAATATGATGAATATCATGGAGCGCTCGCTACGCTCCGGGCATCCCGTTTGTTGGGAAGGGGATATCAGCGAGAACGGTTTCTCGTTTGAAAAAGGTGTTGCTGATGTGCCGGAAAATAAGCGAAATGCCGGACAGGAACTAAGACAAAGGGAATTTGAAGCTTTCCGTACTACCGACGACCACTGCATGGCTATAATCGGAATTGCACACGACAAGCAGGGAAGGAAATATTTTATCTGCAAGAATTCTTGGGGAACAGAGAACAGGTACGGCGGACTGATGTATATGTCGTTTGACTATGCCCGACTGAAAACCATCGCCATAATGGTTAACAATCTTGCACTCTCGTGAGAATTAATAAATTAAGAGTTTAGAGTGTAGAATTTAGAGTTGTTCTCGCTTCGCTGCGATTAAGGATTGATGAATTATAGGTCAAATCTTAATTCCAAATTCTTAATTGGTCAAAGACCAACAAACTCTACACTCTACATTCTAAACTCTTAATTTATCAATTCTCAATCGGTGAAGCCGACAACTCTACATTCTACATTCTAAACTCTTAATTCAAATTACAGTTGTCCGCTCTCCACGAGTCTTACCACGCGTTCCGTCTCCTTGTCTTCCCCCTCCGGGTCATACTTCTTTGTGAGGCTTGCTCCGAAAGTCCAGGCAAACGCCTGATAGAAACCGGCACGGATAGGACCGAGGAAGGCTTTTATGAGCTGGTAAGACGAGGAGTTACATTCGCGGTAAACAAGTTTGATGAGCAGCTTACCCTGCGAGAATGTCAACTTTTTCATTCTCGGCGTATACTCCTTCTTGATACTTGCCTCCACGAGTTTCATGTGCTTGTCCTTTGCCTTCTTGTTGGGTAGCGTTTGGAGGTATTCATAAGTCTCGATAATTATATGGTTCACCTCCTTGGCAATAGGCAGAACCTTCTTCACGTTATACACCAGTCGGGTATAACGCTGACGCGCCTTTTCATTCTTGAACACCTGTGGCGGATATACATACACGTTGTTCAGTTCAACATACTGAATGCTGTCCTTGCCATGGAGCACTTTCCCCACTTTCACCATCGGCACGAACGTAGGGTTGTCCATGTCCACCTCGCGGTCTTCCGGATTCACATTATTGCCGAAGACGGCATTCTGCGCCACACTCCTTGTCGCAATAAAGACAAGAAATAATATTATAAAGGAAAGAATTTTTCTCATCATGGCGCAAAAGTAATGATTATTGTCCGCTTACGGCAAATTGCAGAATATATTTAACAGAATTTTATGGCACTGACATGTAAATCGTTTAAAAAAGGCATTATGCAGATGCAATATCTTGTTGCTTTTTATATTTAATATATGTAATATGGTTATAAAAATGAGAACAATTGGATAAATATAAGAAAATGTTTACCTTTGCATCTCTATTTTATATAATACAACCATTTGTTCTGTTATAACAAGAAAGATAGATTATGGCTTTTATATTACCGACAATTATCGCAATAACACTTTTTGGAATAGGCTATGGCATATTCCGGAGATATAATATGGGACTTGCGAGAAACTCCATCGGACAGCAGTTCCGACGTTATCTCATTGCCTCAATCCAAACGGTATTGCCGATATGTTTTTCCGGAGTATACGAATTAAGGCTCTCCGCAATAGCGGCAATGTCTGCTTCGCTATTATGGATATTAACATACAACATACTGTATGACAAGACTCACCGGTCTTCGTCGCCCGACTACGACAACCACATGGACATCGCCTTCGGCATATACCTCTTCGGTTGGCTCACAGCTCTTCACGTACTATTGTCGTCGGTCTCCCCTGTAGCGGCAACAGCAGTGGTCGGCATCATCGAAGCGGTGCTCATTATTATTCCGCTTGCCGAGATAGCGTATTATGCCACATACAAGGTATGTATCGACGACGCCGGCATGGCGCCACTGCTCAACACGTATTTCAGCGAAGCGGTGGAGTTTGTCAAGTCGTTCGGCATATTCAAATCAGCATTGGCTCTCGTAGCCATTGTTCTCGTGTTTACATTAAGCATTGCTGCCAATTATACCCCAGCCGTTGAGGGCATGCAATGGTGGCAGATTATTTTGGTTGCAGCATTGTTCATATATTTCTCCATATATATATGGAAGCCGCACCACGGACTCTTTGTGCGCTGCGGAGTGGTAAACCTGTATATCGACGTGAGGAATTATAACCGCAGTCTGCGCCGCTACCGCACGGGAATGGAGCAGCGACTTGCCGACCTGAGAGTTTCAATGAAAGACAAGGTTGCCGACAGCGAATCTTCTTCATCATCAGCAGAAAAAGAAAAGCCACATACTATTATAATGGTAATCGGCGAATCGGCTTGTCGCGACTATATGAGCGCATTCACGGAACAGCCGTTCGAGACCACGCCGTGGGAGAGCAAGATGAAGAAAGACGAGGAGCATTTCATGTTTTTCAGGAATGCCTACTCGTGCGCCATGCAGACAGTGCCGTCGTTGGAGCGTGTACTCACGGAGCGCAACCAGTATAACAACAAAGACTTCAGCGACTCGTGTTCCATTGTGGATATTGCAAGGAAAGCGGGATACACCATACGTTGGTTCAGCAACCAGAGCTACATCGGCATTAACGACACTTCGGTAACTCTCGTTGCCAACACGTCTGACACGGCAACGTGGGTAAAGAAGGTGGGCGGCGTGCAGCAGTTCGACACTTCGCTAATCGATTTTCTCGACGATGTAGACCCTACGAAAAACAATCTTGTGGTGCTCCATCTCAAGGGCAGCCACTTCAATTACATCAACCGCTATCCGGAGAGCTACGCCCAGGAAAACCATCTGCATCAAGGCGACGACGTGGAGTGCTACCGCAACTCCATACACTTCACCGACCACGTGTTGCAGCAGTTTTTCGAGAAGGCAAAACAGAGGCTCAACCTGCAGGCAATGGTATACTTCTCCGACCACGGCGGCATCCCCGACATGCGTCGCTCGCCGCGTTTTCTCGGTTTCAAGATGGTCAGGATACCGATGTGGATATACCTGTCGGACGAATACCAAAGGCATCATCCGTCAGTAGCAGATACACTGAAGATACACCGCCACGCATATTTCACCAACGACCTCGTCTACGAACTAATGTGTGGCATAATGGATGTGGAATCAAACCGCTACGACGAGACGCAGTCGATTGCCTCGCCCGAATACAAATACACGAGAGACACGCTCCTTACCTACGACGGAAGAATAAGGATAAAGGATGATGATTTAGACAAATAAAATATATTCTGCAAAAATAATATGACTACAAAAACAAAGGAAATAAGAATTGCCGTGTCGATGACAAATTCGCATCTATTCAATACAGGATTGGGCGAATTTGAAAACAGCATAGCAAAACGCCTTAGCAAAAGAGCTCCTGAACTGAAGGAGAAATATGGAATACAACTATATTTTATCGTAAAGCCATGTCAGATAGGTGCCTATGGCGATGATGTTAAATATGTGAGCATAGGTAGCAACATGCGCACACTGATTAATTTTCCTCTGTTGCATAATATAAAGAAACTGGTGCTTCCGCATTTCGATTTGCTTCATTGGACCAATCAGTTCCTGAAGTTTCGTGTAAAGCTTGCCCCACTACAGTTAATGACCGTCCACGACGTGAACTTTCTTCATAATGAGATTGGAACGCTACACAAGAGCAAGAAACTATGGCTGACAAGCCGTAGATTGAATAGGGCAACACATTATGGATATATATCAAATTTCACGAAAAACGATGTCGAGGCTAATTTCAGACTTGGGAACAAACCCGGTAGAGTTATATACAACGGAGTAACAAACCTAAATACGAAGTCTCAAGATGAATACGACAACATCCTTTCAGGAATGAACCTTCCAAAGAGTTTCCTCTTCCATATATCGCGATGGTCAAGGAAGAAGAATGTACATCTGCTTGTGCAGATGATGAAATACCTTCCCGGTGAAACACTTGTCATTGCCGGTTCTGCAGGCAAGAAATATGTGGAATTTCTGAACAATCTCGTAAAAAGCAAGGGCATAAAGAATGTTATATTTGTCGGTAAGGTTAGTACCGGCCAGAAAGCTGCCCTCTTGAGCCGCAGCAAGGCAATGATGTTCCCTTCATTGAGCGAAGGCTTCGGACTTCCTGTCGTTGAGGCAATGTGTTTCGGTAAGCCGTCGTTTATAACACGTCTTACGTCTCTTCCTGAAGTTGGAGGAAAGTTGGAATATTATTTCGACAGCCTTACTCCTTCCGATATGGCGAAGAAGGTTGAAAAAGGATTGGCTGATTTCAGTTCAGACCCTGTAGGAAAGGGCGAAAAGCTGAAAGAGCGTGCCGCTAAATTCAATTGGGACAAAACAGTGGATGACTATATCAATTATTATCTTGATATACTCGGTATTGAAAAAAAGTAATTGACACAAAGAGAGTTGAACTACCCGAACTGTATTTTAGGAAAAATATGGTATGCGTTTACAGCCGTATCTTCTTCCTATTCTCAAACCTGTCGAGCAGTTCCACGGCCTTCATCACCGTTTCTTCCTCGTTCCACCCTCTGCGCTGGGCATATCCTCTAACTACATATTCGTAGAGGTCGCGGCGGTGGGTAAAGCGCTTCAGGTTCTCCAGACATTGTTTGTCGGTAGGCCAGCCGTCGCAAAAATGTGAGCGGTTGGTGTCAATCATGTCGAAGTGATACCTGCCGTCTGCATCCTTGGTATAAAGGAAATTTGCGGAATTGAGATCGCCGTGGAGCACTCCGCGACTGTGCATGAAAACGATATAGTCGATTACGGCATCTGCAAGTTCGTGGTCAAAATCTTGTTTCTTCACGAGTTCCTGAAACACTTCCCGTCCCTTACTCTCTTCATAGACAAAATATCCCACGGTAAACCGTCTACGCTCATACTCCTCCATATAAGCCACAGCACGCGGCGAATTGACACCGCGCTTACGGAACTCGTCGGCAAAGAGGTATGCCCTTTTTGCCTTGGTACGGCGGAAGTGGGTATATATGATGCTCTGAATCCAATTAACACGCTTGTAGCGCTTGGCGATAAACGTCAGTCCGTCGTGCTGCAGACGTATTACGCTGTTGCGTTTGTCCTTGAGCACCTCCACACTACCGCTGTCGAACATCGACGGTATGGTTTTTATGAAATCCGTATATTTCCTATATTGTTCTGCTATGACAATCTTCATGCTTTTGTTTAAAGAGTATGATTCCTTTCCGCAAGAATGCCGTCCTACTTGGCATAATGCCATGCAAAGATACATATTTTTGCCTTTATTCAACATTTATTACGTTGAAATAACTGCTTTTCCACCTTATTTTGGATATAAAATGCTAATACGGCAAGGAATAAGCGCAAAAAGCTCTCTATATTTGGCGCCTCCCACTTCTCTCCTGTCAGACAAGAGAATAACGGGCATCATCATTGGCAACACTTTTTAGTTCGACTTTTTGTGGAATACCACACTTTTTAGTTCGACTTTTTGCGAAATACCACACTTTTTAGTTCGACTTTTTGTATTGTCACTAACGAAACTGTATCTTTGCAATGAAGAAACATAAAGATTTCCACCCAATTTATAAAAAAGCTATAGATAAAAATAATACAATAAAAATGTTTCGAAACAGAAAATTCCTTCTTTCCATGGCATGGCTACTTTCCGTGCATGCCGTTTCACTGTTAGTACTAACTGTATTCAGACTCATCGAGCTTCTGTGTCTCCACAGTATGATAACCGACAAAGGTGCGAGCGTTGCCACTGCCTTTTTGAAGGGCGTGTGGTTCGACAACGTCACGGCATGCTACGTGATGATCATTCCACTTGCCGTCACGCTCATTGCCGCAGCCTTAGGATATACCGGCAAGGTGGTGCGGAAGGCGGCAAACTGGTGGTTCTTTGTCTTTTATGCCATTGTGTTTATGGCATCATCGGCAAACACTCCGTATTTTGAATACTTCTTCAAGAATATAAACTCCTCCATCTTCGAATGGTTCGGCTATGCCACGACAACGGCGGGAATGGTGTTTCAGGAGAAATCATATATCCTGCACATCGCCCTGTATTTCATAATCACCGCCGGATATATCACAGGACTTGTCTTCCTGCGCCGCTACTTCGACCGCTTGATTGACGACAGTAGAAAAGACGACCGCTTTATCCTCCCCATGGCATGCCGCTTCATTATTGCCGTCGCCCTCTCGCTCCTCTGTCTCTTCGGCATCCGCGGCAGAACGGGCTATAACCCTATAAAGATTAGTCAGGCTTATTACTGCGATGATCCTTTCCTCAACCAGCTCGGCATCAACCCGGCATTCAACCTCCTTACCAGTGCGCTCGACGACATGCGCAAGGAGAACAGCGAATTGCATCTCATGCCTTACGGCGAGGCGATAACGGCAGCTCGGCAGTCGCTTGGCATCAGTGGAGCGGTGGACAGCATGCACGTGATGCGCCGCATGATTACAACCACGGGAGAACCGCAGAAGCGCAATGTGGTGGTGATACTCATGGAATCGATGTCGGCAAACTTCCTCTCCACCTTCGGTCAGGAGCAGCACCTCACTCCAACCCTCGACTCGCTCTACAACCACTCGCTTGCCTTCACCCACTACTATAGTGCCGGCATCCACACCAACCACGGCATGACGGCATCGCTCTATTCCTTTCCGGCTCTTATGTTCCGCAATTTGATGAAGGGAACGGTTACGCCCCACCGCACGGGTATCCCTACGGTGCTGAAAAGTTACGGCTACCACAACATGTTTTTCATGACCCACGAGGCGCAGTATGACAACATGAAGGCTTTCTTCACCACCAACGGATATGACGATATCTACTCTCAGGAGGACTATCCAAAAGACGAGGTGGTGAACAGCTTTGGCGTTTCCGACCATTTCCTCTTTGGCTATGCCCTGAACAAGATAAATACATGCGCAGCAAAAAGAAAACCTTTCTTTGCCACCATACTTACCATCAGCAACCATCCGCCGTATGTCATCCCGTCGTTTTTCAAACCGAAGACCAAGGAACCGGAGACTCAGATTGTGGAGTATGCCGACTGGTCGATAGGGGATTTTCTGAAGAAGGCGGAAAAGGAGCCATGGTTTAAAAATACCATCTTTGTTATCATGGCAGACCACGGTAAGCTCGTGGGTAAGGCAACGACGGAGGCACCGGAATCCTACAACCATATTCCGCTCATCATGTTCGGTCCTGGCATCCCGGCAAAACACTACGACGGACTTGCCACGCAGGTAGACGTTATGCCCACGCTGCTCTCCCTGCTCAACATGAGCTACGAGTATGACGGCTTCGGACAGAACATTCTGAAGACGCCGCGCCCGATGGTGTTCTATTCTGCCGACAACCAGGTTATTGCGCGCAACCAGAAGATGGTATACGTGTATA
The DNA here is from genome assembly GCA_002314055.1 of Prevotella sp. UBA1104. Classification (GTDB taxonomy): domain Bacteria; phylum Bacteroidota; class Bacteroidia; order Bacteroidales; family Bacteroidaceae; genus Prevotella. The sequence continues at coordinate 81,520 of DCBP01000010.1, forward strand.
ACCCTAAGATGCAGAAGAGTTTCTGCTATCTTATAAATCCAGACGGCAGTCTGAAGGAGACTACCATGAGTGCAGCCTTCAAGCCCCTGCAGCACTACGTGTTCTCAATGATACAGACGGCACAGTTTGCACTGAAACGTCAGCAGTAAAAGAATATATTCTGCATTATTCATAGAATGATATAATGTATATTATAAGTAACTAATCAGAATTAATTTAATATAAACGACAATAGAGACAATAGAAGACAATGTTGTCTATTGT
>DCBP01000010.1:81825-87661 GCA_002314055.1 Prevotella sp. UBA1104
TTGTCTCTATTGTCGTTTATATATTTCATTTGATTTATAAATTTATTTTTGAACATTTACTTATGAATGCGATTGGGGCTTTTTGAAAAAAACAGCAATCCCCGGAATGATATGGTTCATTCCGGGGACTACTGTATTTTATATATACTGCAAGTAACGTTTTACTTCACTGCAATCTTAATCTTATGACTCGTCTTAGCTCCACAAAGCTCAACGGCATAAATGCCCTTAGGCATGCCGGCAACAGAGAAACTTGTCGTGCTGCCAGCAGAACGACTCTCCCTTACCAAACTGCCGCTCATGTCAAACAAGCGAACGGTAATTGCCGTCTCTCCGGCAACATAAGCCTCGTAGGTGTTGTCGCCCGTCTGGCGGAACATCATGTCCTTGTCGGCATCCACGCTCTTCAGAGCCGTTGTCTTATGGTCGAGAACATATTTCAGTCCGTTGTAGGCATCAATCTTGCCGGCACCGAACTGCACAGGATACTTGGTGTTCTTTACATACTCATCGCTGATAGCCGTCTCCTTGGCAATCTTCTTGATATCCTCGTTAGTAAGCGTAGGGTCAGCCTCCAGCCAGAGTGCAGCCACACCGCTCATGTAAGGAGCAGCCATGGATGTACCCATTTCTACGGACCAGTAATACGTCTTGCCGTTGTAATATACTCCCTTGGTATACGCCTCGCGCTTAGCTTTCTGATAGTATGTGCTGATGGCAGACTCTACCGAGCAGCCCGGGGCTGCGATATCCGGAAGGGAAACGCCGTCGACTGTTCCCCAGCTCGTAAACGACGATACGTCGCCAAGGACATTTGTCTCTCCAAAGCTGTAAAGGGAATACGACTTGTTGTTGCTGTATTTACCCTTGTCGCGGCTGTTGTAAGAGCCCACGATGATTGCCTTCGTTCCGGCTGCCATGTTGCTTACGGTTCCGTCGAAAGTAACGTCCTTGGCAGCAGTATATTCAGGAAAGCTGTAAGCTGACGGAGTGAAGCTGTCTACGAGATATGTAGCGTCGTCGGCATAGGCAACGACAGACTGTCCCTCGTCGCCGGTTACGATGTATCCGATGGTAACGTTGCTGTTCTTTCGCTGGAATCTCTGCGAAGCAATCTGCAGATAGTAGTAGCCTCTGTCCTTCACGTTGTCGGCACTGACACGAATGGTTCCCGAGAAATACTGAGAGTAATCCGGGTCAGCTTTCTCTTCAGTAGACTGATAGTTCTTTATCGTAGGTCCGGTGATGGGGTCATACTGCTTTATTATTTTCTTCGACAGGTTATCATAGATTACGAGCGAGAATGAGAAAGGCTTCTCTGACTTGAAATATACGCTCGGCGACTCATACGAGTAGCCATAATACTGGTGTACGCAGAGGAGGTTAGCCCTAAGCTCGTCGGTTGCCGAATTGAAGGTCTTGCGCTGCACGATAGGGTTTGTTCCCTCGTTGCCCGAAGCCATACAGATTACGGCAGCCTTGTCGTCGATTACCTTGTTGATATACTGCGACAGGTCGTCGCTGTCGTCATGCGGACCGCAGTTGTCGCCGAGCGACATGTTGATTACGAGAGGTTTGTTCTGCTCCTTGGCGTATGCCACGAAATCCTCAATCCCCTTCATAATCTCCGTGTCATATCCTTCTATGGATGCCCCGGCAAGGTCAGCCTCCGTGGCAACGCCCGAGATGCTGTAGCTTTCGCTCTCGTAGTTTCCTCCGGCAATGCCCATCACGTGGGTTGCGTGGGTATCATCACTGCTGTCGGTGGTATATGCCGCTATCTGCTCCGGCGTGTTGTAAACCATGTTGTTGGCAGTGTAGTATTTAAATCTCGACTTTCCGTCTTTGTCGAGGAACATCAGGTGGTTTGGCTCGAAGCCCATATCGATATCGCCGATAATCACGCCTTTGCCTGTAAATGGTGTCTTATTTGCACCCACTCCGCTGTGCACCTCGTCAACGCCCGTCTGCTTGTTGGCTTCAGTGAGGCGGAGCTGCACTTTTCTTCCGTAGCTCATCGACTTTACATCTGCCACGTCGTTGAGGTCCATGATGCGGCTCACCGGCAGAGACACTACGGCGAACTCTCCACGCTGAGCCTCAACATCGAAACCCTTGCCGGAGAGTTCCGCAGCATTGACGCCATCGTTCATCTTCACGAAAACTTCGATATTCTGCTGCGCCTCCATGGATTTTGCGCTTACGCCTTTATTTTGTGCTTTTGTTTCCACCTGCTCTCTCAGGTCTTGCAGACGCCAGAGGCTCTCCTGGTCGAGCTTTGACTGTGCGCTTGCCGTAAGGGCGGCAATGGCGAACAATACGGTTAAGTTTCTTTTCCTCATTACTGTTTGTTTAGCTTATAAAGTAAATAAATACAATTTTATCGGGCAAAGTTACGCTTTTATTTTCATAACGTAGCGTAAATAACAGTTTTTTTGTCAATACGGAATACGAAATGGCATATTTCCTCTATGAAGAATAAATGTTTGCTACCATTAATACAGTATTAATCATCTCCCCAGTTGTCTTTATTATTTTTCCCCCATAAGGTGGAATAATCCTTGTCCGCTTTCGTCTGTGTCTCTTCTATCACATCAAATCTGCTGATATTCTCACCTTTCAGGCTGCCTTTATACACACTTGCCGTCATTATTCCGCTGTCGCACAGATTTTCAAGTTCTACGACCTGTGATAACGGCTTTACATATTCTTTTCTGTTCATATCTCTATTATCCTAAATATGCAATAATCTTTATAACTCTCATAACCGCAAAGCCTGCGGTTGTATATTTATCTGACAACAATTTTTTTTCCGTTTACGACATACAGTCCTTTGGCAAGTCCCGTGGTGTCATGCCCGTTGCGAATCTTCTGTCCGTTCATGTTGAACACGGCGTCGATGCCACGTTTGAACGAACATGGAATTTCTACCGTATGGATATCCTCAATACCAGTGGTGTTGTCTTCTATACCGTCGATATATAGCGACATCGCATTTGGCTTGCCGCCTTCGACATTGTCCTTTCCGGTAAGTTCAAACCAGCAGCGAAAGGCTTTCAGTCCATATTCATACGGTGTGCCATCTTCCATATTACCACTCGGCACCTGTATCAACTTGCCCTTATACATAAAGTAGTCGCCGTTGAGGTTGTCCCTACCTTCGATGATACCATTCTCATCGTATGTCTTAGCCATCGTTCCGAGACATTCCATGTGGCCATTTCCGTCGGCTGTGAATCTTGTTTTTGACACCCAGTCGGTCTTACCGTCAGTATTCACATATTCGTTGAATTTGTCTCTGTCGAAGGTAACCATCGTAATGTCGTAGTGGTTAGCAGGAATAGTGAGCGAGAACTTGTTGTTCTCGTCAGTAGATTTCTCAAGGTTCTCACCGAGCCACTCTGAGTTGTCATCACCCTCTGCGGTATAGAATTTCTCTACCGTATAGCTTGGCGATATAGTCTCAGTCACCGGTGGAAAGATGATATATGGCGAAAAGGCTTCAAGTGCAGTGGAATCATCATTGTCAGTTTCAATGGTAGTGAACTGCACGCTGTGGTCGGTAAGATTTGCAAGTTTTGCAATCTTCACGTTGTCGCCGAAGGTACGCTTCAGCTGTCCGGCGGTAAGGTTGACGGGCAGTATGATGGAATTCCACATATTCGGGTTAAGCGTGCGCTTTAGATGCAGTATGGAGTTCTTATACTCATCGGTGGCGAGGGTAAGATAGCTCAGATGAGTATTATCCTCATCAAGAATAAGCTCCGGGTTACGGCGTGGTCCGGCATACAGCAGCTTGAAGTTGTCTACAGCCGTTATCTCGTCGTCAGAAGGATTGTCGGTGCCTTTCTCTACATAGAATCCTATGCGTATTGTGACAGGATGTTCCTTGCTGACGGGATTTCCGTCGGCATCGGTATCGATACACATCTGTACCTGGTTTTCATATTTTCCGTTAAAGAAAGCCTGTCCGGCGCCAGAGCCATCGTTGTTTGTTATCAGCGTGTTGGCATCAGTCTGTGTCATCAGTGCGAGAGATGATGCCGATGCCGTTTTCGTATCGGCACTGTTGTTTTTGTCAAGAGTGGCGACAAAGAGGAAGGCGAGCGGTTTTGCTCCAGTCTGCTTTGCCGCTATTGCATCGGCATTTGCGGTGGAGAAACCATTGCAGCGCAGTACATACCATCCTGCCTTGTGTATTTTCACATCCTGGTATAACGTGAAGTTTCGTGCTCCTTTTGAGTAGCAGTAGAAATATTTGCCATAAACCTTCTGATGGGATCCACTATAATTAGTAAAATGCCCTTTCCCACTATTACCTCTTTTATTGTAGCTGCAATACATAGAGTTGTCGCCGAAGAACAGTTTACCTTCTGCCTCTGAATTGTTTATGGTCCAATACTGATTATCTGTATCGTTTACCCTGAATCCTGGTGAAGAAATAAGGAATGACGCATCTAATGGTGCCGACATATTTGCCGGATTACTTAGAAACAGTTCGTAGTATTCTGCCTTGGAGAGGATTTTCCATACCTGATTTTTATAATTCGCATCAGTCGTAGAATATGCACCGGCTATATTACAGTATTTTTCGGAATTGTCTGGAAATAACGTGATGTAGCTTGTACCGTTTTTTATTCTGTATACTTTGTTAGTCTCCGTATATCCTTCGGCTTTTTCAAAGCTGAATGGTGTACTTTGGGTACCGCCAGAACCTGTATCCATATGCAGATCTCCTTTGTTTATTCCAATGTAGGTTCCTGTTCCAGACCCGTTGACTTTGTTTCTCAAGCTATAGGCTCCATCGGTTGATGTTTTCTCAAACCAAATTCCGTATGGCGTAGTGTCGATTGAGGCATGGGTGCCCCATAATCCACCGATGCTGAGAAACCTGTTGGTTGCTGCATTATAAAAACAGAAGATTTTTGAATTGTCGTCGGTAGGCATTCCTGTAGTACAGATATCTGCCGAGGGGTCAATGCCTACAAGATCGTTGATGCCTGTCAAAGAGTTCTCTGCATTGCTGTTGTCATACTTGGCACTGGCGATACTGCAATTGGCAGTAAATAATGTGCCTGCAAGTAAAATAATAGCACATAAGTTCTTACCATTCCCAGTAAGAAAACCAAATTTCGTAACCTTTCTCATAAACAGTGTTATCTTATTATCCTAAATATCTCTCTGCCGGATTTACCGGCTTAATGTTATTAATAGCCTTAAAATGTTGCGTTTATTATTATTTGTCGACAAAAATACACAATCTTGGTTTTTCGTAATTAATCAAAAATTAAATTATAGTTAAAAAGGTAATGTTTTTTACATATATTAAGATAATGTTTTTTTCTTCGACCAAACTTGTAATCTTCACATTTCATTTACTGAAAATTATAATAAAAGTTTGATACCATCCTGTATAATCAGACTATGACTTACGTCACTATATCTATAATTTATTCAAGTTTCGGATTTATATCTTCCCCTCCCCCGCCTCCCCCTCCGGGGGCGGAGCAGTTTCCTTATAAGCCACATGTAGCTGCTAATACGTTTGTTGCTAACATACTATTTGTTGCTAACATATAATCTGTTCCACATTTTGTTTGCTAAAAAAAATCTAACTACAGATGTTATTGGGTAACTGCTCCGCCCCTGGAAGGCGGGGGAGGGGAAGATAAATTCGAAAGTTTAGTCATTTAGCATCGGTGTTTCTATGCTGCACCTTTGGTGCAACATACTTGCACCAAAGGTGCACCTACTATTGGTCAGGTGATGCTTGTTTATTATGTTCTCCAAAACATTTTTCAACCTGTACGGTTTGAAATCATAGTAGGTGCGGTGT
>DCBP01000010.1:87813-89596 GCA_002314055.1 Prevotella sp. UBA1104
ACTATCATTTCCAACCGTACAGTTCGAATTTTTTTTATTTCTGCAACTCCGTTATCCGTAGCAGCAGATATGGTTTTGACGGAAGCTTTACGCTGCTGCCGTCGACATCAACCATGCGGTATTTGTTTTTTGCCTTTAGGATGAAAGTCTCAGGACAAGGAGTAACGGTCATGTTCCAAGTGTCGATAATGTCAACCTTAAACTTCATGCCCTCCTGCAGTCTGCCAAACCTGCCGTTGCGCACCGGCAATTCGAAAGTCCATTCCCCTGGCATGTCCTTGCCGAAATAGCGCAGATAGACGCCCTTGCCGCCACTCGCCGTATAGGGATCCCAACTCTGGTCGGCAAGCCTCAACGGGGCAGACAGGGAGTTGAGCAACGAGAGAGTGAATTTCACCCTTGCCGGAGACGTGCCCTTGAATTTTCCTCCTGTGGCGAGGAAGGCATAGCCGGTATAGTAGTTTGGTGTAGTACAGAAACATTCTCCGTGGGTAACGTATGCACCGCCGATGAGTCCCGTCCATATCCGCTCCAGCATCTCCTCGCCGCTAAGCTGTGCCCAGCGAGCCTCATGGTCGCCTTCGTAGCATACCTCATCGAAGATAACCGGTTTGCCGTAGATATTGCGAATTGTTGCCGGACCTTCAAAGGCAACGAGCGGACCTTGGTCTTGTATGCTGACATGGGTGAAGCACGGCAGAGTATAATTGATATACTTTGCCGTTCCGCCGTGGATAGAACAGAGATGGCGATAGGGGTCGTTGTTGTGGACGAAAGTGGAGAGCGTTATCCAGTCATCGTAGGTACGAGCCTTCACCAAGTCCCATTCGTTGGCAAGCGACCACCATATATTGCTGTATGCGCCGAGCCTTGCCATTACATATTTCAGATACCTCTTGTTCTGCTCCATCGTCATGCGGTCGAAGCCCCAGCGCCCCATATCGTAAGGATGAAAGAGGATGAGGTCTGCCTGGACGCCAATTTCGCCGAGTCGTCTCACGCAGTCGTCGAGATGTCGGAAGAACTTGGGATTAAAGTGCGAGAAGTCCCATTCATACTTGTTGTATCCCTTATATTTGCCGTCGGCATGCTTTCCCTTCGACAAAATCTCAAAGGGGAAGAGTTCAGGATCTTCCGTAACGCTCTCGTTAGGGAAGACGCAAAAACGCAGTTTGTTGAATCCGGCATCCGCCAGACTCCTGTATGTCTGCTCCTGCCGTTGTTTGTCGGCATGCATCCAGGCATAGGAAGTAGTGCCGAGCGGATAATATGCCGTACTGTCGGCATAGACAAAATTCATGTCGTTGCCGGTCATTACCATTCCATGACAGTCTTTCCCTTCAGCTACGCACTCTATCATTCCGCTCTTGCCGGAGAGTTGTCTTTCCGTCGAGGCGGTGGTATAGGTCCATGTTCCGGGTTCCATCGGCATGAAACGGATGCGGAAAGTGTCGTCGCCATCGTAGAAGCCGTCTACCGTTATTTTCTTTCCCGTATCGGAATTAGTAAAAGTTGCCGTCAGAGAAACTTCAGTAAACGGGTTCTTGTCGGTTTTGCACTTCATGGCAATCTCGTAGCAGTCCCACAGTCTTGCCTTCTCTGTCGCCTTTGCTACAAGGGAAACAAGCATAAATACCGCAATAGTAATAAGAAATTTTATCTTCTTCATAAAATATAATTATAAGTAAATGTTCAAAAATAAATTTATAAATCAAATGAAATATATAAACGACAATAGAGACAACAATAGACAACATTGTCTTCTATTGTCTCTATTGTCGTT
>DCBP01000103.1 GCA_002314055.1 Prevotella sp. UBA1104
CGTCAAATTGGACAACCTACTAAAAAAGCCGATTTCCGAAAACGGAAATCGGCATCCATTCAGTGCATAATAAAAAAGATAAGTTCCCTCAACAACTCCCCAGCAGGAGTATTCGGATTGTCGAGACCTTTACATTTAGTGTCAGCCTCCCTAATTTTATCAATAATTCTCATCACCTTCATCGCCGAATAGTTTCTCATGCCGAGCATATACTCCTTAGCAAACCATGGTCCACGCAGGTCAAGCCACTTAGCCACCTCAGCATCACTATTCCTGTTAGGAGAATAATAGGCAAGCATCAGATTCTGGAAATATCCAAAAATTATAGGTATCAGGACAAAAGCGCCCCCAGTTTTCGGGTTACTGTCGAAATATTTCACAATTCTGTTAGCCTTCAGCACATCCTTCTGCGCAATGGCATTTCTCAGTTCAAAAGGGTTAAAGTCTTTACTGATACCTATTCTCTGCTCTACAATAAGCGGCGTAATCCTCGTTTCCTCAGGTTTCAGCGACAGAATCAGCTTGTCAATCTCGCCCGTGAGCCTGTTCAGGTCAGCCCCGATATAGTCAGCCATCATCTGTGCCGCCTTCACCTCAATAGTAACCTTGCTGCGCTGACGAAGATAACTCTCGATAAAAAGCGGCAAATCCGATTCCCTCTTCTTTTTACTCTCAAAAACGACCCCTGCCGCCTTAAATCTCGACACGAGAGTTCTTTTTCGCCCGTCGATATTGCCGTTTTTATGACAAATCACGAGAACTGTAGTCTGAGCCGGCTTTTCCAGATATTTCTCCAGCTGATCCCAGTTTTTAATATTCTGCGCCTCCTTCACTATCACGACCTGCCTCTCCGCCATAACGGGATAGCTCCGCGCCATGTCGGCAACTTGAGCTGCGGTAACGTCAGCTCCAAAAACAATCTGCTGATTAAAATCCCTCTCTTCCGGCTTCAGGGCATGCTCGGCAATATAGTCGGAAATCTTGTCTATATAATATGCCTCCTCCCCCATCAACAGATAAACCGGAGAATATTGCCCAGCCTTCAAACTAGACATTACCGATTCAAACGTTACAGTCTTTGCTACTTCTGTCATATCTATTATTTAACTTTATTATACATATCAATAAATTTCTCAAAGGAAAGCTCGAATGTAACATTTTGTTAAAACATAGAGAATAACAAAAAACATCTCTTCAGTCAAAAGCCACTTTAGAATCCATCAATTAAAAAATAAAATACAGGCGTCCACAAAAAACAAAACGACAAAAACATCGCTGAATTATGAAAATTCGCCAAATATCACTATTTTTGCATCGATACAAATCAAAGAGCCATAAATTCCGCCATCAGGCGAAAAAAAACAGAATTCAAGCATTCCCAATGCAAAAGTAATAAAATGAACCGATTAAACCTACCACCATACGAAATAAAAATGAAGCAAACCAACGGGAAGACATATATTCTCGATATTCTTCGCCGCAAATTCATTGTTCTGACTCCCGAAGAATGGGTGCGCCAGCATTTCATCCACTACCTTATAAATTATAAAGGCTATCCGTCGGCACTGCTTGCCAACGAGATAGAACTGACAGTCGGTCAGAAAAAGCTCCGTTGCGACAGTGTGCTCTACACCCGACAGCTCCAGCCGCGGATGATAATAGAATACAAGGCACCGACGATACATATTACGCAAAAGACATTCAATCAGATTTTTGCATACAACACCCTACTCCATGCCGACTACCTCGTAGTGAGCAACGGCATGAACCACTATTGCTGCAAGATTGACTACGAAAAAAAGTCATACTCCTTTCTAAAAGACTTGCCAGAGTATAAAGATTTATAGCTGATACTTGCACGGAACAGAAAAAAACACTACATTTGTAACAACTAATACTATAACAAAAAAATAAGATATGCCAAAAGCAACAGGACCAATAAAATATGTGGAACATCAGACGCCACAAACCGACGAGACCGGGAAATATATCATGCACCCCAAATTCGTGAGCAACGGGAAATACACCTTCGCCGATATGAAGCGCAGCATCGCCGAGCATCGCCAGATTGGAGCCCCACTCTTCACCTCGGCAATCACCGCCCTGGAAGAAGACGCCCTGATGGCACTTGCCATGGGACAAGAGGTGTGCATCGGCGACATGTTCATCATCAAGCCCAAGCTTGAAATACGCCGCCACAAAGACGACGACGGCAAGGAATGGCGCAAGACCTTCCATGAGGGCGACCGCATACCGGCAAGCGAAGTAAGCCTCTGCGGAATAGAAGTACGCCCCACAAAGGCATTCGCCTCAAAATTTGCCAATGCTTACTACCAGGGCTGCAGTCGCATGGAAACAGGCTGCAGCGACAAATCAGAAGACAATGCCCGCGAACTTACCATTGTTACGGAGATGTGCCGCAAGAAAGGTTTCGTAACGGTAAACGACCTGCGCCGCCGTTTCAACTTTTCAGCCTATATGGCGCGCAAGCAACTCAACGACTGGTGTTCGGGTGAATTTCCCAAGATGACAAGCGAGAAAGTAGGCTATACCAGGATTTACCGCCGCATAGGCGTATAACAACTTTTTATATAAAAAAATCAAAAATCCTTCACCTTACCCGTATACCGTTGAGTATAAAGTATTTACGGTGAAGGATTTTTCATCCCATCATATTAAAATCAGAGGATAAAGATTGCCGAGCTTCGTGTGAACAGGTCTGCCGAAAAGCCTTGTCAGAGTCCTGCCGAGCGCATTCGCCGTAATCCTGTCCGCCCCCTTAACCTTGCGCATTCTCAACACCTTCATCACATCCTCGCAACTCATGCCCCGTTCCGGTTTATCAACACACTCATCCCGTCGGAAGAAACTCGACAAATCCCTCTCAAGCTGCGACTTCTTGTAATATCCCACGTTATGTTCGTTCATCATCCCCTCCTCCTCCTTCGAGAAGAAATACGGCTCGCCATTCTCCGCCTCGTGCAATAGCTGGGCATAAATCTGGTCATGCTCAATGCCGCCAACGTCAATCATTCCGTCGGGTTCAAGAATCAGGAAGCGGCGCGACCCGCTACGGTCGGTAAGCAGTTCGCGCGAGTTGCTCGTCCCCACAAACGAGGCAATCCTCGGCAAGCGGTTGAAGCTCTTCTTGTAAGCCCCGATAAAGCTCGGCTTCATCGTCTGCATCAGCGTCTTCATCATCGGCATCTTCTTCGGGTTCTCCTTGTCCATCTCGTCAACATTCACGATGGCAAACTCCACGATTTTCCTTTGGGCATTACCCTTTTGTCCGAGCGAGAAGTCATCCGTATAATAGTCCTTCAGTTCCTTAGGCAGCAGACTCCTCATAAACGTACTCTTGTGGAGTCCCTGCTGCGGCGAAACAATCAGCAGCATCACGCTGTTGGCATGTTCAGAGTCCAGTCCAGCCATCTGCGCCACCATAGCGCGCAGCCAAATCCTTCCCATGTGCAGACAATATTCCGAGGAGCTGATACGGCGGAGGAAATCCCCCACCCTGTCCTTTCCGTCCCACGTTCCACGAACCCTCCCGATATACTCCCTCACGGGGTGGTAAGCCTGGGCGTATTTCGACTTTATGAGCCGTTCCACGAAATGGTCGCGCACGAAGATTCCAGCCTCCTGCACCTCTATAGCAATAGAGTTCACGGCATACTTGTCTACCACCGTATATTCCACTTCCCCCTTGCGTCGGAACTCAAAAACGTCAGTAACGATATTATACCTGAAATCATAATTCTCGAGCATCCATTCCGTCATCTCGTTCACCGGTCTCAGATAACTTCGGCTCCGTCTGCGGTATTGTTCAAGCTCGTCCGCAGTCTTGTCAGCCTTCTCTTTCTTCAAATTCTCCTTCAGCAGTTCGTTCTGCCTTTCGAGTGCTGCCATATACTGAGTATCCTGAAACAGCCTCTTCATGGTATTTTTCAGTTTCATAGTGGTGCAAAGATACGGCCGGCAAGCACTGTTTTGCAAAGTTTCTCCCAACGAAATGCACTAAAAACCTGCTACGCAAAGAACCACGTTTCAGCAAGAGCCAGCCATACACTCCATGGGGAGCATTCAGCCCCGAACAAGGTATTATAAGCGTCGTTAAAAGTGTTTTCAACTACCGTTAAAAGTGTTTTCAACGGTAGTTAAAAACACTTTTAACGGTAGTTACAACACCTTAAAATGCCCCTTTCCAGGGCAAACACATCAAAAATTTCACCTTTTAA
>DCBP01000008.1:0-30551 GCA_002314055.1 Prevotella sp. UBA1104
TCGACGCCTTGATTGCGGACAAAAAGAAAAACGAGGCGCGTCGTGAGCTCGACCGCCTCGTCAGTATGGGTGTTCCAAGAGCATCGCTCTTGGATTTTTATAAAAGGTGCAGATAACTGTTAGAAAGAATATGCAAAACCTATCGACATATATTCCTTCAGCTGCCAGTAGCCGTGGTCTTTGTCGCGTTTTGCCCCGTCGTCGAAGCGCGGGTAAACGAAGATATTTGAAGTGATGTATTTGTTGAACTGGAAGGAGAGTGTATTTTCCCATTCAATTTCGGCGCGCTTGTAGGTAGTATATCCATACAGGCGCGTTTTCCATTTTATGGCATTTGTGAAAGCCCAAGTCAGGTCTATCGTACATTCCGAACCGAAGTCGTTCAGCGTATGCTCCCCCTCTTTCAGTCCGTAGCGTGTGGCAAGAGCCTTTCGTCCCACATATTTAAAGTTGTAGGCGAGCGGAGCCAGATGCATTGTTCCCGTCAGTCTCTTGTTAAACCATTCCACTGCATAATCCATACCGACAGAGAGGTTTATGTTCAGAGGCGAAAGAATATCGGAGTAAACATTACTGTCGTTGCTCTTGTATCCGCGCATAAACTGTGTATAGGCGATGAGCTGCAGTGAATAATACCATTTCTTAGATGCCTGCAAACCGAGTTTTCCCGTGTAGCGGATAAGGTCTTCCGAAGTCTTGAAACTGTGCAGCGTGTCGCCCCTTGAGGTTTGGAAACCGAGTTTCATTTCCAGCTTGTTGTCAAACTTCACCTTCTGCTTGTTGTTATAGTTAGCCTGCATCGTAATGCTTGCCACCATAGAGTAGTTGCTCTCGCCGCCCTTATACCAGTTTGAGGAAACATAGTTTTGCAGCATCTGCAGATAATAGTCGCCGCTGTATTTCCAGAAATTAGGTTTCTTAACCACAATTTCTACCGGCATGTTGAAGTTCTCGTCGTATCCGGGATTGTCTTCAGCCTTGCTGACGAATTTTTCCTTGTTCTTGATAGGAGCCTTAATCTCCTTGTCGATGGCACCCGCCTTGTTGAGCACCTTCTCGCTTTTTGCCACCAGTTCCGGGTGGTTGAGATAGATGTTCATCATAACCCTGTCGATGGCAGTCTGTGTGTCGTCTGATTTCTCCCCGCTGAGCAAGTTCCCTACTACCGAGTGGTAGAATGTTGCAGGTGAGAAGAGATAGAACGTCCTTCCGTCGCCGTCATTACTCCCGGTATCGGTTTTTGTCGTGTCGAGTCTTGTTTTCAGGGCTGCAAGGGAGTCGGCATAGTTCTTTACGAGGATAGTGTCCCTTTGTTTGAGCCTCTTGAACCTTGTTGACTGTTGCGCTACGGCAGTCGTAGTCGAGGCAAGCAGCGCAAAAACTATAATGTTCCTTATTTTCATTTTATTGGGGCAAAAATAAACCCCGGTTCCTTTGTCTATATCAGAAGCGGGGTCTTGTCGTTATTCTTATTCCGGCATGATGCCGTAAAATGCTGTCGTTGTCACGTTATTTTCCCTGTGGCACGGTCATGTCGCCTTCAACATAGAGTCTTACCACCTCCGGCGTGCCGTTAGTTCTTACGGTGATGCTCTTTTTGAAGTGTCCTTCAAACTTGCCTTTGCCATTGTATGTTACTTTCAGTGTGCCTGTCTGTCCTGGTGCCACTGGCTTCTTTGTGTATGTAGGCACTGTGCATCCGCAGCTTGCCACAGCCTGATTTATAATCAGTGGGGCGTCGCCGGTATTCTTGAAAGTAAAAGTGCATGTCTGTATTTGGCTCTCAGGGAAAGTACCGAAGTTCCATGTAGTCTTGTCGAATGTAATTTTTGCCTGTTTCTGTGCAAAAGCTGTCGTGACCACAGCCATAATCAGCATAGTCACCATTAAAATCTTTTTCATCGTTTTATGTTTTTGTTAAACGTTATTTCTTGTTGTTTACGGAAGAGTATATTCTCCCATGATTGTATAAATCTTTGCAAAGTTACTCTATCTTTTTGTATTAGCATAAAAGTAAATACTTTTTTTCGTTAAATTAACGTGCAGACAATCAGCAATATCTTTTAGTTTATCCATAAAGATTATTTTTTAGAAGCCCTCTTTTTATTTTTTAACTCCATATCCTGCACAATATGTCCAAGAATATCATCCTTAGCAAGGAAAAGAATATCTTCATCCAACTGCAACGCATTAAGGACACGAAGCACAACACCAAGAGAAACCTGTGGAGAACCCTTTTCAAGCCTTTCTAATGTCTGCCTTGAACATTGGGCACGTTGAGCAACCAATTCCATTGTAAGATTACGTCTTAACCTTGCCAAACGGAACTGTTCTCCAACAACAGTAAGTTTATCTTGTAACTTACGTGTCATCCAATTAGCTTTTGTAAATTTAGTCATAAATCAGGACCTAATGTTATATATATGGTGCAAATATAATAATTTGTGTAATATATATATAACATAAAACACTAAAACTTCTATATTATAAGACAAATTAACTTTTTGGATGAAGTTGAAGTAATATTTCTGATTTAGACGAAACCGAAATTTCGGTCAGTAAAATCAGCATAATCCGTATTCAATTTTTTATCATTTCTTTTACTCCAAAATACGGATTTTACTTATATTTCTGATTTTTTCTTGAAAAAAGTATCAAAGTATCATTTTCTTGTTATGTGTGTGTAGTAACTCGTTGTGTGTCTGTAGTTTATGTGAAATGCAATTCTTTATTGCGTGCAAAGAAGTATCATAAAAGTATCATAGAAGTATCATAAAAAGTATCATAGACACATTTGCCCAGAGACTGCAACAGTAGCATTATATACATTGCCCAATTCCTTGCCCGCAATTTGGGCAATCGATGCCCACGCCCTTGGGCATCGATGCCCACGCCTATGTGCATCGTTGCCCACGCTGTGGGAGAAAAACTTCCTACAATGATACTTCATGATACTTTTATGATACTTCTTTGTTAATAAAAGAGAAAAGTATCATTTTTGTATGTTGCAGATAGTCAACTCGTTATGTTTGATTTTTTATCGATTAATGATACTTTGATACTTTTTTCGAGATTTTTTATCTATACGTGCGTGTAATGACAACAGGTTTATGTAAAAAAACAACAATAACGACAATTACAACTTCATGACGTGACTGCCATTATGAGAATAAGCTATCGGGTTATTAATGTTATGAATTAAGCAGGTTGGTATCATAATCCAGAGTAATACATGGTAAAGAAACCATTTTGCATTCTTATTTTCCTTTAAATTTGCACCGTCCGTAATTTTTCGTTACTTTTGCATAAAGACTAATGCTTGGCAATTTGGAATTTAGTTTCTATTGTGCTTGCTTAATCGTTTTTTTACATTAGAATATCATTATATATAGGGTGAAATAAAACAAGAGAATATGGATGCAGCAATATTACAAACGGTAAATATTCAACTTCCAAGTTCTGATATGAAATTTCTGAAAGAGCTTGTTAAAAAAATGGGATGGACAGCAAAAAAAGTAAAGTCAGCAAAGAAGATTTCAGAATTGGACAAAGCTATTGAAGACGTGAAGAATGGCAATGTCATGGAATTTGATTCTGTTAAAGATATGATGGATTATTTAAACTCATGACAAAATACAATGATGATGAATTGATATTGTGTCTTCTTGCAACAGGCACACACTCTGATTTGTTCAAATAAGTTTTGCTTGCTTGTTGTTTTATCTCTCTCTTCTTTTATTTTTCCTTTAAATTTGCACCGTCCGTAATTTTTCGTTACTTTTGCATCCATATCATGGGCTAAGGATTGCCGCCAATGTGTTGGCGGCGCTAATCAAAGCCTCTTGAGTGGTTATAATTTAAGAAAGACGTTTGCTTGACGTCTTTGTCTGACATACTGAAACCTAGGAAATTTCAATATTGCGCTCAGATGAAGATTGTAGTAGGCGTCTACCCATCGTGTATATACACGTGGTATAGGTGTACTCTGTCCTTTCGTGGGATAGAGTATACTCTGTGCTATTTATATACTCCAAATGGTGTAGACATCTGTTGCTTCTTATCTTTGGCGCACAAGGTTATTCCTAGGACCACAGTATGCAAGGATAAGGCCAAAGGCAACAGATTCCTACGCCTTTTTGTTTTTTATAATCCTGACCTTAAAACTTGAACAAATATTTCTGCTTGGGGAGTCGGTAGAGAGATAAACGGCATTATGTCCCTAAAGACGAAATACTTATGAACACAAAATTTTTCAATAACACTCCCGAAAATTCCCTGTTTAAGAAATTCCAGGGTATAGCCCACAATATGCTTGACTTCCACACATTTCAAGCCGTTGTGGGATACTTCCGCAGTTCCGGATATTTCAAATTGCGAGAGGAATTCAAAAACGTAAAGAAAATACAGATTCTCGTGGGCATCAACATCGACAATATCTTCCGTAAGCAGTCGAAGATGTTTTTCGGAAAGATCGACGAAAAAGCCATAATCGAGGCATATTCAAAGGACTTTGTCGAGGAAGTGAAAAACGCCGGCTACGATGAGGAAACGGAACGGGGAATCCTGCAGTTCTGTCAGGACATTGTTGACGGCAGGTTGGAGATGCGTGTTCACCGATCAAAAAACCTGCACGCCAAGTTCTATCTGCTGCTGCCCGAAAACCATAACCCTAACTCCGACGGATGGGTGATAATGGGCTCGTCGAACCTTTCTGATTCTGGGTTGGGCACAATCAAGACAGACCGCTATGAGTTGAACATAGCCCTGAAGGATTACGACGATGTAGACTACTGCAAGAAGGAGTTTGAAAACCTCTGGCTGGATGCCGTGCCGATAGAAATGCGCGACATAGAACAGATGAAAGGCAAGACGCATCTTGGGCAGACTCCTACGCCATACGAATTATATATGAAGGTGCTTATCGACACCTTCGGCTCGCAGGTGGAGGATGATTTCACGATGGAACTGCCCGATGGCGTTAGAGATATAAGGTATCAGCACGATGCCGTTGTGCAGGGCTATCAGATGCTGATGCAACACAACGGATTCTTCCTTGCTGATGTTGTGGGACTCGGCAAGACTATCGTTGCCGCGATGATAGCAAAACGCTTTGTTGAAGCCAACGGCAGATACACCAATATTCTTGTAGTTTATCCGCCTGCCTTGGAAAAGAACTGGAAGGACACGTTCAAACTTTTCGGTATCAAGCGCTATGCACAGTTCGTAAGCAACGGCAGCTTGAACAAGATAATCGCTGGTGAGGACAATTATAGAGACAAGGCTGAATATGACATGGTTATCGTTGATGAGGCGCATAATTTCCGCAGCGATACAGCCGGGAGGTACGACGACCTGCAGCTTATCTGCAAGTCGCCAAGAATAAACGAAGGTATGGTAAGGGGCAGACAAAAGAAGGTTATGCTGCTTTCGGCAACGCCTTTAAACAACCGACCTACGGATTTGCTCAATCTCCTGCTGCTGTTTCAGAATGCCCGTTTCTCTACGATAGAGGGAATACAGAATCTTCCCGTTACATTCTCGCCGTGGATAGATGAATATGCAAAGTTGATGCGCGAACGAAAGAATGACCCGACGGGCAAGAGAAACGCCGAGTTTGCCCGGCGCACGGATGCCCTTTATGAGCAAATCAGAACATTGGTAATCGATAAGGTTACTGTGCGCCGTACAAGAAACAACATTAAGAATGTTCCGGCATATAAGGAAGACCTTGATGCGCAGCATATCGTATTTCCCGACATCTTGCCGCCTAACGAACTGGAATATGTGCTTGACGGTGGATTGGACGACCTCTTTTATAATACTATGGATATTCTGACCGATACTCCAAACAAGGAGACTAATCCCGACGGTAAAGGTCTTCACTATGCCAGATACCGCGCCATCGAATTTTTGCAGGGAAGTGCCCGTGAAAAATATCCAAGAGCTCTGCATACATCAACTTTGCTTACTGCAATTTACCGCGTTCACATGGTGAAGCGTCTCGAAAGCAGCTTTTATGCTTTCCGCAGGTCTCTTCAGACGTTTCTCCGCATCACTAACGACATGATAAAGATGTTTGAGGAGAATAAGGTGATTATCGCTCCCGATATTGACGTGAAAGACAAGCAAGCCAAGGGGTGGGAGCTTGACCGCATTATTGAATATGCCGTAGACAAGAAAGGAAAGAGTAAAGACGATGTACTTTTTGAGGATAGCGATTTCAACGACGTGTTCCTTAAAATGCTTCATGAAGATGCAGAGAAACTGAAGTCTCTTTGCCAACAATGGGATGCAGTAAAGACGGATCCAAAACTTGAACTCTTCGTAGATAAACTGCAGCATGAACTCTTTAAAAAGAGTATGAATCCTACCGGAAAGCTCGTTGTCTTCTCTGAGAGTGTAGATACTGTGAATTATCTTACGGAACAACTGACGGAGAGATTGCAGCGTAATGACATCCTCGATGTATGTGCAGCCAACCGCGACAGTCTTCAGCAGACGATACGCGAGTGTTTTGATGCTAACAGCAAAGTGCAGAGCGACAGGTATAATATCGTTATTACTTCGGATGTGCTTGCCGAGGGCGTAAATCTACACCGGGCTAATGTAATCATAAACTATGATTCGCCATGGAACGCCACAAGGCTGATGCAGCGTATCGGACGAGTAAACCGTATCGGTTCTGTTGCCGACAAGATATACAATTATATGTTTTATCCCTCGGCACAGGGCAACAAGGAGATTCATCTTTACAGTAATGCTCTTATCAAGATGCAGGGCTTTCATTCTGCTTTCGGTGAGGATGCACAGATTTACTCTAAAGAGGAAATTGTAAAGGATTTCGAGATGTTTAATCCTAATATTCAGGATACTGTTGACAGAAACCTAAAATTCCTTGAGGAGGTGCGCGAGCTTTATCGTTCTAACCGTGCGCTTTACAACAAGATAAAGGCTCTGCCGCCAAAGAGCCGCACTGTGAGGGCTGTTGATGCCTGTCTGGTGAAAAACCGCGACATGCATAATTCTACCGTTGTCTATCTGTCGTCGCCGCGCAAGACGGAATATTATTGGGTGAATGGTGATGGCGAGGCGGTGTCGCTTCCTTTCCTCGATGCCATGGATATAATGAAGGCACAGGCGGATGAGCAGCCGTTGGACTTTTCAAAGGTGATGGACTCTCATTATGAGCATGTTAAGTTGGCTATGAAGGCATATAAAAGCAGTGCAGAATATATGCTTGACAACGAGAGTATTTCGAGTTTGAAGAAAGACAAGTCTACTGCCGATGTGGTGGGCAATCTGCGTTGGATGTTAAGAAATACGGCTGTAGATGACAATGGAGAGTTTGCTGCCAAATGCGAAAAGTTGGAGAAAATCGTGAAACTTGGTGTGTTTACAGGATTGAAAACTCAGATTAACAGTTTCAGAAGGGCTATAAAAAAAGGTTCTCCCACGGATATTGAACTGTCGGAACAATCTGTGAATGAAATCGACGGACTGTATGAACGGTATAATATTCCTTTGGATGACGATAGTCCTGAGAACAGTGAGCAAGTGGAGCCGCAGATAGTGGTGTCTGAAACTTTCGCTTAATAATGAACTGAAGTTTTATGATATTTGGTCTTCCCCTCTCCCGTCTCCCCTTCCAGGGGAGAAGCAGTTACCTTTTACTGACATATATATTGATGCGAATGTAAGCAAGGTCTTCTGTAACCCTTCCAGGGGAGAAGCTGTTACCATTTACTGACATATATATTGATGCGAATGTAAGCAAGGTCTTCTGTAACCCTTCCAGGGGAGAACTGTTACCTTTTACTGACATACATATTGATGCGAATGTAAGCAAGGTCTTCTGTAACCCTTCCAGTGGAGAAACTATTACCTTTTACTGACACTGCAAATTATGTCGGATTACCTTTAGTAGAATATCATCAAGGCCTTTTCCGATTCTCCTCTGCAGCAAAATCTTTAAAGCAATAAGAGAAACTGCTCCGCCCCTGAAAGGGGAGGCGGGGGAGGGGAAGATAAAAATAAGAAAATAAATAACTGATAAAATAGTAAAAAAACAATGGCTTATACAAAAGATACTTTCCTGACTCTATTTCAGTCAAAGTTTAATTTGTCGAAATGGCAGCTCCTGTTGAGTGATTACTTCAAGGGCGACGAAGTTCGTGTCAATCCGGAATTCCTCAAAGAGGATATTGACAACCGCAAGGGATATTTCCTTGGCAGCACTACGACTGCCGACCATTATAAGCTCGGATTCTTTTATTATAAAATGGAAGACGGTTCGGTATTGCGGCGCAAGGTAGGGTTGCGCAACCTTATTAAACCGTACCTCGGGTATGGCTTTGATGCTGCACTTGCTGTCTTTGACGATGGCAATAACTGGCGGTTGTCTCTGATCTGTGATTTGGATGATGAGGCTACCAACACGAAACGTTTTACTTATGTTTTCGGTGACGAGAGGGCCTTGTATAAAACTCCGGTATCGCGCTTCTTCGGGCTTCGCAACGACACCGACAAGTTCCTTTCTATAAGGGAGGCATTCTCAGTTGATGCCCTTTCGGATGATTTCTTCGACGAGTATCGCAAGCAGTATGCCGAGTTTGTCAGATTCCTTACGGGTAAGGAGTATGTAAAGAGGGGCAACAAATGGGTGGAACAGGAAGTTGGCGAGCCCGACGCTCAGTTCTTTTCTTCTTTCGATGGCAGCGAGAAGATGGTGCGCGACTACGTAAAGAAGATGATGGGACGTATCGTTTTCCTTTATTTCCTTCAGAGCAAGGGATGGCTTGCCGGTAATCTCCATTATATGCACGACCTCTTCTATTCTACTTCTGACACCGTGAAGGCTGACTTCCTCGACAAGGTGTTGGAGCCGATGTTCTTTGGCTTGCTTAATACTAAGCCTGAGGACAGGGCAAATGCGCCTCTTGTGAATGGAGTGGGAGTGAAGTTTATACCTCAAGCGGATTCTATACCTTATCTTAATGGCGGACTCTTCCAGCAGGAGGAGATTGACGAGGTGGATTCCCGTTTTCCTGCCAATATGTTCAAGAGTCTGTTTGACTTCTTCGACAGCTACAATTTCACCATCGACGAGAATGACCCGAACGATGCTGAGGTAGGCGTTGACCCGGAGATGCTCGGCAAAATCTTTGAGAACCTCTTGGAGGACAACAAGGACAAGGGGGCTTTCTATACTCCGAAGGAGATTGTTCGCTATATGTGTCAGGAGTCGCTGATTGCTTATCTTCAGACAAGCATTGAGGATGAGGAGATGAAAAAACATATCGCCAACTTTGTGAAGACTTGTGATGTAGAGGAACTGGGCGGTGCTTCTTCCGACCTCGCTTTGTCTATCGACCAAAAACTGAAGGACGTGAAGATCTGCGACCCGGCAATCGGTTCGGGTGCCTTCCCTATGGGGTTGCTTCGCGAACTTTATGGCTGTCGCAAGGCTATCGAAATATTCGATGCTGACAATGCTGCCGACATCAAGCGCCACATTATTCAGAATAATATCTATGGCGTGGATATAGAGAAAGGTGCCGTAGACATTGCCCGTCTACGCTTCTGGCTCGCCCTTATCATCGACGAAAAGGAGCCTATGCCGCTCCCTAACCTCGACTTCAAAATTATGCAGGGCAACTCGTTGCTGGAGAGTTATAAGGGGGTGGATTTAGATATGACTACTAAGAAAGTGAAGACGGGTAAGGTTACGAAAAAGACAAGTGGTGTATTGTCTCTTGGCTTTGAAGAAACAGATATTCAGAAGACTATCCAGGATTTGGTTAAGTCGTATTTTAGTATTACAGACCATACTTTGCGTGCTCAGCGCCGAAATGAAATAGATAAATACGTAAAAGATTACATTAAAATTTGTGCTGAAGGAAATCATGAAATACAGGCTGCCGTTGATGAATTGGAGATTCCGAACGACCAGTTCTTCCTGTGGCATACGTATTTCCATGATGTGTTTGAGAATGGTGGGTTTGATATTGTAATTGGGAATCCGCCGTATATAAAAGAATACGAAAACAAATCCGCTTTTGATGGATTTCGTGAAAAGTCTCCTTATTATGTTGGAAAAATGGATTTATGGTATGGTTTTGCTTGTACGTCCATTGATTTGTTAAAAAATAGTGGTATATTATGTTTTATTGCAACAAACAATTGGGTTACAAATGCTGGAGCAGCATTAATGCGTAATAAAATTATCACAGATACAAAAATTCTTCAGCTTGTTGATTTTGGTGATTATATGGTTTTTGGAGACAGTGCAAGTATACAAACAATGATAATGCTTTTTTCTAATACCAAAAAGAGCCTAAATTATAATTTTGATTACCGCAGACTTGTTAAAGGTACTCCTAATTTAAAAAATGCTTTAGAACTATTAGATAAAAAAGAAGATGAAGCAATTTATTTATCTCCTCAAATAGATAGATTGAAAAATATTAATATGTTGCTAACTTTTAATAGTGAAGATAAAGATGCTGTTTTTTCTCATATGCTGTATGATGCTGATTTTTTGAATGCTGATGAAGCTACGAATGGGATTCATCCACATTATGATTTCGTTAATAATAGAATTGCTAGGAAATTTCCTTTTGTAAAAAATGGTGAGGGCATTTTTGGCTTATCTATGTTAGAAAAAGAAAATTTACATTTGACAAGTGAGGAACTGCTGTTAGTCAAACCATATTATAATACATTTCAAGTTAAAAGGTACTATACAATTAAAGAGAATAATGAATGGATAATTTATACAAATTCTACATTCAAAAATATTAATAGTATGGATTTATATCCACATCTGAAAGCCCATTTAGATAAATATGCGGATGTTATAAGTTCTGATAATAAGCCTTATGGTTTACATAGAGCTAGAGATGAGCGCTTCTTTAAAGGTGAAAAAATAGTTAGTTTAAGAAAATGTGTTGGTAGACCTTCTTTTTCTTATTCAGACTTTGATGCATATGTTTCTGCAACTTTTTATGTAATAAAGACGGAACGTTATGATATGAAATATTTAACAGGGTTGTTGAATTCTACTTTAATAGCTTTTTGGCTTAGGAATAGGGGAAAAATGCAAGGAAATAATTATCAAATAGATAAAGAGCCTTTATTGCAGATTCCTTTAAAGAAAGAAAATGATGGTAAAGTTGCGAATTTAGTTGCATCTATTATTGATAGACTCAAGACTAATCCTCAAGCCGACACCACCTCCTTAGAAAACCAAATCGACTACCTCGTCTACCACCTCTACAACTTAACCTACGATGAAGTCTTGGTTGTAGATCCGAATCCTCCGTTCACTCGAGAGCAATATGAGTCAGGCGATTATAACGAATAAATGACGAACAGAACATTCTGATCTACATTCTTCCCCTCTCCCGTCTCCCCTTCCCGGGGAGAAGCGGTTACTCTTTCTGCTTGAGGACAGATACATTTGTTATTAAAACATTTGTAATTAAAACATTTGTCTGTGGAATTATTAACAACTTGTTTATCGATTAAATAATGACGAATATGCAAGCTTTAGGCGTATAGGTCAAGTTTTACAGCAATCAAAGGTAACTGCTCCGCCCCCGGAGGGGGAGGCGGGGGAGGGGAAGATTATAAATTCTAAACTTGAATAAAAAATAAACAATATGAGCAAGATTCAAGATTATTATAACTTCATGGATAAGTTTCAGGGTGATTTGAACGAAGAGCAAATAAAGATGCTTGAGGGATTGGAAGACCAGCTGATAGCAGAGGAAATTCTCCCTGCTATCAGCAAGTCTGTAGCTCCTGTGTTAAGTATTCTTCGCCGTCCTCTGATCCTTGTTGTAGATTACGATCCTCAAGGTGGTATCACCGTTAAGACAACTCGTGGGGAAGTAGTTGTAGAAGAAGATACAGCCAAGAAATATAAGATTCCATCCACAAGCAAGGTTGTGAAGGTAGCAGAAGCGCAAAAGCAAAATAAGGAGCAAAAAAAAATATATAATGTAACTAAGCGAGGCTCTAGAACAGGTCTTTGTATTTGGTTACCCAATGGTGATTTTATTCAAGAGAAAAAAGCAAATATGACAATGGTTGAGGCTGTAGAGCAAGCAGGAGTAGAACGTGTTGCTGCATTGAAAATTCCACATAATGGTGATTTACTCGTATCTCGCGAGGCTCATCCTAAATATTCAAGTAGTCAGCAGAAATTATCCCACGGCTATCTCCTAAATACCCATTCAGGAACAAAAGACAAAGTGAAGCAACTCGAAAGAATCTCCCGTGAGTTGAAACTCGGTTGGAGGGTAGAACAGATAAAATAATGCCGTCGTTCGGTAGGGCAATCTTTTATTGCACTCGCTCAATCGTTTTTTTTTTGAAAAGAATTGTTGTTTCGAGAATAATTGCTAATTTTGTCCCTGTAATATAAGAAACTTATGAAGACTCTTCAATATTATATATCAACGATAAAGCAGAATAGTTCCAAAATAACGCATGATTTTGGAATCAAAACTTTGCGCATCTTTGGTTCCGTTTCGCGAAATGAGCAAACGGAAGATAGCGACTTGGATATTTGTGTTGAGACAGAGACTCCCAATCCTTTTTTGTTAGTCAATTTGAAAGAGTTTTTGGAAACCCTTTTCCATTGTTCGGTGGATATAGTGAGAATTCATAAGAATATGAATCCATTTCTTAAATCAAGAATAGAACGGGATGGAATCTATGCAATACGATAAAGGAGTAGCTTTAGATATACTTCATAGAGTTTTGAATTCATAGAGCATATAGAGGAACGTTCGCAACATTACCGTTGTGGCGATGATTTTCTGATGTCTTCAACAGGGGGCATGATTCTCGATTCTATATGTATGCAATTTATAGCTATAGGCGAGAGCTTGAAAGGATTGGACAAGGTAACGAAAGGTGAACTCCTTCCAACTCATCCGGAGATAGATTGGAAAAATGTTAAAGGTCTGCGTTATATTATTGCTCATCACTATTTTGAAGTAGATGCTGATCAAATTTGGTGGATTATCGAAAATGAATTGCAACCTTTGAAAAAAGCAATTCTGGATATGATAAACTCTTTGAAATAAAACAAGCCTTTGGGTATTATTTAAAATTATTTTTGAAATGAAGGAGTTTAAGGATTACACTTTTATCAGAAGTGTTAATATAAGTGGGTGCTCCTTATTGAGCATCCCCTTACTTTCTATCCTAATACCAAAGAAAAACGTAAGCCAAGAGCGTCGGCAATTCGCAAAAAAGTGGATAGTTGCATATCAGTCTGTCCCATTTCAAGCGAAGATATATACTCACGCTTTTTACCAATTTTTTCAGCCAATACCTTTTGGGTAACATTCTGGCGTTTACGCTCATCTTTCAGAAGTTCTGCATAATACCATGCCTTAGCTTTAGCCTCGAAGTCTTTACGTTCGGGACTATTCTCCTTACCATATTTTTCTTTCAAGTGGTCATCAAATGTTTTGAGACCAGCAAGTTTGTTCATGTCAAGTTTTAACATTTTCAATCCTCTAAATAACGTTTAACAATGTTTTCTGCTTTCTTTATTTCTGCCTTATACTGCTTTGTGCCTTTCTTCAGAAATGAGTTAAGAAGAAGTACTTTAGTACTTTGAATAAAACTATCGTGGTCTACCGCAAGCAGTATAGTTCTATATTCATTGGAACTAATGGAAACACGGAGTTCATGGAATTCCGTGTTTCCCAAGGCACAGACAAATGTTACTTACTTGGCCATTTCCTTGATATATACGTCGCGTTTCGGGAACGGCATTTCGATGTCGTTGGCGTTGAGCGTGTTGTAGATACATTCCGTAATCTGGCTCTCAGTGGCAACCTGCTTCGTAACGTCCACCCAGCACACAAACTTGAAGTTGATGCTGTTGTCGCCAAACTCGGTGAAGAGCACGCTCATAGGCTTCTTCTTGTCGATATAAGGAATCTTGAGATTCTCAACCGCCTCGATAATGACCTTGCGCAAGCGTTCAACATTGGTGCCGTAGCCCACGCCGAAGTTTACTACCGAGAGTTCAAAACCGTGGTTGCGTGTCAGGTTCTTGTAGTTCTTGGTGAAGAGCTGTGAGTTCTGGAAGGCAATGATAGAGCCGTCGGTAGCCTCGATCATCGTACTGGTGTAGCTGATGCTGCTCACTTTTCCGCGGGTGCCGTCGCACTCAATCCAGTCGCCGATGTTGATACGTCCTGCCATAAGCGAGATACCATAGTAGATATTCTCCAGAATGTCCTTTGATGCAAAACCGACACCAGTGGAGAGACCTCCCGACACTACAACGAGCCATGTGTTGCTCACGTTGAGGATGGCAAGGCTCACGAGCAGCCATATTCCCCACACCAAAACCTGAATGACGTTTTTGCCCATCACGTTGCGACTTGCCGCCGTGCGCGAGTCCTTAGCATTGAAATGCAGCTGCATGAAGGCGATGGAAGTAGAGCAGATGTAGTTGAAGATGAACCACAGGGCAGTAACCGTGATAATCGACTGAATGTTCACGCTGAAGTTGCTCACGTCGATAAAACGCTTAGAGAGCAAACGTGCCACCATCTCACTTAGGTTGAACACATCAGCAGCCCAGTATATAGAGATTAGTATAGAGGCAATGCCCATCAGCGGCAGACCGGTTTTCAGCAAGAAATGATAAATCCAAGTTTTGTTAATCGGCTTCTCTTCAAGATGATGTTTAGCGGCATATTTAGCCATCCATTCGGCAATGCAGTTGATGGTAAGGATACACGTGAGCTGCATAATCCACCAGATGAGCAACTGCACGCTGAATAGCGTGTAGCCTACCCATGAGCATACGAGACTCACTACGAATACCGCAAGCGAGAGATACGTAAAGACCATATCTGAGCGTGGAATCTTCTCGTTGTGGCGCGTGATAACGTTCCACTGCCACAGTGTGGCAAGCAATAGGATAGGAGGGAAGATGAGATTTACCAAATCATTAGGCACGAGCACGATGCGGAAGGCTATGACGATAAAGCCCACAGTGATGAGTGGTGAATAAATGCGGAAGGCACTCTTTATCTGTTTGCCGCCAACGCGCAGCAGCAGCGAGATGAGGATAACGCCCAGTAGCCATGCGTATTCCACGAGCAGGTTGCTCGCCATGGCGATGAAGTTCTGGTTAACCGTGCCTCGTATAATACCTATTATAATAGCGAAAGTAAGTGTAGTCGTTGCCATAATGATACACGGACGCTTGAGCATAAACTGCTCTGTGCGGAATTTCTTGGGCATCAGGTAGCGAATGGCAAGTAAGTTGAGTATTACGGCAACGATGCCGTAGAAGAGGATAGTGAGGAACAGACCCACTATCATCCTTGCGTCCCATTGCGAGTGTAGCTTCTTCGATGTGTGGTATTTGCCGTTCATTGTCTCGGCAGTCTTCGTAACCTGAGTGCCCAGATTGCCCAGAATACTGAAATAGTTGTCGCCGCCGTTGCTGAAGATGCTGTTCTGAATCTCGTTGTAGCGGTTGTTGGCATAATCGTTGAGCCCTTTCAGATGATGCTCCGTCAAGTCATAATATTTGATATAGTCTTGCAGCATCGCCTTGTTCTCCACCATGTTGTTGCGTATGCAGACGGCAAGCGTGAGACATACGTTGCGGTCAGTCTTTGCCTTCGGACTCAATGTAATCTCGGGCATGCGCTGCAGGGAGTTCACCAGACTGTCGTATCGTGAAATTTCACCGTCAATCTGCGTGATGTAGGAGCGGAAAGGCAGAGAGCTCTGCTTGAAATTCTGAAACTGGTCGGTTGCCTCATGACAGGCGTATGCAAGGTCGAACACGTAGTCTGGTTTCTGCGAGTAGAGCATCAGAGCGTTTTGGTTACTCTTAGAGAGAATGGAAAACAGGTTTTTCTTAACTTTTTCGCTGCTGTTCTTGAAAAGCAACTGGCGGCGCTTCTGTTCCTGATGGTAAGTTGTCAACTCGTTTCTCAACACAGAAAGCGTGTTGTTCAAGTCCTTTTCCTTCAGCACGGCATTTGCCGGAATGGCAAGCAGAAGGGTTAGCAGATAGAGTATAAATAGTCTTTTTTTCATATCTGAATTGTATTTTAGGTGCAAATTTACAATTTTATCATCTATATTCCTTACTTTTGCCGTAAAAATAAACTGAATATCTTTGAAAATGCTTGAAGAAAAAAACAAAACCGTCTCAGTCAGTCTTGTAGTAGACAGCGGCAGCACCAAGACAGACTGGTGTGTGTGTGTTGGCGGCAAACAGGTGTGTCGTTGTGCCACTCAGGGGATAAACCCGTTCCACCAGTCGGATGACGAAATATATAATATAATAGGTGATGAACTGAAACCTAAGCTGATGGCAGCCTTGATGGGGGGAGAGGGCGGAGACCTTGCAGTTCGGTCAATTTGCTTTTACGGAGCAGGTTGCCGTGGTGCCGCCATTGAAAGCTTGAGGAAAATCTTGCAGTCAGCTTTTCCCGAAGCAACAGAAGTGGAAGTGGGGAGCGATCTCCTTGCAGCAGCGCATGCCGTGTGTGGAAATGAGGATGGCATTGCCTGCATCCTCGGTACGGGGGCAAACTCAGGACTCTACGACGGCAAGAGAATAATAGACAATGTATCTCCGCTCGGATACATCCTTGGCGACGAGGGCAGTGGTGCCGTACTCGGTAAACTTTTCATCAACGGACTGTTCAAGGGCAACATTCCCTCAGCTATAAAAGAGGAGTTTCTGGAAGCAACCGGTCAGACTCTCGACGACATCATCCGTCGTGTCTACCGTGAGCCGATGGCAAACCGTTATCTTGCGTCGTTTTCACCCTTTATCCATGAGCATATCGACTGTATGGAGGTAAGGGAGATAGTTGTGCGCAATTTCGTGGATTTCTTCAGATTGAATGTTGACCATTATGGGCGCAAGGATTTGGCGATAGGAGCTGTGGGCAGTGTGGCTCATTATTACAGTAACGAGCTAAAGGAGGCTGCACAGCTTTGCGGATACAGAATGGGGAAAATAATAAAATCTCCATTTGAATTTTAGACTTAGAATTATATAGGTTGGAGTAGGTGTAGACCTTCGAAAAATAAGAATTTTAGATTTAGGTATTTTCTCATGAATATAGGTGGAATAGTTGGTTTTTACCCTTTCTGTGTATGATTTTCCCCTCATCTCAATGTTTCTACCCATAATTTTGCAGTGCAATTAGGCAATGACGGCAATTGCCTGACTATATGAAAACTATGATTATGAGGATAAAATTTTAACTGACCTATAAAAATTATGAGAAAAAAGTACATCCTGTTTCCTGCAGCTTTTGCTGCATTGACAGCAATGGCTCAGACCACCCATCCGTGGATGGACACGAGCAAGAGTTTCCGCGAAAGGGCAGAGCTACTCTGCAAGGAACTAACGCTAAGAGAAAAAGTAGACCAGCTCGGTAACAACGTGAGCGAGCCGATAAAGAGAAACGGCGAGGTGATACTGCCCTCTTACCAGTATTGGAACGAGGCGCTACACGGAGTGGCACGTTCCGGTGCAGCCACAAGTTTTCCGGAGTCGAAAGGAATGTCGGCTACATGGGACGAGATGCTTGTTCGTGCCTGTGCCGAAGCAATAAGCGACGAGGCACGCATCTATCATGAGACGAAAGGCAAGGGACTGAACTACTGGTCGCCTACCATCAATATGAGCCGCGACCCGCGGTGGGGCAGAGAGGAAGAGAACTACGGTGAAGACCCATTGCTTGCAGGACGCCTTGCCGTGGAATTCATTAAGGGATTCCAGGGCGAGATAACCCCAACGACACCTTATTATAAACTTGTGGCATGCGCAAAACATTTCGCTGCCAACAACTACGAGCAGGGTAGACAGTCGACCACTTCTTTCGTTTCGGAGAAAAACATGCGTGAGTATTATCTTCCGGCATTCGAGATGAGCGTGAGGGACGGAGGCGTTAAGAGTCTGATGGCAGCATACAACGCATTCTCTATCGACCCCACGGAGCTTGATGCCAACAACCAGGGGGCAAGCAAGGCACACGGTGGACTGCCGTGTTGTGCCAACAAAATGCTACTTACAGACATTCTTCGCAAGGAATGGGGATTTGACGGATATGTTACGTCAGACTGTGCCGGACTGTCGTGTGTACACCGCGCAGTGAAGCATAAGTATTTCGGCGACTATACAGCCGGAACCATTGCCGATGGAACAGATTTCAATACCATTCATTCCCCATACGCCAATGCTACCGATGAGGAGCAGATAATGGAGGCAAGGACGGCAACCATAGCCCTGCAAGCAGGAACCGACACCAACTGTGAGTTCATGAACCGCTCCTCTGTGCTTCAGCGTGCAGCTATGAACGCCACAGACGCAGCTTTCCAGGCAAAGGAAACGGCAGCGCCTAACGGAAAGAAATATATCGGACTAACAGAGGCTGACATCGATACAGCTGTGGTTCGCGTGCTCGAAACACGCTTTGCACTCGGGGAGTTCGACGGATACAAATATCCCGTGAACAACACTCTCGAGAGTGAGGCAAATCAGGCTCTCGCCCTTAAAGCCGCACAGGAAAGTATGACGCTGCTGAAAAATGACGCTCCGCAAGGAAACACTACTCCGCTCTTGCCGATAACGGCAGACAAGAAAGTTGCTCTCATTGGACCGTATGCCAATGCAATAATGCTGGGCGACTATAGTGGAACACCAACGTATACGACAACTCCATACGAGGCTTTTTCTAAGAAACTCGATTTCCATTTACAGGCTGTTCGCACGGGAAAGACTCCTGCCGTGCCTTTCGACGAGGCTGTGGTGAGCAAGCGAGGTGCTGCGAGCAACGATAAGGGTGCCGGAGTGCTCGAAAATACTGCGCCGGGCGATATTTTCCTTTACAAGGACGTGAATTTCGGAGAGATGGGATGCACTAACTTCTAGATGGCGTGCGGAGCAAAGAACACTGGTGTAGGGTCGGTTAGTTTCTGTCTTGACAGTCAGGATGCTGAGCCCTTCCTTACTGTTGAGAACCAGAACACTGGTTCATGGAGCAAATATGCCACTATTACTGCTTCGGTAGACCCTTCTGTAGTAAAGGGCAAACATGACCTTTATGTAAAGATGAACGGACAGCAGAGTTACGTGGGCAACTATAAGTATTTTAATTTCTGGAACCCTGACGAGGTCTTGATTCCGTCGGAGGAGACACAGGGACCGCTCTATCTCTGCACGACTTCTTCATCCGTAAACGAGAAAGCCTCTCAAGAGATGATAAACCGTGCCGTGGAGGTGGCAAAGCGTGCTGATGTGGTAATCTTCCTCGGAGGAACGAACTTTGAGAAGC
The DNA here is from genome assembly GCA_002314055.1 of Prevotella sp. UBA1104. Lineage (GTDB taxonomy): Bacteria > Bacteroidota > Bacteroidia > Bacteroidales > Bacteroidaceae > Prevotella. Next base: position 19,353 of record DCBP01000008.1, read on the forward strand.
CGGAAGACCATGCTACCGGTACGGAGAGCCACGACCGCTGGCAACTCACTCTGCCGGGAAACCAAGAGGAGGTGTTGAAGGCTCTGTATGCTGCAAACAAGAATACGGTTCTGGTGCTCGAAAGCGGTTCGTCGCTCGACATCACTTGGGCTAAGGATAATCTGCCTGCAATCATGGAGGCCTGGTATGGCGGACAGGCACAGGGACAGGCTATCTGTGATGCTATTTACGGAGACATAAACCCATCGGGAAAACTTACTTCCACTTGGTACAACAGTATCAGCGAACTGCCACAGGAGAATAGTTCGGCACAGAATGCATCGGCGTATGGCAGAAAAGGGATGATGGAATACAATATCGATGAGTGGGGCTATACTTATATGTATTATGGCAAAGGCGAAAAGAATCCTTGTCAGGCAGAAAAACCGATGTATCCTTTTGGCTACGGACTCTCATACACTACATTCGAATATGCCGATATGGCTCTTTCTTCATCTTTTGTAAAGAAGGGCGGAAAGGTCGTGGCAACAGCAAACGTGAAGAATACCGGCAGCCGTGACGGAGCGGAAATCGTACAGCTCTATGCCAATTTCAACGGTGATACCCATTATGGAAAGAATGGAAACATGCGTCATAAGCTTGTTGGATTTGCCCGTGTAGAACTGAAGGCTGGGGAGACGAAGCAGGTAGAGATTCCTGTGGATTATGAAAAACTGAGCTACTTCGACGAGCAGACTCACCAGTATAAAGTAGCAGGGGGTAAAGTTACTCTCGAACTTGCAGCTTCGAGTGAGGACATACGTATCACAAAGGATATCAATGCCGAGGCTGGTGTTGCAAAGGAGACATACATCTCAGAGAATACTTCTTCAATACACAGAGTAAAAAACTCATCGGAGCTTCAGAAAAATGACCAGATATTTACCGTCATGGGCTCATACATTTGCTCGGCAAATGACTTCGACCGTCTGCCGGCTGGAATATATGTGCTCAACGGCCGTAAGTATATAAAAAAATAAAATTTAGTGTAAAGGCTTAGAACTTGCAACAATTGGCAATTTTATGTTGCATGGGAATGTTGCAATGTGGTTGTTGCCAGTATTACTGCAAGCTCTAAGCTTTATATTAAAATTTTATTGTCCTTATAATTGATTTTATCAAATAAAATATCTTGTTATATTTTTTTTTATTATTTTTGCATACAGAATTTTGATTGTTGTCTTAGTCAAAGATATTGATATTATGCAAAAATACAAGATATTATATTTGTTCATCGCCTTTGCGATGTTCCCTCTTTTCGCTTTTTCGCAGCCAATCTGCAAGGTCAGGATATTCGGAACGGAAAATGGACTTCCGGCCAGCGTGATAAGCGGAATGACACAGAGCACAGACAATTTGATATGGATAACGACGTGGAACGGATTGTCTTGTTATGATGGCTATCGTTTCACGACTTTCCGAAATATCCCGGGACATGACTCACAACTCACGACCAATCATTTGATTAGCGTGATGCCGGCTATAGATGGCAATCTGTGGACTACTGCATATTCTGAAGACGTTTATCTGTTCGACAGTCATAAATGTCAGTATGTAAATGTGTCGGCTCTTATCGCAAAGAAATTCCACAACAAGTTCAGTTTGCGAAAAATTTATCCTTTAGCCAACGGCGATACATGGATGGTGGGCAAATACAACGACCATTATCATATGGCGAAAGGTGGGGCAGATAATGCCGACGAGATAAAGCAGTTCAATCTGCCGGGAACGCTGAATAAGGTTGTACTTGACAAGTATGGCAGTGAATGGCTGCTCTGTGATCAGGGAGCCTATGTGTATAAGGAGAACGGCATGCCTCGCAAGGTTACTCCGATGTGGGTGGACTTCGTTAAGAATGCCGGTGGCTATTTATGGCTTATAACTGTAGATGGCAAGATGATGAGAATGAAAAATTATGGAAAACCTTCTGTTGTAAAACTCGACAATGCTGTTGGCAAGGTGAACGAGGTCTTTGTTATAAACAATCGTGTATTGGCTCTCGCTACCGATCGTGGAGTGCTTGTCTATGATACGAAAACAGGAAAAGACAGTCTCGTTTCTGTTCAGTGGCCGGGAAATCCTTTGCCGTCTGTTGACATGATGTTTATGGATTCCAAGAATCGTCTGTGGTGCTTCAACAACGGGACGGGAGTAACCGTGCTTACACCTGGCATGCAGCCGGTGCATCTTGCCGCTGAAACAGATGGGGCGATGATGACAGTTGCCGACAAACCGATATTCCATGAAGACTCGCGCCATACGGTATGGCTCGCTCCAAAAAACGGCGTGTTTTCTTATTACGATGAGAACCGCAGGGTACTTGTGCCGCAGTCGCTCGTGGCTTCGGGCATGACGGGAGACCTTATTCCACGTGTTAAGAAAGGATTCTCTGATCATCAGGGAAACTTGTGGCTCATTTATCCACACAACCTGTCGCTCGTAAGTTTTAGCTATTCCAATATCTTGCAGCTTGATCTCGGAACAAAGCGAGACACGCGTTCGGTTCTTCAAGACCATGAGGGCAATATCCTGCTCGGTACGGTGGATGGCGACATTGTGAAATATTCTCCAGACGGTAAGTTTATTGGTTATCTCTCTCCTTCAGGTACATGGCAGACCGGCAAGACAACTTTTGCCTACCATATTTACTCACTCTATGAGGACAAGAAAAATAGGTTGTGGATTGGAACCAAGGGCAGCGGACTGTTTTGCGTAAGCGACGGCAAAGTCATAAATCTGCGTCACGACGAGACGAATGCTTACACGATGAACAGCGATGAGCTTTATGATGTAAAAGAGGATACTCACGGGCGGTTACTGCTCGCTACTTTCAATGGCGGATTGAATATTTCCGACGGTAGCATCTATTCTTGTAAGGACATTCGTAATATGAAGTTCTTGCATTGCAAGAATGTGCTCAAGGGTTATGTCGGAGATGTTTTTAATAAGGTAAGACGTATTGAAGTGTTGGCAAACGGTGTTGTTCTCCTCTCCACTACTCAAGGACTGCTGACTTATCTCGACAGTTATACTTATCCAGACAGAATCCGTTTTTATGTCTCTCGCCATACTATGAGCAAGAACTCTCTTTACAGCAGTGAGGTGATGCAGACGCAGGCGGCAGCTGATGGTAAGGTGTATGTCGTTACGCTTGGTGGCGGACTGCAATGTGTTGAAGCAAAGAATTTACTTAAGGACGACCTTGAATTTCACCCCGTGGCCGATAAAGACGGCAATACTGCAAACTTGATGTATAATACAGGAACTATACAGAGTCTGCTTGTCGACAATGAGGGGGCTCTATGGGTGATTGGCGAGAGTCGTATCGTTTGCATCGATAAGTCGGGCATTAAGGAATATGGGGCTGACGAGATTGGCGGAGTGAATATCAGCGAAGGCTTGCCTTCACATTCTCTGAAGACCGACCGTATTGTTATCCCTACAGAAGGCGGTGCTATCTCTTTCCTTCCCAGGCGAATGGACCGCAGCAGTTATGCACCAAATATTGTGTTTACTTCTATAAGGTATATGGACATGGATGATGAGCAGCCTATACTGAACACTCCTGAACTGAATGTTGATGTAGACCACCGCTCCTTCTCGCTCTTCTTCTCGGCTCTCGATTATAGTTCTCATTCTTCAGTCTCTTCACAAAGTGAGAATTGTGAAATTCGTTATGCCTATAAGGTGGACGATGAGAATTGGACATTTGTTCATCCAGGCAGTAATAGCGTGTCGTTCAATCATTTTCCTGCCGGCAAGCATGTCGTAAGCGTGAGAAGTACAAATGGCGATGGGGTATGGATAAACAACGAACGGCAGCTCGTGATATATGCAGAACCTACTTTTGTCGAGAGTTGGTGGGGAAGAACTATAATATGGCTTACTGTCATTGTGCTCGCTTATTGGGGATTCAAGACTTATATGAAACGTAGGGCACAGGAGATAACAGAGGAGGCTACGGAGAAAGCTGATGCAGGTAAGGTGCGCTATATGCTGCGCAAACCGGAAATCGTTGATGAGGACAAGGCGTTTATGGATAAGCTTCTTGCTTATATCGAGGAACATATCGGTGATGTGGATATGAAGGTTGACGATATGGCTGTGGCTCTCAGTATGGGACGCAGCACTTTCTATGCACGCCTCAAGCAGATTGCCGATATGTCGCCAAACGACTTCCTTCGCCATATACGCATGAAGCGTGCCGAGGATTTGGTTACCGACAGTAGCATGACGTTTTCGCAGATTGCTTATGCTGTGGGATTCTCCGACCCAAAGTATTTCGGTAAGTGTTTCAAAAAGCATACTGGCATGTCGCCGTCGGAGTATAGAAAGGTGAAAAACGAACAGAAAGTTGATAACGAGGATTGAAAATATCAGTATCGTAACTCTGTTGTAACACATTCTTCATATTGCTTGTCTACTTTTGCACCATAATTCAACGATAATAAATTTATGGTTTTTAAAAAGAGTAAAACAGTGGCACTTGCCATGATGTGTGTAGCCGTGTTGCCGGCTTTGGCTCAGACTTCCGATGACGGGAAGGAAAAGGTTGATTTGACACCGGAAATTCACGGTACGGTGAGAGGTAAGTATGAATACCAGACAAGTGAGGGGGAAGGACGCTTTGAAGTGAGAAATGCCAGATTGAGCGTTTCCGGACGTGTGGCTAAGGCTGTGGAGTATAAGGCGGAAATCGACCTCTGTGATGAGGGACAGATAAAAATGCTCGATGCCTTTACGCGGATTAAACCGGCTTCGGGGCTCTCGTTTACAATCGGTCAGATGCGTGTGCCGTTTACTATCGATGCTCACCGTTCACCTCACCAGCAGTATTTTGCCAACCGCTCGTTTATCGCTAAGCAGGTGGGGAATGTGCGTGATGTCGGTGCTACCGTTGGTTATACTTTTAATCCAGGTATGCCGATAATCCTTGAGGCAGGACTTTTCAATGGGTCAGGTCTGACTAACCAGAAGGATTATTGGACCAAGAAAATTAATTTCTCAGCTAAGGCGCAGTTCTTCTTCCCTGAGGGTATAAATCTTACGCTCAGTACTCAGAAGATAAGTCCTAACCAGAACGATATAATGATGTATGATGCCGGTATGTATTGGCATAAGTATGGCTGGCATGTAGAGGCTGAGTATCTTTACAAGCATTATTCGCACAACTCATTCCGTGCGGTTCATTCGTTCGACGGCTTCGTGAACTATGACTTTGCCTTGAGAAACAAGAATTTCCTTGTTAAGAAAATCTCTCCGCTTGTGCGTTATGACTTCATGACCGACCACAGCGACGGTTCGCTTAACGAAGATGGCTCTCTGAAACTTACAGACTATAAGCGTTCTCGTATAACGGGTGGCGTTACTTTCAGCCTTGCCAAACCGTTTATTTCTGATATACGACTTAACTACGAAAAGTATTTCTATGGAAAGAACGGCATTGCCAAGACTTCAGAGAAAGATAAAATTGTTCTCGAAGTAATGACGAGATTCTAATGTTTATAGGGCTATAAGCTATTGAATATTTAAATTCACAAAATCCTTATAATTTTTATGGGGCTATAATCCGTTGCAAGATTATAGCCCCATAGTTTTGTATTAATGTTTTTTTTTATCTTTCCAGTTCTTCCTTGATAAATCGTGCCGTAAAACCCTTGCCGCTGTTAGCTACTTCCTCCGGTGTGCCGGTTGTCATTACCTGTCCGCCACCACGGCCGCCTTCCGGTCCCATGTCTATGATATAGTCGGCAAGTTTTATTACATCGAGGTTGTGTTCGATAATTATAACCGTGTTGCCTTTGTCGACGAGCTTTTCTAAAACGTTCATCAAGATGCGTATATCTTCAAAATGCAGACCCGTTGTCGGTTCATCGAGGATATACATCGTCTTTCCCGTGTCTCGCTTGCTCAGTTCTGTGGCAAGTTTCATTCGCTGACATTCTCCGCCGGATAGGGTAGTGGATGGCTGTCCTAATTTAATATACCCTAATCCTACGTCTTGTATCGTCTTTATCTTACGCAGAATCTCCGGAACGTTCTCGAAGAACTCCACAGCCTGATTAACGGTCATGTCGAGAACGTCGGCTATACTCTTTCCCTTATACCTCACCTCAAGAGTCTCGCGGTTGTAGCGCTTGCCGTGGCAAACCTCGCAAGGCACCATCACGTCTGGCAGGAAATTCATCTCGATTGTCTTGTAACCGTTGCCACCGCAAGCCTCACAGCGTCCGCCTTTTACGTTGAATGAGAAGCGCCCTGGTTTATAGCCGCGAATTTTTGCTTCAGGCAGATTGACAAACATGGAGCGTATGTCGCTGAATACACCGGTGTAGGTGGCTGGATTCGAGCGTGGGGTCCTGCCGATAGGCGACTGGTCTACGTTTACAACCTTGTCGAGATTTTCCATTCCCTCGATGCTCTTGTATGGCATTGGTTCTTTCAGCGAACGGAAGAAGTGCTTGCTCAGTATTGGCTGCAGGGTTTCGTTTATAAGTGTAGACTTTCCGCTTCCGCTGACGCCAGACACTACGATGAGTTTGCCGAGCGGAAATACCACATCTACGTTTTTCAGGTTGTTTCCGCTTGCCCCATGGATTATGATGCTTTTTCCGTTACCCTTCCTTCGTGTTTCGGGAATTTCAATTTTGCGTTCGCCGCTGAGGTACTCGCTTGTCATTGTATGGCTTTTCAGCATTTCCTTAGGTGTGCCCTGAAAGACAACATTTCCTCCTTTCCGTCCTGCTCCCGGACCTATGTCTACAATATAGTCAGCATTGAGCATCATGTCGCGGTCGTGTTCCACTACGATTACCGTATTGCCCATGTCGCGTAATTCTTTTAGTGAGTTTATGAGGCGTTCGTTGTCGCGCTGATGGAGTCCGATGCTCGGTTCGTCGAGAATATAGAGTACGTTGACAAGTTGCGAGCCAATCTGTGTGGCAAGGCGTATTCGCTGGCTCTCTCCGCCGGAGAGGGAAATCGACTGGCGGTTGAGCGACAGATAATTCAGTCCCACGTCGAGGATGAAGCGTATTCTTGAGCGAATTTCTTTCAGTATCTCTTCTGCTATGCGCTGTTGTTTATGGTCGAGATGTTTCTCTGCTTCGTCAAGCCATTGGTAAAGTTCGCTGATGTCCATATCGGCAACCTGGGAAATGTTTTTGTTCCAAATCCTGTAAGACAGTGATTCCTTGTTGAGGCGTTCTCCATGACATTCTGGGCATTGGCGTATACTCATAAACTGGTCTGCCCATTTCTGGGCTTCTTTGCTCTCGTCGTTCTCTATTGCTGACTGGATATATTTCACGACTCCGTTGTATTCTACGAAATAGTCGCTTGAAGTATGTACCACTTCCTTGCGTATCTTTATCTTCTCAATCCTTCCGTAAAGAATATCGTTTAGCGTGTCTTCGGGAATTTCTTTTATTGGTGTCTTTAGCGTGTTGCCGCTTTCTTCAAGAATTGCCCCGATTTGCCAGAAAATCATCTGATTCTTGTATTTGCCTAACGGCACTATTCCGCCGTCGTGTATGGAAGCATTTCTGTCTGGGATTATTTTTTCCATGTCAACCTCGTTCACTATGCCGAGTCCCTTGCAGCGCGGACAGGCTCCTTCCGGTGAGTTAAATGAGAATTTGTTTGGTGCCGGATCGCTGTAGGCTATACCTGAGGTAGGGCACATGAGGCGTTTGCTGTAGTATTTCGCCTTGTCTGTGTCTTTGTCGATAATCATCATCAAGCCGTCGCCTTGTCGCATTGCCGTTTCAACACTCTTGCGCAGGCGTTCGTTGTCTTTGTCGCGCACTTGAAGTTTGTCCACAACAACTTCTATGTTGTGGTTCTTGTAGCGGTCAAGTTTCATGCCGCTTTCTATTTCTCTTACCTCGCCGTCGATACGTGCATAGAGGTAACCTTTTTTGCGCATGTTCTCGAAAAGGTCGCGGTAGTGACCCTTTCTATTGCGAATCAGAGGGGCAAGGATAAATATTCTTTTGCCGGAATAGTCGGTGAGTATCATTTTAAGTACTTCCTCTTCGGTGTATTTCACCATCTTTTCACCTGTAGCATAGCTATATGCTGTTCCGGCACGTGCATACAGCAGTCGAAGGAAATCGTATATTTCAGTTGTCGTGCCTACTGTTGAACGCGGGTTCTTGTTTGTTGTTTTTTGTTCAATGCTTATTACTGGGCTCAGACCTGTAATCTTGTCAACGTCTGGCCTTTCCAAACCGCCGAGAAAGTTTCTTGCATAGGCTGAGAAAGTTTCGATATAGCGTCTCTGTCCTTCTGCGAATATTGTGTCAAAGGCTAATGAAGATTTTCCTGAACCACTTAATCCTGTTATTACTGTAAGACTGTTGCGGGGAATTTCAACATCTATGTTTTTTAAGTTGTGTACTCTTGCACCCCAAACGTTTATTCTTTCGTCTTCACGTGTCATTCTGTTGCTCCTCCATTATTGGTTGATTCTGTGAACCCTCTAAGTAGGTTGACGTCGCGTTTTATCTTGTATGTCTTTCCATCGGCGCCTTTTGCCTCTACCAATACAAAGTATACGCCTTGTGCTACGTCTTTTCCTTTGTATTTTCCGTCCCATCCGTCTGCTGGATTTGTCCACTCATAGAGTTTCTGACCCCATCTGTTGAATATGTAGGCATGGAATTCGGTAAGCGACTGGTAGCCGTCTTTTGCCTTGTAAATATCGTTTATGCCATCGCCGTTCGGCGAAAATGCATTTGGCATTTCAAGCTTGCTTTCGCTTATTGTTACGCGTAGCGCTCCGGTTTCACTCCAGTATTCTTGTCCGTATTCTATAACATCGTTCCCCTTTTTGAATGTTGCATAAACGACAATGCTATGGCTACCGGCTTTATTGAACGTGTATTCTGTATCTTCCTCATATCTCGTAAGATATGGAGTCGTCTCTCCTTCTTTTGTAAAGCGCCATTCGTAGGTTGCTTCATAGTCGCCGACGTTGCTTGGATTTGCCTTGAATTTACCAACGAGAGGTGCCTGTCCAGACATTTCATTGGTTTCTGTCTCTTCTCCGTCTATGCTCGTATATGTTGCTGTAGGGTTTATTGTCGGTGTCTCGTCGTTTACACCGGCATGACTTTCCGCAACTGCGAAAAGCATTGATAAGGCTATAATTTTATTGTATATTCTCATTGCAAAATGTTTTTATTAAGCTACAAAGGTACAATATTTTTGCAGAAGGTATATACTATAGGTTATTAAAATAGGTGAAAGTGAGTATTTTATTTAGTGGTATTCTATTTTATAAAAAAAAATTGGAATGACTCTGAATTTAATCTTTGTCATTCCAAGGTTTTGCTTAATATTAATAAAATATTTTAATTTTTGAAACTGTGGATTGGCGCAGGGATACGTCCGCCTCGATTTACAAATGCATCGCATGAGAATGTATTTACGTGCATTATTGGGGCATAGCCTAACAAACCGCCGAAGTCAACTTTGTCACCTACTTTTTTTCCTATTGCCGGAATTATTCTGACGGCTGTTGTCTTCTGGTTTATCATTCCAATGGCTGCCTCGTCTGCAATAATGCCGGATATTGTAGAGCTTGGAGTGTCTCCTGGTATTGCTATCATATCCAGTCCTACAGAGCATACGCATGTCATTGCTTCCAGTTTTTCTATCGACAGGGCACCGGCTTCTACGGCGTCAATCATTCCTTGGTCTTCGCTTACTGGTATGAAGGCACCGCTGAGTCCGCCGACGTATGATGAGGCCATTATTCCGCCTTTCTTTACCTGGTCGTTCAGTAGGGCGAGGGCTGCTGTTGTTCCCGGTGCTCCTGGATACTCAACGCCAATTTCGTGCAAGATGTCTGCCACGCTATCACCGATGGCTGGGGTCGGGGCAAGCGATAGGTCTATTATACCGAATGGAATGTTCAGTCGGCGGGATGCTTCTTTGGCTACGAGTTGTCCTACACGTGTGATTTTAAATGCTGTACGCTTTATTGTTTCGCAAAGTGTCTCAAAGTTTTCACCGCGAACTTTTTCCAATGCGTATTTTACTACTCCTGGTCCGCTTACTCCTACGCTGATTACGGCATCGGCTTCAGAAACGCCGTGGAAGGCTCCTGCCATAAATGGATTGTCGTCTGGCGCATTGCAAAGCACTACCAGTTTTGCACATCCTATTGACATGCGGTCTTTTGTTAGCTCTGCAGCTTCTTTAACTATGTCGCCCATGAGTCTCACGGCGTCCATGTTTATTCCTGTCTTGGTGGAGCCTACATTTACGGAACTGCAAATCAAATCTGTTTCGGCAAGTGCTTGGGGAATTGAGCGTATAAGTAGCTCGTCGCTTTTGCTCATGCCTTTCGACACTATTGCTGAATAGCCGCCAAGAAAATTAATGCCTACTGATTTTGCTGCCTTGTCAAGGGTCTTTGCTATTTTAACATAGTCGTCTGGGGTCTTGCAGGCTTTTCCTCCTACTATGGATATAGGTGTTATTGCAATACGCTTGTTTACTATTGGTACGCCGAATTCCTTTGATATGTCTTCTCCGGTCTTTACCAAGTCTTTGGCGGTTCGCGTTATCTTTTCATAGATGTTCTTGCAGAGGTCTTCAACGGTGTCGCTCACACAGTCTAAAAGGCTTATACCCATAGTTATTGTGCGCACGTCGAAATTTTCCTGCTCAATCATCTTGTTTGTTTCGATGACTTCGTTTATGTTTATCATAATTGCTGCTCCTACTCTAAATTCTGTGCATCATGTCGAATATTTCCTCACGTTGGCACTTTACTTGCACTCCGATGCTTTTTCCGAGTTCTGCCAGTTCGTCTGCTGCTTCTGTAAATGGTTTTTCCATTTTCTGCATGTCCACAATCATCATCATGTTGAAATATTCCTGTACGATGGTTTGTGAAATGTCAAGTATATTAACATTGTTGTCTGCGAGGTATGTGCAGACTTTGGCGATAATGCCTTTTGTGTCTTTACCTACAACGGTAATAATGGTTCTGTTCATAATATCTTTTTTATTGTCTTGACGTTATTTTCTTATGCAAAGATAATGCAAATCGAGAGGAGAACGAAATGAATTTATTCATTTCTTATCCCGAGATGCAGCTTATCTTATGCAAAGGTAATGCAAATCGAGAGGAGAACGAAATGAATT
>DCBP01000008.1:30659-33989 GCA_002314055.1 Prevotella sp. UBA1104
CAGCTTATCTTATGCAAAGGTAGTTATTTTTTTGAAATTAATGATATTTATGCTAACTTTGCGCTAAAAAGTTTTCTATATGTTTCAAAGGGATTATATTCAGAGGCTACTTCGTGAGTTTATGGCTGCTCTGGAACGTGTGTTGCAGAAGAAAGAGGTTGAGAGTAGGAGAGAGCAGATTCAGCAATTGTATGAACAGTTTCTCGGGCCGTATTCTTTTTATCATGTCGCTTCTTTTGATGATATTATGAAGTCTTTTGCTGGCGAAGATAATAATGAACGCAGAATTGCTAAGATGGAAATGCTTGCAGAACTGTATTATCAAGAGGCGTCTCTTGTTAGTAAGCCTATTGCCGACGACTTGCTTGAAAGGGCTTTCGCTTTATATGATTTTCTGGAGAATAACAGTAATGTCTATTCTATACAGAGAAGAATGAAAATGTCTGATATTAAAGAAAGGCTTAGTTGAGTGTTTGTTACATTATTATATATAAGAGACAATCCGTGAATGTCCTAAAAAACATTCATGGATTGTCTCTTATTCTTTATATCCTAATATAGGTACTATTTATTTCTTCATTTCATATAATATATGTACTATACGTTCTGCGGTCCTACCGTCCCAACGGTCTGGAAGTGAGCATTTCTTCCAGTTTCCGGATACCATGTCTTTTACGGCTTGTCTTAGCTTTTCTGAATCTTCTCCTACTAAGACATTGGAGCCTTGTTTTACTGTTTCTATATGTTCCGTATAGCTGTTTAGAGTTATGCAAGGTACATTGTTGAATGTGGCTTCTTCTGCCACGTTGCCGGAATCTGTTATTATTCCTTTAGCATGGGCTGTAAGATAGCCGAACTCAAGATATGAAAGCGGAGCCGTTATGTGGATATTGGGCATATTTGCAGCAATTTTTCCTACGACTTCTTTGGCATTTTCCCGAAGTGGGGCGATTATAGGGGTATCGCCTGCAGCCTCGCTAACAGCTCTAAGCATGGCGTCAAGATTCTGCTTGTCTGCTATAAGTGCTTTTCTGTTGAGGGTAAATACAATATAGGCGTTTTCTTTCGTATTTACATTGTCTATAAGCTTGGGACGGATCATCCTGTTATGGTTAAAGCGTAGGGTGTCCATAAGTATGTTTCCTACCTCGTATACATGCGACAGTTCTGCTCCTTCTTTGCTTACTATGCTGTTGCTGCCCATTCCTGCTGTAAAAAGATAGTCTGACAATCCATCTATTACGAGACGGTTTATTTCTTTCGGCATCTTTATGTCGAAAGAACGTGTGCCGGCTACTAAATGAGCTAAGGATATTCCGTGTTTCTTGGTTACTATGGCTGCTGCCATTGTTGAAGCGAGGTCGTCTACAACTATAACTATATCGGTAGGGGTGGTTGACAGATATTTGTCGAATTCTGACATTACTTTGCCGGTCAGTTCGTTTAAGTTCTGACAGTCAACGCCAAGATACACATCTGGTTCGCGTATTTCCAAATCCTTGAATAATGTACTTTCAAGTGTAGGGTCGTTTTTCTTGCCTGCATATACAAGACTGCAGCTTATTTCCTTACCGTCTTTGCTTGATTTTTCTATAGCTCGTATTAGTGGAGCCACTTTTATGAAGTTTGGTCTTGCTCCTACGATTATGCAAATATTCATTTCTTTTCTTGTTTTTTCTATTCTGATTTAAAAAGGTCTTTTATTCCTCCAATGCTTCCCATCAGGTTTGTTGCCTCATACGGCAAGTATACAGTCTTAGTCTTGTCGCCTGTTGCAATTTCCTGTAGCATTTGTATGTATTTTTGCGCCAAAAGATAGTTTGCCGGGTTAGTACTCTTCCCTACGGCTTCTGTTATCTTTTCTATGGCTATTGCCTCGGCTTCGGCTTTTCTGATCTTTGCTTGGGCTTCTCCCTCAGCGTTTAATATTGCCATCTGCTTATCAGCTTCGGCTTTATTTATTATTGCTGTCTTTTCTCCTTCCGACTTCAATATTGCTGCAGCTTTCTGACCTTCGCTTGTAAGTATCGTTGCTCGCTTGTTGCGTTCTGCCTGCATTTGCTTTTCCATGGCCTGAAGCACGCTCTCAGGCGGCGTTATGTCTTGAAGCTCGACTCTGTTTACTTTTATTCCCCACTTGTTTGTCGCATCGTCAAGAACGGCACGTAGCTTCGTGTTTATAGTGTCTCGGGATGTTAGCGTTTGGTCAAGTTCGAGCTCTCCAATTATATTTCTTAAAGTTGTTTGAGTCAGTTTTTCTATTGCATTAGGCAGATTGCTGATTTCATATACAGCTTTGAATGGGTCTACAATCTGAAAATACAGCAATGCATTTATCTGCGTCTGTACGTTGTCCTTGGTTATTACATTCTGTTTGTCAAAATCATATACTTGTTCACGCAAGTCTATGGCTGTGGCATACATATACCTGCCGCGGCTCATCGTTACTATAGGTTTTGCCCTGTCTATAAAAGGTATTATTATATTAATTCCTGGTTTTAAAGTTGCATAGTATTTACCCAACCTTTCTATTATCTTTGTTTCCGACTGTGGTATTATTACCAAACTCTTCTTTACTAAAATTAGGGCGCACAATACTATCGCCACTAATACATAAAATCCAATATTCATAAGCGTATTAATTTAAAATTCAACATGTTGAAACTATTACTTCATTTACCTGTTTAAACTGGCTCTACTGTGATTATAATGCTTTCTCTTCCTACAATTTTGACGTTTTCCCCTTTCGTTATCTCTTTGCCGTCAGAAGATACTGCTTTCCAGTCATCACCATCTAAGGCTACTCTTCCATAGCCGTTTTCTTTTATTTCTTCACTAACCTTTCCGATGCGCCCAATTAAAGCATCTGCGTTACTCGCTCTGTTAACTTCATTTTTATGTAGAAATTTTAACATTGAGGGTCTTACAAAGTAAATGCTAAGGACTGAAGTTACTGCAAAAATAGCAAGACCAGCATAAAACGAAATCCCAAATGCCGAAAATAATGCTGATATTGCAGCACCAATTGCAAAGCACAGAATGAAGAAATCGCCATTCATTAATTCTAAAATAAGGCATATTATAGAAATTAAAGTCCATAGTTGCCAAAGATTCTCGATGAAATAGTCTATCATAATATCGATCTTTTATGTTTCTTTTGGCTGCGAATTTACTAATTTTATGCTAATCTCACAACCTTTCCTCCTTTTTTAAGTAAATAATGTCCTATACTGAATAACTTGACAGTTCAAAAACTTTAAAAAATGGAAAAAGAACGCAAGTTTTACACTAACGAAGAAAAAATATCGTTAGTAAGACAGTATTTACAGA
>DCBP01000071.1:0-12009 GCA_002314055.1 Prevotella sp. UBA1104
ACGGTGTTAGAGATAGAGCTGTTGAAGAGAAAGGTATCGTAATGCCTAACCTAAATAAGGAAAGTGTTAAGGTTGTGTCTGTAGAGAAATCACCTTTTGGTGATAGTGCAGAAACATCTTTGAACAAAGCAAAGAGTTGGGCAAAAGAAAGTCTTGTTACAACGGATAATTCAGAATTACCTACTATGCGAGACGGAACACCTTATACTATAAGTAAGAACGCTATCGATAAGTATTTGTCTTCAAGTGCTACAAAAAAGAGCGACAACCTTGGCGTTCATCTTTCTGTTCTCCCAAATCTTAAAGATGTTATCCATGAAAGCATCGAAACCGAGATACACCCAGATTATAACAAGGGCGAAGACGGAAACCGAAGCGTAGGGAATGGATATGGAAATAATGTGTTGGTTCATCGTTTGTATGGCGCTGTGGAACTTGACGATAAAATTTATCGTGTAAAAACAACCATGCAAGAGTTTAGAGGTGGCGAAGAGAATAAGCCTCACAGTTATGAGGTAACAAAAATAGAGCTGTTGGAAGGCTCTGAGGCAGCGAACGAATCCGACAGTCTCCCTGTGAGCAGTGCAACCAACAACTCGATTTCTGCTGCAAAGTTACTAAACGGAGTTGAAAAATCCTACGATAAAGGGAAAAAACTTCTTGATGAGAGTAAAGATTTGGCAGATGGAGAGACGCGTTTCCGCAAGGACGAAAGCGAAGATGCCACGAGCGGAGAACTTACTCCACGCGAGAGAGAGCAGCAGGAGCAGATGGAGAAGCACAGAGCTACTGTACTGAAAGCTACCGAGAAGCTGAATACTAGAACTACAATCCACGACAATGTGGAGGATATTGAGAATGAGACTGTGCGCAAGGCTATCGAGAATGGCGAGAAGGTAAAGGCTTGGTATGATATGAAGACCGGAGAAGTACACCTGTATCTACCGAACGTAACCGACAAGTATGATGCACAGAAGAGTGTGGTGCATGAAGTTGTAGGACACAAGGGAATGAGAAATCTCCTTGGCGAAAGCGGTTATAGAGACATGATGCGCAGAATGTATACCCACCTTAGCGAAGAAGAAGCATCCGAAGTGAATGAACGCATGATGAAAAACGGCTGGGACTTCTATACCGCAATGGACGAGTGGGTTGCAGACAAGGCAGAAGAAAGCGTGTGGACACCTCAGGAATATCCGAAGTATATAGGATTGAGCAACCTTTGGAGCCATATCAAACATTATGTTACCGAGGCAATCCATAAGGCAGGATATTGTTGATGTAATCGCTAAAGCGTTTGAAGAAACTAAAGGAAGAGATAGCCGAGGCCGAGAGACGCTTTTTCGAGCAGCGCTTGATATAGCGAAACGTCTTGGAACAAAATTCTATTTGGAGGAATATTTCACTTAGTTTTAAATCATCAGTTCAACTTCGTCATGTGGTATCCCAATCGTTTCAGTTCCATCGACATGCCAAAGAGATACATCTGGTGAAGGGCAGAAACGTAGCCTTGAAAAGCCTCGGGAGTGCCAGGTTCAAGATGTTGGTGGTAAAGCATGTTGTAGGTGCGTGAGGCACATTCGCCCACGATTCGTGTCATGGTCTCATGTTCGGAAGATGAGAGCAAGAGAACGTTCTCGCAAACATAATCATCAAGGTGATCGAAATCACGCTGGTCGCGCAGATATTTGTAGAGGTCGCCCACTTTGCTGTATAGTTCCCAATCCGTGTCCCAATATTTTGCCACAGCCATGCCCACGAACATCATCCATCCGAGCGACACGGTGGGGTAGGCATTAAACTCCCTCATGCCGTCGGGCAGATAGCTTTCGCCGATATTCTGCCACAGTTCCTCAATGTCGGGAGCTTCTGGCAGTCGTTCGTCAACTTTTCCTATAGACAGGAGATATTTGTGGAGGTCGTTGCGGAACAGCTGTTCCAAATCCTTTATGTCGTTCTTGTTGTCCATATTATTTTTGATTTTGATAATTCCCATCAAAGGTAATGCTTTATTTTGAAAATGAAAAGGATAAAGTAAAATAATATACTCAGTATCTTCTAAGTTGCCTGTAAGTAATAGGATAGATATGGTCGAACTTAGGTTCCCATTCCGTTGGCTTTGTTCCTTCCGGAACTATGCGCATGCCATAAAAACGGGTGCCCGTCTTGCGATACGACTCCATCCTGTGGATATACGACTCGTCGGGGTAGGGGATAAGGAAATCCGACACCCACAGAACATCGGCATTGACGTAACGGTTGCCGTTGTTGTCGAGCATTTGAAACATCAGGTTCATCATGTTTACAGCATTCGTTCCGCCACCGATAAAAGGCAATTCACCACGTTCAAACTCATACTCATTCTCTTTCAGTCCGATAGACTCATACAGATGTTTTTTTCGCCGTTGCATAAGGTCGATGGCGCGCACGCTGACAGAAAAGTCGATCAAGAAGCAATCGCGACAGAGCCGTTCTGCCATTTCTTCAAGAAGCGAGAGCATCGACTTCACGATGCGCTGCGGCACACCATACATACTTGCCGACGTGTCCACACAAACAATCATCGGTCCCTTTCTTGCAGCCGACTGAAAGCTGAGATGACGCGAGGGCTTCGACATGTTCGACTTGTAGCGGAAAGTCTGCAAGCGTCTTCTTACGAACTTATACAAGAAAGCATCCTCCAGTTCGTCGTCCATATAAAGAGCCGCCTCAGAGGGGAGCAAGGCGTTGAGGTCGTTGCCTATGGTAATGCCCTCTATGTCGCTACCAGAGGAGTGTTCAATCTTCTGTCCTCTTCCCGAAGTGGCGGTAAGCCTGTCGCTGCCGTTGCTGTCAGCCACGCGCCCCATCTTTTTCACCACCTCCTCAATCTGCGGATAGCGGTCTTGAAGGCGTACGAGAGTGAGGTTGCGCTCAAACTCCGTTTCCGTCCATCTGCCGTCCATCATCTGCCAAGCCTGCACCGCCTTCTCAGGTGAGACCTTCTCCTTTTCAACATACTTATGTGCATTGTCGAGAAGCAGGGGCAAGGTTCTTTCCAGATTATTTCCGCTCGATGAAACATGCTTAGCCGATTCCTTTCGCTGCTGTTCGTCAGCAGCCTTGCTCCAGTCAGCCACCATCTTCTCCCAGTTTTCCATGTCCTCCGACTTCCCTTCGCTGAAGCGCCTTTCGAAGAATTCGCGGTCGAAACCATTATCCTCGTGTTTCTCGCCGATTTCGGCAAGAAGCGACTGCCATGCCTGTTGCTCCGTTCTCCTCTGTGCGCTCCATTGTAGAACCTCGCTCATGCGGTTGCGTTCAGTCCATTGGCGCTGCGAAAGAAACTGCTTGTAGTGCACGCAGTCGGCTATGAACCGCCCAACGGTGGTAAAGAAAATCTTGCCACACAAGCGGTCGCCCAGCACTATTGCTTTAGTCTTAGCATCGCTCATCAGTCTTACGAGATACTGCAGCAGAGGATCAGAATATTCCTTCCATGGCTCATCCTCCGCCCAAGCCACGCCCCTGCCGGCAATTTCTCCCGTTTCCACAAAAATCTCGAGCATCTTGAGATATCGCGGCAGATTCATTGTCTCGCTGCTCGAAGTCTGGTTCTTCCAGTATTCGTCAGCATGCAGAAAATCAGTCATAAAGCTTTTCTATATCTTGTCGTGTGAAAGCAATATCCTTAAGCAGCGAAGCGAGATAAACCTTAATCTCCTTGTGGTCGTCCTCGCTGATAAACATATTCTCCGCCATATCATTCTCGATGTCAGATATATAGTCTGCAATACTCTCAATTTCAGTAGAGTAGTCCCTGCCGGAGTCAGTAACGTCGGCAAAAGGCAGTTGCATGCTGTCGCCTTCGGCAATCGGTTCCACTTCAATCCTCACTCCGTCGATATAAACATACCTGTCGTCCCTTGCAAGTGCCACGGGCCTACTGCCTATTGGGGCAGCCATAGAGCCGTCGTAGCTGCGGACAACAACAACCGACGGATTCCTTCTGTCATTATACAACACCCCCTGTTGAGCACCCTTGCCATAGGGCGGCAACTGCTGGTAGTCTTGCGCAAAGATGTATGTATTCTCAGCACTGCACCCCAACAACTTATAATAAAACTTGTTGTATAGCTTCTTGTCAGCATCCCTTTTCAGTTGTCTGCTCGACACGCGCTTCTGAGCCGAGGCCGCCCGGTGAAGTCTGATATCCTCCTTCAAATCCTGCTGCATCTTTCCGAGCGTCTCCTTCACTTTAGAGAAAAGTGCCCCGACAATAATGCTCCGTATGCCGTCGCGCTCTTCCGGCTCCTGCCACAGACAGTTGTATATAGGGAAAATATCCGACAAGGCAACCTTATTTCTGTCGTGCATAAAAGCCGAGGTGCGCAAGAGCCTTACTATATTCTTCCATCGACGGTCGCTAACGTATACATCCCTGCGCTCGTTAGTGCCGTTGATAGCCACAGCCCTTATTGAGCGGCGTATCTTGTGGATAGTTTCAAGAATGTCGGCAGAAATCTCCACCTCTCCAATCCTTTCCGTCCATTCCTTGTATTCCTTTTCCGTAATCTTCAGTGATTCGTCAATATCAGCTTCTGCAGCATCGTCGGTAGCAAGCAACATTTTGTCGAAGTTGCTTTCTTTTTTGATGTTCTTACATTCCAGTCGAATAATAAAACGGTCCCACAGAGCCTCCAGTCCTTCGCCCTGAGCTGGCAGCTCATTGCTTGCAGCCACAAGAAGCTTCAGCGGCAGATGCATTTCCACATTACCGTTGCGAAAGAGTTTTTCGTTGATAACAGTCAAGAGAGTATTCTGAATCGCCGGTCCCGCCTTCCAAATCTCGTCGAGAAATACCACATCGGCAGTAGGCAGATAGCCGTCGGTGGAGCGTACATAGGCGTCAGAACTCTTCAGCTGGCTTATGCTCACCGGACCGAAGATCTCGTCGGGTGTAGAAAATCTCGACATCAGGTATTCAAACGAGCGAGCCCCTCGGAACGCTTCCTTCAGTCGGCGCGCCACCATCGACTTAGCCACTCCCGGCGGTCCCAATAGGATGATGCTCTCACCGGCGAGTGCAGCCAGGAGCGACAAGCTTATCTCCGTTTCCTTTTCGTATATTCCGCGGTTCATCTCCGCGAGTAGTGATTGTATGCGTTGTTTCATCTTACTGAATTTTATTTTGTCATCCACCTTTTTCTTTCCGCCGGTTCCATCCTCTCTATTGCATAGCGCAAGGCGGTTCGTGGCATCACTTCGTGGTATGCAGAGCAGTGTTCATGTATAGTCAGTCAATTTATAGTCTTTTGATACGCCACTCTCTCGTCACCATTATTTAGATGTATGATTCCGCAATAAGAAAAACCATATTTCTCCAGCAGGTGCTGCATTATGGTATTGTCCTTGTGAGTGTCGATACGTATGTTGTGGGATATATTGAAACAATAGTCAAGCATCACGTTGAAAATCCCGTGAGCATCCTCACGACTTGTTATCCGGTGAATCACATAATAAGGTTTGTCGTCAAGCCATCGTCCATTGTAGATATTGCTGTATGTAGGGTCAGGTCCAGCTTTTATTACGAATGAGCCAACGGCAGTATCGCCGTGCATAATAATCCGGCAATTCTTATCCTTTATATCCTCCAATATGATTTTTTCCGAAGGATAACCGTCGTTCCATTGATTCATGTTGCCGTTTTTTCGCATGATGATTTTGGCTGAAGCCACGAGCTGCATGATTACAGGCAAGTCTGTGGCTGTTGCTATTCGGATACAATTCATGTCGTTTTACTTTACTTCCTCGAGCAGTCCCGTTTCCGAATCGATAATATACCCGTGAACATTAATGTCTGCCGGTACGAGCGGATGATGCTTAATCACGTCCACCGTGTTCCTCACGGAGTCCTCCGTGTCGTGAAACCCCTCGAGCCAGTGGTCGAGGTCGATGCCGCATTTTGCCACGGTGTCGATAACGTCCTGTCGGATGCCTCGCTCCACCATAGCCCTTTTCATCTCCCTGCCGTTCATGTGGCAGGCACCGCAGTTGGAGTGGGCGATAACCATAACTTCCTCCACGTGCAACTCGTATATAGCCACGAGGATGCTTCGCATGGCAGAGTCAAACGGACTGATAACCAGTCCGCCGGCATTCTTTATCAGTTTTGCGTCGCCGTTCTTGATGCCCAGTGCTGCAGGCAGCAGCTCCGTCAGTCTTGTGTCCATACACGAGAGTATGGCAAGCTTCTTGTCTGGATATTTGCTGGTAAGAAACTTTTCGTAGCCTTTGCTCTCAACAAATTGTCTGTTGTATCTGATAATCTCTTCAATAATCATAATTTGCTTCTCCTTGTTTCCATTCAAGTTTTCTGCAAATATACGCATAATAGTTTGAAGCAGCAAGTGGCGGGCAAATTCCTTGTAGATATATGCCTCTTTCTGTATTGTAATTTTTGCAATGCTTAAAATTGCCACTATTGCCACTAAACATATTAATTGGCTGAATATCAATACTTTAATAAAGTGGCAATTTGCTATAATCTGCCACTTTATTGTTATATACCAAGTGTTTACATTTAAGGTAGTTTCATTTTTGTCTTTCATTGAAACTCCGAGTGTCCTTATAAGACACTCAGAGTTTTTCTATAAGATAAACATTGTTTTCCGCTTTGGAACTCTACGTAAGTAGCATCATGCTCTACGTAAGCAGCATCATGCAATCCTTTATTTTCATTTTTTTCTACTGTGAAACACGTATTTTTTTTATTTTTAGTGGCAATACATGTCAATTACAGCCGTTTTAGTGGCAATTCAGTAACAATAAAATCATTATTGCTTTTTGCTTAATATCTAATAATCAGATAGTTATATATATTAGTGGCAATAGTGGCAATAATAAATAAAAATTGTGTTATGCTTTATTATATCCCTTTTTTCTTTGCTTTTCGTCCCACGAAATTCCACGTAGGCATCTTCTTCAGCGTACTTCTGATTGGCTGTATATCCCAAAACAGGAATATAAGGAGCACGGCAATGCCGATGATGCATGTGATGCCATAGAGCTGACGGATGCTGATCATCAGCAGGTTGGTTGCGTTGTAGGGCAGTCCGCGAACCATGTTGTCAGCCATCTGCCAGCGCAGTGCATAGCTGTACAGGCCGGAGCACATGGTGGATATAGGACCATTGCGCACCATTCCTACGATGGTGAACCCCATGAAGAAATGTTCAAACGGCATGAGCTCCTCAAGGTATATCGTCAGCGTGACAAAGAAGATGCCGTTGCCGAAGCCGCGCAAGAATATCGGTGTGTACAGCGCCTCGATTGGCAAGCCTGGGTCGATGAGGAAATACATCATTACGGGATATGCCGTCATTGCAGCCACGCCAACCGTAAGGAGCCGTGTGTATTTCTGGCGCAGCACCTTTATCCAAAACAGGCAGAATAGACAACCTGCCACTGACGACATCCACTCTATGAAGTTGAACACGTTGGTCGTGAACGTACCGAAATGGAGCACTCCGCCCGTAAACGCCGTCTGAAGCACCTTAGGTGTGCTGCCCATGAACTCCACAAAGGCAAAGAGAATGAGCAACGGCACGAGTCGAGGGTATTTCCACGCCGCCGGGGCTATATACGGATGGCGGATGTGGCGGCTGCGCTGTATGCAGAAGTAGAGCGTTACGACAAACAGCACTGCGTCCATGCGCATCTCGTAGCTGTCGAGCCAGTTGTAATACTCGCCATAGTTAAAGAAGAATATGAATTCAAGCATCACTGCCGACCACAACAAGCATCCGAGATAGTCTACGCTGATAAACGGCATAGGCTTCATGAAGCGGAAGTTATGCGTAGTGGTGTATACCACAAGAGCCACAATGAGCAATGCGCCGGTCATCGCCCAGTTGATGATGCGCCAGTCCTGGTATACGTATATCAGATGCTCAGTAATCCAAGGCGAGAGGAACATATTTCCCAATACAAGGCAATAGAGTAATGGGAAGAAAATGGTGAAATCGCGCTTTGGCGTCATCCACAGCTGAATAGTGGACATACACTCGAAGCATCCGCATAATTTGAAGAATCCGGCAATATAGCCGAGTACACACATTATGGGCACGGAGTCGGTGAACATAATAAGGAAGTTGCATGCCGCCACCACCAGTGCTGCATTGAGCAGGAGCTGGCGGTTGGTGAAGTGGAACTTCATCTTGAAAAGGAACGGGAAAGGCATAGCCACTCCTACTACGTTGAACATGATTATCATCAGCACATCCTCGCGCATCAAGCTATACTCGCCCATCACCTGACTCATCGCTCCACCATAGATTCCGCCCGACATAAGGAAGACGAAGGCAAAGCAGATATATATCCACGGCTGAAGACGACGTGGAATAAAGCTGTTGAACGACGGGACCCGAAACGGTCCCTGCATAATTGGAGGTCCAGCCATTACTTCTTGACTTTAGTTTCAACGTTCAGTCCGGCACGCAGCAGAGCCACTTGTCTGGCTTCATTATCATTGGTGAGGGCGATACGTACCGGCACACGCTGCTCCACCTTAACGAAATTTCCGGTGGCATTGTCTACAGGAATCATCGAGTAAGCATTGCCGGCTGCTGCCGACAAGGCCTCCACCTTGCCATGGAATACCACGCCGGGGATAGCATCGGCAGTGAAATCTACCTGCTTGCCCACGGTGATGCCTTCCATCTGTGTCTCGCGGTAGTTTGCCATCACCCACACATCGTTGTCGTCGACGATGCGCGCCAGCATCTGTCCCGGTTGAACCAACTGACCTACATGAATGTCTTTCTTGCCCATCACACCATCGCAGGTTGCTACGATGACGGTATACGACAGGTTCAAGCGAGCCAGATTGAGCTGTGCCTCAGCTATGCTCTCTCCGGCATGTGAACCGCCCAACTGTTGAGTCTGCACGTTTTTCACCGATGCTGCGCTCTGTCGGCGAGAGCTGGCTTGCTCGTAGCGCGCCTTGGCACCGAGGTAGCGGGCATAGGCATTGTCATACTGCTGTTTTGTTACGGCGTCTTTCTTCATCAGGGCAGCAAAGCGGTCGAAATCATGTTTGGCATTCATCATGTCTACGCGAGCCTCCTCGATGCCTGCCGAAGCCGTCTGCACATTGCTTGCCGTAGTGCCCATGCTGGCGGTGACAACCGACGAACCTGCCTTTGAACCACGCAAGCCAGCCTCGGCTTGAGCCAACTGCAGGCGGTATTCAGCGTCTTCGATAACGACAAGCGTGTCCCCTTTCTTTACATGTTGGAAATCGGAAAACCGTATTTCCTTGATAAATCCCTGCACACGGGTGTTTATCGGGGTGATGTGCCGACACACCTGTGCATCGTCGGTATATTCCACTCCACTTCCATGCACGAAATGACTGAAAGTCCAAACCACTGCTCCCACAAAGAACAGAATAACTACTACATTGTATATTCTCTTGATAAGTTTCTTGTTCATGATTTTTATATTGAATGTTTGATTATATCTCTCCTGCCACATATTTCATACGATAGTAAGCATACACGATATTGATACGTGCATCCACCTCTTTCAGTTCAGCGTTGAGGCGCAAGTTCGAGGCATCCACCATGTCGGTTACAAGTGCCATCTGATTAAGATAACGAGAGTTCATCACCTCATAGTTCTGTTTTGCCAGTTCTACGCTCTTCTGTTGAGTCTCCAGTTCCACGTATGTTTGCTGATATTTCACGTAGGCAGCCTGCATATTGTTGTTCAGCTGCTCAGCTTGCATGGCGTGTGCCTCTTTTGCCTGTCGGGTTTCCACGGCAGCTTGCTTGATGCGCTTGTTGCTCTTGAACAGCGAACCGATATTGTATTTCACTCCAACGCCAACATACCATACGTTGAGATTCTTGTCTATCGGCGGCAACTCGAATAGTATCGGACCGTCAAACTTTTCTGCGGCAACAAAAGCCACCTTTGGTCTCAGTTCACTCTTGGCTATCTTCTCCTTTTGTTCGGCAATGCGTATTTCGTTGGAAGCCTGCTCCATGAGTGGAGAGCTGAGCGAACTTGCAGTTTGCCAGTAAGCCTCGCTGTCTTTGCCGTATACCTTATTTATAATGGAAGCATCAGGAACTATCGTTTCTTTGTCGTCCATTCCAAGAGTGTTGCAGAGTTGGTGGTTCAGAATGTTGCGGTTGTTGCGAAGAGTGGTCAAACCGAGTTTCAGACTTTCCATCTGTAGTTCGTATCTCGTTATGTCGTTTTTCAAAGCCATACCTTGCTGCTGTTTCTCCTTGATGTCAGCGATGAGTTGTTCCGTCAGCTGGATGTTCTTCTCGTAGACCTGTATCTGGTTGTCTATCTTGAAAAGGTCGAGATACTGTCCGATGGCAATGAAGCGCACCTGTTGTCTGGTGAGCTTAACTCCGGTTTCAGCCTGTTGCTTGCCCAGTTCTGCAAGTTTTATTCCGGCATTAATGGCTCCGCCGGCATACACCACCTGCTGCGCTTCAAGAGCAAAGTTGTTGCCTAAGTGCGGACTGCTCAAGCCGTTGGCGTTGGAGAAGTCGCGGTCGGTGAGAAGTGCGTTGCCGATGTAGCTTAGCGAGAGAGAGGCGTCGATGTCGGGCAGACGTTTGCTCTTTGCCACCTCTACACCAATTCCGGCAGCTTCAACACCCGATTTCATGGTACGCAGACTCTTGCTGTTTGTTTCAATTTTTCCGAATAGTTGGTCTATGGTCATCGTTTGCTGAGCCATAGTCCATGTTGAGCCTCCCGTAAATAGGAGGCTTGCCAATAATATTTTCCTTATCATTCGCCTTGATTTATAATATTTCTTTTTACCTGTTGAAATTCGGGTGCAAAGTTACGCCGAATTTCTTGATAGCTCGTTTTAAATAATTCGCCATGGATGGACTTTTCGGGAACAAATGTTCTTTAATCTAACATTTGTTGCGTACTTTTGCAATCAAAAAGAGAATAAAGAGAAATTACGGACGATGTAGTTCATAATTTATAATAGGTAAAAAGAGATATGGATTTATTGGAGCTGAGCAGTAGTCACGAAGCAGAGTTGCTTACTACGGATTTAGAGGATTGGCGTGATGGTCCGCAGGTATTGCCTTACGGAGCGATATTGATTTGTCGTTGCGGTAAGGCGCTACTTAACGTGAACTATAAGGAATGGGAACTTTATGAGGGGGCGGTAATCACCGTTTTCCCTAATGATGTGGTAGAGTTGAAAAGCGTTTCTTCTTCACTCCGCTTTGAGATGTTGAAATACAATCCCTCCTTGCTTCGCGAGGCGAGTTTGCAACTGGAGCAGACCGTATATTCTTTTTTGCGTGAAGACCGTTGCCGGCAGGACACTCCCGTTGTGACAAATATCATCAACGCTATGTTTGCCTTGCTGAAAGTATATTTCGACCAGTCGGAATGTACTTGCATCTCTCAGTTGGTGCTCTGCCAGTTGAAGGCATTTTTCATTGGATTCCATGAATATCTGCAGCGCAATCCGCAATATCGCCGCGACGACGTAAAGTCTTATCGGGTGCGCGAGTTGTTCAATAGCTTTATGATGCTGTTGGAAAAGAATTACAAGCAGTCGAGAGACGTAAACTATTATGCCGACCAGATGCATATTTCATCCAAATATCTCACCAATATAGTTCGCCAGGTTACCGGCCATACGCCCAAAAGCATTATCGACCAGTACATTATCTTGCAACTGAAGATGCAACTGAAGCGCACCAATATGAGTGTCAAGGAGATTGCCTTTGAATATCATTTTACGGATGTCAGCTTCTTCTGCCGTTATTTCAAGAAGCATACAGGTCAGACACCACAGCAAGTGAGGGATATCCGTAGCTGAAGTTCGCGATCCGATGTTTTTATTCTGAGTAATTAAACTTTCGGACTTATATCTTCCCCTCCCCCGCCTCCCCCTCCTCTAAGTTTGCAGAGGAGGCGGAGCAGTTACCTTATAAGCCACATGTAGCTGCTAATAAGTAAATGTTCAAAAAT
>DCBP01000071.1:12142-16497 GCA_002314055.1 Prevotella sp. UBA1104
TTAATTCTGATTAGTTACTTATGTTTTTTAATAACATATAATATGTTCCACAGTTTTTTACTAACAAAATCTAACTACATATGTTATGGAGTAACTGCTCCCCCCTGACAAGGGGAGGCGGGGGAGGGGAAGGTATAATAAATATTCTTTTAAATACTCTGTTCATACTTTTCTGCTTATCTCACCCATACCGCATAGTCATTCTTGCGTGGCTTTGCCTCGGCAGGTTCCTTCAGCGCATATCCCAGGGCAACATGACCGATGCCCTCGTAGTCACCCTCGATACCCCACTGTTTGAGCATCGCCTTGCCTTCGGCAGACGAGAATATCTCTTTGGCACGGTGAATCCAGCAACTGCCCAGTCCAACGGCATGGGCGGCGTTCATCAGATTGCCCATAACGAGCGAACCGTCGTATATGTAAGTGGGGCGGGTTTTGTCGGCAACGACAATCAATATAACCGGTGCACCATAGAACGGGTCGGAAGAAGTTCCCATCACCTCGGCATTGAGCTTCGACAGACGGTCGCGCACGGCTTTGTTAGTAACCACAATAATCCTTGGCGACTGCATTCCCATTCCCGTCGGGGCATATTCGCCAGCCTTCACAATCTCATTGATAAGTTCATCACTCGGCATGCGTTCCGGGTCGAAACCGCGCACGCTCCTTCTTGTTTCAAGAGTCTTCAGTGTTTCGTTCATAATATATCTCCTATTTGTTTTTGTTCCTGTCGTTGATAATATCCGCCATATTCTCCGAAGCCCAGCCAATCAAGGCATTAGTGATTGGTATGAGCGACATGCTGCGCTCCGTAAGTCTGTATTCCACTCTTGGCGGAACCTCGGCATACACATGTCGGCTTACGAATCCGTCGGTTTCAAGAGTGCGCAGCGTACTGGTCAGCATCTTCTGCGAGATGTCGGGGATGAGTCTGCGCAGTTCGTTGAAGCGCATCGGCTCCTTCTCGTTTCGGTTTAGCGTATACATCACGAGCAACGACCACTTGTCGCAAATCCTTGCCAGCACATTGCGTATCGGACAGTCGGTGAACACAGTTTCCTTTATAGCCTTAGTCATTCTCTTAAATGCTTTATAATCAATATTAGGCTACAAAAGTAACCATTAGCTTTGAAAAAGACAAAGAAGACAGAGTTAATGTTGGTTAATGGTTGTATGTTGTCAAGATATTGCTGATTTTATACACATATACAATAAATTCGCCGCTAAATCGTTATATTGAAAAAAATAAGGTATTGAATATGCAAGACTTCGCAGCAATAGATTTTGAAACAGCCAACAGTGAGCGTTCGTCTGTATGCTCTGTTGGCGTGGTGATATACAAGAATGGCAAAAAGGTGGATGAGTTCTATTCTCTCATAAAGCCAGAGCCGGAGTATTACAACTTCTGGTGTAGCCGGGTGCATGGATTGACAGCCGCCGATACCGAGAATGCCCCTGTCTTTCCCGATGTGTGGAGGCAGATAGAGCCGAAGATTAAAGGACTGCCGCTGGTTGCCCACAACAAAGCCTTTGACGAGAGTTGCCTGAAAGCCGTTTTCCGTGTATATCAGATGGACTATCCCGACTACGAGTTCCTTTGTACACTTGTAAAATCGCGGCAGGTATGGCCCGGTGGCCGCCATAATCTCGACGTTATTGCTGCCCGCTGCGGCTATGACCTTACCAACCACCATCATGCCCTGGCAGATGCCGAAGCCTGTGCTGCCATTGCTTCGGAGATACTTTAGGCAAATGAGAAAACGACAACAACAAGAGGCAATGAAGAAAATCGTAAATTTTGTCAGAAGACAAAAGTGGATTTCCTTTGCAAGTCTGTTGGTTGTGAAGACTGTTTATAACCGACAGACTGATTTGTTATATATATGAATTGTCTCCATTTGGGCTTGAGACGTTCAGGTGGTAGTTACCCTTATATGTTTCTTCTATACGGATATTTTCAACAACATGACCATTGATTACAGTAGATTGCGATGACTGACAGTCATCCGATTCGCCCCAATCCCTTAAATGTTAGGCGATACAGCCCACCATCGCGAATTGGTCAACAATAGGCTGAAAGTACTGCGTAAAATCAAATTTGTCGCTTGGAGAAAGAAGAGAAAAATCCATATCCTCAGAGAATCGCTGCAGGCCGTGGAAGATGCGGAGACAAGTTCCACCGTAGAAGGCTGCCACGTTGAAAAAGCCACCATTGTAGAGACCAGCAAGAATAATCTGCTGATTTACTTCAAAAGTGGCATTCCTTTTCTGCTGCTCAGTTGTCAAGTCGTAGACTGAGAGCATATATCCATTATCATACTGTAAAGGTAGCTAAATTTGGAACAGGAAACGAATAAAAACTTGCTTTTCTGTTCCAAATTTGACTGTTTTAACTAAATATGCTCCTTCTTTTTCTCGTAATGCACACTTGTGCTATCCATTTTTTGCTCTATGGAAGGCTCAATCTCTCCGTTGGATTTCATCCCTCGTTTTCATACCATGGCAAAGTCGAAGTAAACTTCACTTTGTTTATTTGGCTTGCCGAAAACATTCCACCTCTTGAAGACTACATAGTCACGATAGATGTTTCTGTTGCCACTTCGCATCTTGGCATACATCCGGCTTTTCATCACCTTGCCACACCCCACATTGTAGGCAAGCGCAGCCAAGAGCAGGGAGTCACGACCGAAACCACGGAACATGGCGCACAGCTTTCTGAGGTCAGAGCGCAGCAAGGCATCGGATTGCCGCTCCGTCATTCTTGGAGAATACTTTAGCTAAGAAATAGTTAATCAGATACATCATTTTTACCTAAAACATAATAGGCTTGATATTCAAGGCGAAATACAAATGAAACTCATAGATTCTTAAATAACAATATTCGATACTACAATTTACTTTTGTTGTTCTATTTCAATTCTTTCATTTGGGAACAATTCATTTAAAAAGAGACAAAGTCTTTTAGTTAAAGAAACGAACAATTCTCTTGTAATCAAAAAAGAGTTATGCTTTACTATGTAAAGGAAATCTAATACTTTTTCTTTTGTTTCTATCATTTTATTATAATAGATAGGTGACGTTTTACTGCATAATTCTTTTTTCTTATGCTCTGGCATAATTTCTCTGAGTGACACTTGCATCTGTAATGTTGAAAATTCATTTAGCAAATGTAAACTTATTCTTCCTTCGTGAGAAGATTTATGACGTTGTTCTTCTAACATTTTTGATACTTTGTAGTTTTCCTCTAAAATGGAAAATAAATGCACATTATTTATTAATCGCTCTTGTTCTTTTAACTCATTCCAACTAAAGTTTTCTAAATTTAAACAGTAAAGTTTGCTGATCAACCTAAAATAAAGGTCTTTTAGGGTTGTAATCTTATGGCATACAACATCATAATGGTACAGGCAAAACTCATCGAACGGTACAAACTTCTTTCGCAAATAATCATGCTTGTTGTAGTTGGAAATAAACAAAATAGCATCATCTATAGACTTTAGACAATTCAAAATTGGGCGATATAACCAATAAAGTTCATCAACCTTTTTTCTTCTTCAGTCAGAAAACTCATCATGTTTTCATAATTCCCAGTCGCTTTCTTGCTTTCTTCTTGGATTCTTTTTTGCATTTTTGCTACGCGATGAACTAATACTTTTGAAAAAGTAGTTTCTTCAACGAATTTCATATCTAAATCTCCGTTTTTTATTTCACTTTTTCCCATGACCTTAATATTTTATCAAACAAAATAAATTCATAACTGAAAACTAAAAAGAACAACTACCAGCATAGAGATTGCCACAAGCATAGCTATAAGTTGGAAGCATCCTTTGTTTTGTCGCTGTGTCTGTCCTTTATCATCAAGATAGGTCGTACCATTATCTCCGAATGTGTATCGGCGAGTATCAAAAGACCAACTTAACATCGCCTTAATGTCGCATGCTTCTAACTCTTCTTTCTTTTCTGTGAATTTCTTATAGTCAGCAACAGCAGCTTTGGCAAGTCTCATTCGAGTATCTTCAAATAATTTATGAGCATAGTTTTCTTCATTTTCATAGAATTTGATTAAGACAGCCTTCCCTTTAATTTCTATACAGTTTGTCTTGTTGTCTATGTGAGGCGTAAGCATAAAAATGCAGAAGATACGCTTTCCTTCCGTAAACTCTTTTATTTCATCATCAAAGTCAAAACTGTTTGGACATCCTACAAGAGTATTGTCCTCTCGGAAAATTCCGTATTTGTTATTGCTTTCTAAGCGAACAACGTCAACATATCCACTAAATACTCCCGCTTGCCACTTCTTTCTATCAAAGTACCAATCTGCATTGTCTATTCTTACAGAAAGAGTATCATAAGTT
>DCBP01000068.1:0-26537 GCA_002314055.1 Prevotella sp. UBA1104
TTGTTGTTAGCTTCGCTACAACGGGGGTAGAATCCGTGAGATCCGTGAGATCCGTGTGAGAAAATAAATTTTTGTGTGAGAGAAAAATATCTGTAGGATATACGTGGGGATTAGTTTCCCACAGATTCCACGGATTAACACGAATTTGTTGTGGTATCGCTACAACTGAGGGATTGTATGCACTCTTGGGGAAAAGGCTTTTTAATTATCCTATAACAAAACGTATTATGGCATATAGTTCGGCAGCTGCAAGATATACGGCAACAATCATGGAACAACGACTCAACCCGCATGCCAAGGATTCTCCCCACGATTTGACACTACGGAAACGGTTTGTCGTTATACCATAAGTCGTGGCACACAACACAAGAGTAAGCGACAAAACTGGAACAAGACTGTCGCTGAAACTACTTGGAAACAGCGTTCCGTCAACGCTCAACAGTACGGCATGAGGGACGACAGAAAGCAAAGACATAACAAAGATAACAACGAACAGTTCTACAGCAACTATCACCATTCCTATCCGTGAACGAAAACCAAAATTAGTATAACCACGATCAGTAAAAGCCCTTGAAAGATCAGACAACAGTCCGCTCCGCTCCATACAACCGAAAGCAAGAGCGAGCAAAACAATCCAGACGAGGAGTGGAGTGCATAGATTATCTGTAAAATGGCCAAGTAGCCATCTTATACCATCGTTTCCAAGGACAGAACGGATCTGGCATTCTGGAAATATGGCACTGACAATCCATGCCCCTATTATAAAGACTCCTCCCAACACTATTATAGAAATCAAGATATAGGTCAGGAGACTATTAATTTCTCTATTCTTCATCCGGTTGTAAGTTCTCTATATCAAGAATATGCAGTTCGAATGCCCTCACCACGAGTCTTGTAGCATTAACACCAACCTTTCCGTTACCGTTAGGGAAAAGCTTCTGAACAAGTTCATTCTGACGTTTCTCAAGACTCTTAACGCCAAACGGAATGCCTCGCAGATTAGCAATTTGGTCTTTAGTATATCCGAGGGCAAGATGACGCAAGAAGCGCTCGTCGTATTCGTCAATCTCATAGTTGACCATTGACTCTTGGCGCATTATCTGTGATTTAATGTCATGCTTGAAGCGTTCAAGAATCTTACTAAGAATCGGTTGATTAAAGACATTCCTCTTTCCCGACATAACACTTATGACGTCGGCACGAGTAAGCATCTCACCGGTTTTTAGAATAATGCCATTACATCCTGCATCAAGTACATCAACCCAAAGCTTTTCATTAAGAGTTTCGCCAGTAAAGATAAGGACTTTAACATCCGGATATTTCTGACGAGTATCACGACAAAGTTCAACGCCAACTGTTGTAGAACCGCCAAGTCCTAAATCCAACAAGACAAGATCAGGTTCATTATCCTTCATCAGTCGCCAATACGCCGTCTCGCAGTCCGCCGTACCAATAATCTTTGCTTCTGGAATATCCGTATGGAAAATTCCCTCTGTTCCCTTCAGCTCAAGAGGAACGTCTTCTACTATTATTACCTTGAATTCTTTCATATCTTTTTATATTTTATCAGACAAGTTTCTCGTCTACCCTACTCTTCCAGGCAGCATAACGAGGAGCACAAGTCTACCATTATCATCTTCAGCTTTTATTCCGCAACCAAAACAGTTTGTTATATTCTCCATTTCCCGTATAATCTGTCGACATACCATATATGGGATATTGTCTATGCCTGCGGAGAACAAGCTGTTTGCCCCCTCTTTAGGAAAACAAACATTCTCCATCAATGCAGTCAAAACCACTATACCCCGATTTTCACTCTTTACTGTATAATGCGGAGACTTGTTCATATTCTTCTTACGCAAAATATCAAACAACATGTCTAAAGCAAGTCTGTCGCCATATACCGAAACGGGGGCAACACTTAACAGGTCGGCAAGATTAACGACAGAGCATGTAAATGAATGAACGTCAGTCTGTTTATGAATCTGTGCGCAGAGAGCAAAATACAGTTCCCTATAGTACATCACAATATCACTCAACGCATCGAGTCCATCCTGCTTAGTCTCCATGTCATGAGACGTAACATACTGGTTTATGCGTGCAGGATAATACATTGTTTCATGTTTTATCGCACTAAGACAATTCTCAAGAATATTATTGCATACATACAAACGATCGCGCTCGTAGGTAACTTTACGGATAGAATCGGTTAAGGCACCACTCTTCCTAATGTTTTCATCCTCAGATGCCTTTGCACATGTCAAGGCATTAAAAATATCTTTATCCAAGGCGAAAATATCTGAATAATATTTCCTCTGCTTTATCTCTTGCATTTTCAATATTTTAGATTGGAGCGAAGAATTATCGAGAAGAACTTCTTTAATCTCAGAACACAAGTCATACAAAGAATGACGCCTCACAGTTCGACGATAAAAAATAATATAACAGGTTATAAGAAGTATGACGACGAGGATTGTCAGCATCGTAATGGCAATATTCTTGTTCGTCTCCGAACGCTGCATAATTCTGCAATATTCACCTAAAGAACCGTCTGCCGACACTTCCTTAAACAATTTCGTATAAATATCATTGTTATAGTCGTATACCTTCCACTTATGAAGTGCGAGAGCAGCCACTGCACATTCGTTTCTCATACCAAGAATTACAGAATAATCCATATCAAGTCCGGAACGGTACCACTGTATCTCAGCAGCATCTTCTGCATCCCCTCCTTGGCGCATAAGGCATTTCCCAGTAGGATACATCGTGAGATAATAGGCATTAAGACAACTTGCGACAGAGTCAGAATACTCTAATGTCTTAGAATACTCACCTCGGATATTAGAATTATAGGCAGAGTCAGCAAAGGCTGTAGCCTTATTAACATACGTCTTTTGCAAATCCGTGTATTTTACCTCCTTTTTATTCTGAGAAAAAGAAGAGGCAAACACAGAAAACAATATAAGAAACGCAGTTATACTACGCATGATGCCAGTTGGGAGTGTAAAGTAAAAACGACTCCCCTTACCCTTTTCAGAGTCAACAGACAAAACACTCTGACTGAAAAGACTGCTGTATTTCTTATAGCGGTTTAGAATACCACAACAATTGAGCAAGCCAAAGCCATGACCTCCACTTATCTTACGGCTAAAAAGACTTGCCACTTCTTCCTTAGTCATGCCTTTTCCAGTATCACTCACGGATATTTCCACATTTCCGCAACAATCCTTGGCAAGAATTTCAACAACGCCACCTACAGGAGTGTTCTTACGGGCATTATCAGCTAAAGTGTTTATCATAAAAAGAGTAAGCACCTTGTCCGCCTTGACAACTGCATCTGTAGAGTGAACCTTTAAAGATAAGCCCTGAAGTGAAAAAAGTGTTTTGCCACGAGCCACGACATCAAAGACATCAGAAAGCGAGAAGCTCTCAATATGCAGTCCGACTTCTCCCTGACGCAGTTGAATCCAATTGGTAAGTACATCATTATATTTATCTATGACTTCCGTCAGTTCCCTAATATACACATAGCGTGCGACCTTATCTTTATGCGACTCATCGATTCGGGCAAGTTTACTGATCTCTACCGACATTCTGTCAATAAGAGGTTTTATACTTTCAACAAGGAAAGCTTTTGCTCTATTTTCAATATTTCTCCGTTTATTGTTGTCTCTGTCGTAAAGGACAAGTTCCAGTTGTTCTTCCAAATCTTCAATATTTTCATTGAAATCGCTGTTTTTCTTTTTATTACGTCCAACAAAATCATTCAAAGCTTCATGTAAATCCCCAACATCAACATTATGTTTTTTCCCGTTCTTTAGCAATACAAAAACAAGAACGAAAAGTACAAAAGCCAATATAACGATACACAGAATCATTATATTCAAAACATTTGATGTCTTATCCAACTGAGTAGCCCGTGCGTCAAGTTCCATATCCTGACGGGTCTTTTCCTGCATGTCAAGATATATATTCCGGTTAACATCACTATCGTACTTATCATTCAATGAGGAATATACGATACTAAGTTGCTCACGAATACTCGCCACAAGATCAGGAGCCTGTTTTATTTTACCATTATCAAGAGCGAGAGTATAGTTGAGCCAATGAAGAGCAGACGCATTATCCCCTATTCCCCAATAACACTTGGAAAGAGTGCGCAGGCTACCAGCCACCTGATAGGTGTCGCCATATTTAGAAAACATGTCGGCAGACTTCTGTGCGAGATAGCCGGCAAGGAGTGTATCAGGCATGTTGTCGGCATTTATATATCCCATAGACACTTTATTATTACCGACGAGGAAACTACGATCCGACTTGTCGAACAACAATTCGCCAAGAGCCTGCAAGGCATTTGCTTCCCAATAGACGAAATTATAATGCTTTGACAACAGATAGCACTCCAAAAGTCTGTCATATTCAGTCTGAAGCACAGAACGTTTATTCTCACCCGGTATCATGCCACCACTCCCCGTTTGGTAGAGCCAGTTAAGATATTGGGCAGTATCACTCTGAATAAGCTCCTTGCGGTCGATATCATTCAGTGCATTTCTTGACTGTCCTAACAGTCCGACATAATAATAATATGTAGAGGTAACAAAAGAATACTCCGATTTGGCATAATTGAAGCGTCTACGCAGATGAGGCGAGAGATTGTCCTCTTCCTCTTTTATTCTTAACATCCGCTTGCGTGCACGCTCCTTATAATCATAAAATTTCTTATTAAGTGCCTGACGTTGACATAGACGCATATATTGAACATCAGCAACAAAAAGTTCAATCTGGTTATCAGTTATTATATATACACTGTCTAATTGTCGTGACGCGGCAGAATAATTCATGTGTGCGATATTGACAAAAGAAAGATTATTAAGAGCTTCAGCCTTGCCTGAAGGATAATCAGACGAGAGACGCAATGCTTCAAAGGCATACTTAGCAGTACTGTCAATATCACGATAATGAAAGTCATAAGATATACTGTTTAGCTTGTCAGCTTCGTTATTACAACGATAGTCAGTGCAAGCCAAACAAAGGAAAAGGCTCCATAAGCACAAGATGCAGATGGAGCCTTTACTAAATCTTATATTATGCGCGAGCCTTAGCAATGTAACCTAAAGCCTCAACACACTTGTCAGTAATAGCCTTCCAATTCTTAGCAGCTACGACATCCTTAGGGAAGAGTTTTGAACCCATACCAACGCAATATACGCCAGCCTTGATCCATGAAGTAAGATTCTCTTCATCTGGAGAAACACCGCCAGTAACCATCAGTTTTGACCATGGCATAGGAGCCATAAGTCCCTTAACCAACTTCGGACCGAGAACGTCGCCTGGGAAGATCTTGCAAAGATCGCAACCAACTTCCTGTGCAGCACCTACCTCAGAAACGCTTCCGCATCCTGGTGTATAGGCAACCAAACGACGATTACAGATTTTTGCAATCTCCGGGTTGAACAAAGGACCAACAACGAAGCATGCGCCAAGCTGGATATAAAGAGCAGCAGTAGCTGGGTCAACAACTGACCCTACGCCAAGAGCCATCTCAGGGCACTCAACAGCAGCAAATTTCACAACTTCCTCGAATACCTCATGAGCGAAATCGCCTCTGTTAGTAAACTCAAAAGCACGAACACCACCTTCATAACAAGCCTTTACTACCTGTTTTGCAACCTCTGCATCCTTGTTATAGAATACAGGCACCATACCTGTCTGACCAATTTTGTTCAGGACAGCTATTTTATCAAATTTTGCCATTTTATTATTATTAATATTATGAAAGTCAGACAGGGGAAAGAACGCCCCTATCTGACAATATTTAAATTTTAGCGCTGAACACGACCAGAAGCATCGCCACCAGCCAAATTCTCTACTTCCTCCTTGCTCATCAAGTTGAAGTCACCAGGAATAGTATGCTTCAAAGCTGATGCTGCAACTGCGAACTCAAGAGCCTTGCCCTGATCCTCCGGCCAAGTAAGCAGACCGTGGATAAGACCACCAGCAAAGCTATCACCACCACCTACACGGTCGATGATAGGCATAATGTCATAGTGCTTGCTCTGATAGAAATCCTTGCCGTTGTAGATAAGAGCCTTCCAGCCGTTGTGTGTTGCAGAGTAAGACTCACGCAATGTAGAAACTACATACTTGAAACCAAACTCCTTCATCATACCCTTGAAGATTCCATAGTAACCCTCAGCGTCAGTCTTACCGCCCTCAACGTCTGCATCTGGCTTGAAGCCAAGGCAGAGCTGTGCATCTTCCTCATTGCCGATACATACATCAACATATTTCATCAAAGGTTTCATGATGCTCTGTGCTTTCTCTGAAGTCCACAGTTTCTTGCGGAAGTTCAGGTCGCAGCTTACAGTAACGCCATGACGCTTTGCAGCCTCACAAGCAAGCTTTGTCAACTCAGCAGCCTTGTCGCTGATAGCTGGAGTAATTCCACTCCAGTGGAACCACTGTGCGCCTTCCATTATTGCATCAAAATCGAAATCAGAAGGATCAGCCTCTGCAATTGAGCTTCCTGCACGATCATAAACGACCTTTGAAGGACGCATTGAAGCGCCAGTCTCGAGGAAGTAGATACCAAGACGATTACCACCACGAGCGATAAAATCTGTATGTACGCCATAACGACGAAGAGCGTTTACAGCACACTGACCAATCTCGTGTGTAGGAACCTTAGTTACGAAGTAAGCCTCATGTCCATAATTTGCTGCGCTGACAGCAACGTTAGCCTCACCGCCACCATATACTACATCAAATGAATCACTCTGGATAAATCTCTTCTGACCTGGAGAAGAAAGGCGAAGCATAATCTCGCCCAATGTTACAACTTTAGCCATTTTGTTTTATTAAATTAATTGTTTAAGATAAATTTTTTGTTTTATCGGTATTCATTAAAGCCTCAACAAAACGCGACAAAAAAGCGCATAAGTTTTACGACTCATGAAAAACGTGAACAAAATTAGTATTTTATCCTTAATCACACAAATAAAACACGAAAAAAAAGCAATTTAAATAAAAATGAGCGCAAATATGCTGACCTTTTCATATTTTTTACTAAATTTGCAAAATAACTAATTCAGAAAACTTTTTAATCATAAGATTATAGAAAAACAATATGGCAGATAAAGTCAGGATTAAAGATATTGCCGAGAAGTCTGGCGTTTCGGTCGGTACTGTCGACCGGGTGCTCCACAATCGTCCAAACGTATCAAAAGAAGCGAGGGAGAAGGTTGAGAAAGTACTTAAGGAAATAAACTACCAGCCAAACATGTATGCGAGTGCACTTGCATACAACAAATCGTACACTTTCTACTGCATTATTCCGCAACACGATTCTGAGACATATTGGGAGGAAATCGAAGAAGGAGCAGCAAAGGCATGCGAAATGAGAAGAGATTTTCATATTGACGTGGAAATTCTTTACTACAAGCGCTTTGATTCAAAGTCATTCACACAAGTGGCACATGAGTGTCTGGAAAAGCAGCCAAATGGTGTCGTTGTAGTACCGAGCGACATGCCTGCGACAAAAAAGTTCTGTGAAGTAATGCACGAAAGAAGCATACCGTTTATTCTCCTCGATTCATACATTCCAGACTTGAACCCATTGTCATTTTTCGGACAAGATTCTTTTTGCAGTGGTGTATTCGCAGCAAAAATACTAATGCTCATTGCGGGAAACGACAAGGAGATAATGCTCTTGAAGCAGATGAAGAACGGTAAAGTTGCAAGTAGACAGCAGGAAAACCGCGAGCAAGGATTCAGACATTACATGAGTGAGCATTTTCCAAAAATCAAAATCACAGAGCTCGACATTCCAGCAGAAGACCACAAGGAGGGCTATGACAAAAAACTTGAAGCTTTTTTCTCATCACATCCAGATATCCGCAATTGTATTACACTTGGCTCGAAAGCACATATTGTAGGGGAATTCCTGCTGAAGACAAACAGAAGGAACATTCAAATTATGGGATATGATATGGTAGGAAAGAACGCTCAATGCCTAAGACAAGGTTCGGTATCTTTCCTTATCGCACAACATGCATACATGCAAGGTTTCAATTGCATAGACTGCCTGTTTAAGGCTATTGTATTACACAAGAAAGTTGACCCAGCTAATTACATGCCTATCGAGTTGCTTTCAAAAGAAAATGTAGACTTCTATAGAAGGACACAACTTTAATATTAATATGTAAACAAATTACAATTAAAAACAATAACAGTATGAATTTATCATCTTTTATCAAAATTAACCCTGCCGACAGCGTAGTGGTTTGTCTGCGACCTTTTAAGAAAGGCGAGAAAATCAATGTCGACGGCAAGGAAATCGAAGTACTTCAAGACACACCTGCAGGACACAAGGTCTTAATTAAAGATGCTCCTAAGGGGACGAACATCATCAAATACGGCTACCCTATAGGTCATTCAAAGGAAGATCTTGTTATGGGCCAGTGGGTAAACGAGAATAATTTAAAGACCAACCTCTCCGGAACTCTTACATATGAATATCATCCCGTAAACGAAGTTCTTAATATTAAAAAAGACAAGCGCACATTCAAGGGATACAGAAGAAAGAACGGTGAGGTCGGCGTAAGAAATGAAATTTGGATTGTTCCTACAGTAGGATGTGTAAACGGAATTTCGGATCGCCTTGCAGAAATGCTACAGAAGGAAACAAACTTAGAAGGCATTGACGCAGTACATTCATGGCACCACAACTACGGTTGTTCACAATTGAGCGGTGACCACGAAAACACACGTAAGGTATTGAGAGACATCGTCCTTCACCCTAATGCAGGAGCCGTCCTCGTTGTAGGACTCGGTTGCGAGAACAACCAGCCGGATAAGTTTGAAGAGCTCCTAGGAGACTACGACAAGGACAGAATAAAATTCATGGTTGCACAGAATGTCAAAGGAGACGAAATCGAGGAAGGAATGAAAATTCTGCGCTCACTTTACAACATAGCAAAGGAGGACAAGCGTACAGACTGTGAATTAAGCGACTTGCGCATCGGACTGAAATGTGGCGGTAGTGATGGTTTCAGCGGCATTACAGGAAACCCACTTGTTGGAGAATTCTCTGACTTCGTAGTGGCACAAGGTGGAACGACAATACTTACTGAAGTTCCAGAGATGTTTGGTGCCGAGACTATACTGATGAATAGATGCAAGACACCAGAATTATTCGACGAAACAGTAAAACTTATTAATGATTTCAAGGAATATTTCTTGAGTCATGGTGAACCTGTAGGAGAAAATCCATCACCAGGAAATAAAGCCGGCGGCATTTCTACCCTTGAAGATAAAGCCCTCGGATGTACACAGAAATGTGGACGCGCAATGGTTAGTGGAGTTTTGGGATATGGAGACAGACTTAAGGTTAATGGTCTGAACCTACTTTCAGCTCCAGGTAAC
The DNA here is from genome assembly GCA_002314055.1 of Prevotella sp. UBA1104. Lineage (GTDB taxonomy): Bacteria > Bacteroidota > Bacteroidia > Bacteroidales > Bacteroidaceae > Prevotella. The sequence continues at coordinate 9,424 of DCBP01000068.1, forward strand.
GACCTTGTAGCCTCAACAGCACTTGCTGCTGCCGGATGTCAGATTGTGCTGTTCACAACAGGAAGAGGAACTCCATTCGGAACATTCATTCCGACAATGAAGATTTCGACAAACAGTAATCTGTACAACAACAAGTCTAACTGGATTGACTTCAACGCCGGCGAACTCGTTCAAGGAACAAGTATGCCAGAACTCGTAGACAAATTCATAGATAAAGTTATTGCCGTAGCAAGCGGCGAAAAGACTTGTAACGAGAAGAACGGATATAGAGAGATTGCCATTTTCAAGAATGGTGTTACTCTATAAATAAAAAGATTTCCAACGTGGGTGTGTCAAAATAAGTCCTATTTTGGCACACCTTTATATATATAAGGTAAGAGATATAACAGAGATGACAATAAATCACAAGCAAGGATGTATGGCAATATCACCACTCGTGTTTTTCGTGGCGATATATTTTCTGTCGTCCATCATTTCAGGCGACTTCTACAAGATGCCAATAACAATAGCATTTTTGTTCGCATGCATGTTTGCGATAATAACATACAAAGGAAAACCTTTAAAAGAAAGGATAAAGACTTTCTGCCAGGGGGCAGGAGCATATGATGTAATGTTTATGTTGTGTATCTTCGTTGAAGCCGGAGCATTTGCCAATTCCGCAAAGGAAATCGGATGTATAGACGCTACGGTAAACATGACAATGAACATACTGCCAGACAATATGATTATACCAGGTCTATTCATTGCGACCTGCTTTATATCATTATCTATAGGAACAAGCGTGGGAACAATTGTTGCCCTTGTACCTATCGCTACAAGTCTTGCCCACTCTACTGGAACAGACCCTTCACTAATGGTAGCAATAATCGTTGGCGGTGCTTTCTTTGGAGATAATCTCTCGTTTATATCAGACACGACAATAGTCGCGACAAACACTCAGCATTGTAAGCAAAGAGACAAATTCATAGTCAACTCTTATACCACAATACCAACTGCAATTATTGCCCTAATTATATATTTTATAATCGGAGGACAATTAAACACTCCAGAAAATGTGCCAAGCGTAAATTACGTAAAAATAATCCCGTATCTTATCGTCATCGGATGCTCGTTGGCAGAAATAAACGTGCTCGTGGTCTTGACACTTGGAATAATGTCAACAGGAGTAATTGGAATAATCTACGGCGACTGCGACTTCTTCAGCTGGTGCAAGACGATGAGCGACGGTATTGCAGGCATGGGGGATTTAATTGTAGTAGCAGTACTTGCCGGTGGGTTACTGAAAATTCTGAGCGAAAATGGAGCCCTGGAATATATCATCAAGCTTATGACAACTAAGATAAAGAACAAAAGGAGTTGTGAACTCGCAATAGGCATGCTAGTTGGAATAGTCAATATATGCACGGCAAACAATACTATAGCCATCATGACCGTAGGAAAAATATCCAAGGACATTGGCGACAAATATGGAGTTGACAACAGGAAAAACGCCAGTATTCTCGATACATTCTCTTGTTGCGTGCAAAGTATCCTGCCTTATGGCGCACAAATACTTATGGCATGCGGGTTAAGTGCTGTAAGTCCGATACTTATAATCAAGCATCTGTATTACCCATTCTTACTATTTGCAGTATCAATCATTGCAATAATAATCAGATATCCTAAAAAATTCAGCTGATGAACACAGTTTTGAACAATCTCATATCACTTGCCTCTGAAGGGGCATTCGGGAACAAAAGAGAAATAATTCCAATGTCTAAATTCAAATGGGGAGTTCTGCAAGAAATTGCAGAATACGAAGACATTATACCTTTTGTTTCAAAAGGCATGGAAAGACACGGCAATGATAATCCGGATACAATAACGCCATACGGAGAGAGTTACGCAAATGTACCGTTGAAGACAAGAGAAAAGATGCAGAACTCCAACTTTAACAACAGCGACAATTTGTCGCATGGTATGGACATTTCAGATATAGACTCCCTAAAGCTAACATACGTATTAAAAAAATATATACTAAAAGATATTGTAGACAAAGAAAGGCACAGCATTGATACATCAAAAACATCACTTGACTTTCTTGCACTTATAATACAAAATACGGATATAATATTGAGATACGGCATAAGGCTTCGTGGAATTATTGAAATCGGACTATTCCTTAGGAACAAAGGACAATATGTTGATTTCGTAAAAGTAGAATCATGGATAAGTAAGCTAAAACTAAAAAAAATGGCAGCTTTACAAGCCAGCGTCCTAATAAAGCTGTTCGACTTCGAAAAAGACGAATTTCCTTACATTAGGAAATTCGAAGGCAAAGCCATTTCTCTTGCTACCGATTCGATGGAAAAAGTATATAAGATGAATAAGCGTTCACGCAGTTTCAGTAAATACAGTATCAGGAATTGCATAAAATTCTACAGATACACACGCTCAGAAGCTCTATGCAAAGCTCTTTATATAACAAGCAGAAGTCTTGCCGACATCGAAGAGTAAAAATATACCTATAAAAAAATATAAGATTTACTCATAAATCAAATAACCTTGTCGTTTTTTAATATTTTGTTGTAACTTTGCAAATTATGAAACAATATTCAATAATCAGATTATTCACTCTTAGCATACTGACATTTTTATGCCTATGCACTAAAGCTCAGCAACCAGGTTCATACGTGCAATGCGAGGATACTTGCCGCCACATACACGGCATAGACCTTAGCCACTATCAAGGAGAAGTGTTTTGGGAAGCTGTTGGCGACAACAGCAAGATGGCATACGTGTACCTTAAAGCAACAGAGGGAGGAACAAGGATTGACCCTACATACAAAAAGAATATAGAATTAGCCCACAGATACGGACTAAAAGTTGGATCTTACCATTTTTTCCGTCCTAAGGTAGACCTACAAATGCAACTCAACAACTTCATGTCGCAATGTCGTCCTGGAGACCAAGACCTACTGCCAATGATTGATATAGAAACGACAAGCGGGCTTGGAACTGAAGAATTCTGCGACTCGCTATTCAAATTTCTCAAACTCGTTGAAGTGGAATACAGACAAAAGCCTCTTTTATACACCGGTACTAATTTCTACAACAAACACTTGAAAGGGAAAATAGACGGTTACAAACTGATGATTGCCCAATACTCTACAAGAACGCCGAAACTCGAAGACAACAGAGACTATGACATGTGGCAATATACAGCGAAAGGCAGAATAAATGGAATAAACGCGTATGTTGACAAAAGCCGTTTTATGGGACGACACAGCATGCGTGAAATAAGATTTAGACACCATTAAAAGTTGAAAGATTGAAAGATTGAAGAATTGAAATATTAAAATATTAAAACATAAAACAAGATTAGAATTATGGCAATAATAAAATGTCCAGAATGTGGACACCAGATTAGCGACAAGGCTGAAACCTGTCCAGTTTGCGGTGTCAGAATAAGTGGGAACATCGTCAAATGTCCTCACTGCGGCAATGTTTATCTTAAAGGGCAGGCATTATGCCCAGTTTGTCATCAGTCGCCTAACTCAACAAGTAGCAATGTTGCGACGACAAACACGGAGAAAGCTACAACCGAAGCCGACAAAACGTCAAAAACTTCAGGAACAGAAAAGAAAAAAAGCAATAAAAATAAAATAATTGCCATTATTATTGCTGTCGTTGTAATTTTAGCCGGAGGACTCTGGTATGCTAACAGCATGAACAGTCTGCACGGAGACGAGCAAACAGCTTATCTCAACGCTATGCAAAGCAGCGACCCAGCAGTATTACAGGACTATCTCGACAGTTTTAAGGATGCGCCGCAAGAGCATATTGACTCAATACAAGCACATCTCGACATGCTCAGACAGAACGACTCAGAATGGACAAATGCTGTATTAAGCAACTCTAAATCTGCTCTGCAACAGTATCTTGAAAGTCATCCGAACTCATTGCACAGAACGGAAGCGCTCCATAAAATTGACTCTATAGACTGGGCTACCTGCTCACGCATGAATACGCCAGAGGCTTACCAAAACTATCTTACGGAACATAGCGACGGCGAACACGCTGTTGATGCACAAGAAAAGCTGGACAAGCTTGACGCAACGACAGTCAATGACATGGACAAAAAACAAGTTAGCAGCGTTTTCAAGCAGTTCTTCACCAGCATCAACAACAATGATGAAATGGGACTGACTTCTACAGTAAGCAGCGAACTGCATTTCCTGACAAATCCAAATGCCACAAAACAGGATGTCATTTCGTTCCTTCACAAACTCTACAAAGATGATGTAAGCAGTCTGACATGGAGACCCAACAACGACTACAATATAAAGAAGACCGACAATGGCGACAATACATACGAGTATGATGTTGAGTTTACTGTCGACGAAGCCATAACCACAAGCGATGCAGGCAAGAAATTCAACCAATATAAAGTAAAAGGCCATATCGACAAGAATAGCCAAATTTCAAATTTGCAGCTTATAAAGATAGGCTAACCTGTATCATCATCATAAGATGCAGACTATAAATTTCAGAATTATACATACGAGCGACATACACGGTTGCTTTTTTCCATACGACTTCATACACCGGAAAAAAGCAACCGGTTCTTTATCCAGAATATCTACCTACGTGAAGGAAATGAGAAGGAGGTATGGAGAGAATCTAATACTTCTCGACTCTGGAGATTTCATGGAAGGACAGCCAACATGCGACTACGACAAATATTTCAAACCTCAAAAACAAAACACTGCAATAGAGGTTGCAAATTATATGAGATACGACTGCATGACTATCGGTAATCATGATGTAGAAATGGGAAATCTCATATATGACGACTTCACAAAAAAAGTATCTTGCCCGGTATTGGGAGCAAACGCTGTCAGCATAAAAGACGGTGAAAGCTATTTTACCCCATATCATATACTAAAACGACAAGGAATAAAGATTGCAGTCATCGGTATGGTTACACCAACTATACCTTATTGGCTCGGAGAAGAACTATGGAGCGGCATGATGTTTACAGACATCTTAAAGGCTACGCAGGAACTATTAAAAAATATCCGTGAAAACGAGAAACCAGACATAATTATCGGACTGTTTCATTCTGGCTGGGACGGAGGATTGAACGCAGAAGGAACCAAAGAAAACTGTATCAAGGAAATTGCAGAAAAGTTGGATGGCCTTGACCTAATTCTATTCGGTCATGACCATATAATGCACTGCGAAAAACTGAGAAGAGCAAACGGCAGTGAAGTAGTCTGCCTCAACCCTGCAAGCGACGGAAAATCAATTAGCGTTGCAGACATCAGTATAAACAAACAGACAGGCGAGAAAAATATAAGCGGAAACATTCTGTCAGTGGAAAGCACAACAATAGACAACAAATTCATAGACACATTCAAAGAAGAAATAAAGAGGACAAAAAATTATAGCGAAAATATCATCGCAAATATTCCATTCGAACTAAGAACCAGCGACTGCTCTTTTGGAGTTTCAGCCATCAACAGCACCATACATCGCATACAACTCGATATAATGAAAGCAGATGTATCTTTCACCGCCCCACTCGCCTTTGACGAAACGGTAGGAAACGGAGAAGTAAGATTTTGCGACATCTACCGACTATATAGATACGACAACTCTATCTACATGATACGCATGTCGGGCAAGGAGATTAAAGACTATCTCGAGATGAGTTATGACTTATGGATAAACACGATGCACTCTCCCGACGATCATCTTATGAAAACAATTTCTTATGAATACGACAACAAGAAAATATCTTTTTTCAAGAACTTAGTATTCAATTTCGACACAGCTGCAGGCATAATTTATTCAGTAGACGTAAGAGAGAGGAAAGGCAATAGAATAAAAATAACATCCATGTCAGACGGGAAACCTTTCAAAGAAGAAAACAGCTACCATGTTGCCATGCACAGCTATAGAGGAAACGGAGGAAACGAACTGCTCACTAAGGGAGCTGGAATAAAACATACAGAACTAAAAGAAAGACTCCTGTCAAAGAGTCAACACAATATCCGTTTTTACCTTGTGGAATATTTGAGGAATAAGCCACAAGACACACTTCAACAAGTAGAAAACTGGACCTTCCAACCTGAGTGTTGGACACAAAAAGCAATAGAAAGGGAAAAAAGAATATTATTCAACAGATGACAATATTCCCAATAATAACAATCAGAAAAACATCCAACAATAATGATAATCAGAAAACACCCCACAATAATGACAATCTGAGAAAATAGGTAGTAACTCATTGGCATGATATTTGCAGAAAGCATCAATGACTCTCAATTATGCTATAAACACATAAAGAGAGAGAATAAAAAGTTAATGATTAAAAAAACAAATATTATGGCACAGAAAGGTAATATTGGAGTAACAACCGAGAACATATTCCCGGTAATTAAGAAATTCTTATATTCAGACCATGAGATTTTCCTTCGCGAGATTGTAAGCAACGCTGTTGACGCAACTCAAAAGATGAAGACCCTTGCAGAAAACGGCGAATTCAAGGATGAGCTCGGAGATTTGACAGTACATGTTTCCCTTGACACCGACAAGGGAACCTTGACAATAAGCGACCGAGGCATCGGAATGACGGAGGAAGAAATAGACAAATATATTAACCAGATTGCATTCTCTGGAGTTAGCGACTTCCTCGACAAATACAAAGACTCGGCAAATGCCATCATCGGTCATTTCGGACTTGGTTTCTACAGCTCCTTCATGGTAAGCAAGAAAGTGGAAATTATAACCAAGAGCTATAAAGCCGGATCTAAAGCCGTGAAATGGAGTTGCGACGGAAGCCCAGAGTTTGAAATCACGGATGCAGAGCGCGACAGTCGAGGATCAGACATTATTCTCTACATCGACGACGACTGCAAGGAATTCCTTGAAAAAGGACGCATACAGTCGCTCCTTGACAAATACTGCAAATTCCTTCCCGTTCCAGTTGCTTTTGGAAAGAAGACAGAATGGAAGGACGGAAAACAGGTTGACACTGCCGAAGATAATATTATCAACGACATGGAACCGCTGTGGACAAAGGCTCCAAGCACTCTGAAAGACGAGGACTACAAGAACTTCTACAGAAAGCTCTATCCGATGCAGGACGACCCGATGTTCTGGATTCACCTGAATGTAGACTACCCGTTCAACCTCACAGGAATATTGTATTTCCCGAAGATAAAATCCAACATCGACTTGCAGCGTAACAAGATACAGCTCTATTGCAACCAAGTATTTGTTACTGACCAAGTAGAAGGCATCGTTCCGGAATTCCTTACCCTACTCCACGGCGTCATCGATTCTCCGGACATTCCACTGAACGTAAGCCGCAGTTATCTGCAGAGCGACCGCGACGTGAAAAAGATTTCAACATATATAACGAAGAAAGTTGCCGACAGACTCAATTCCCTCTTCAAGGAAAACCGCAAGGAGTATGAAGAGAAATGGGACGACCTGAAACTGTTCATCAACTACGGAATGTTGTCGCAAGAGGATTTCTACGACCGTGCCAAAGACTTCACTCTTCTGAAAGATGTAGACGGCAAATACTTCACCTTCGAGGAGTACAAGCAGCTGATAAAAGACAACCAGACAGACAAGGACGGTACGCTCATCTATCTTTACGCCAACAACAAAGAAGAGCAATACTCTTATATCGAAGCTGCAAAAGCAAAGGGCTACAGCGTGTTGCTGCTCGACGGTCAGCTTGACACTCCATGCGTAAATATGTTTGAGCAGAAATTTGAGAAGACAAGATTTACCCGTGTCGACAGCGACATTGTAGAACGCCTCATTGTAAAGGAAGACGTAAAGAGCAACAAACTTGATAAAGAGAAGACTGACATTCTGTCAGCTGCTTTCCGCACCCAACTTCCTACATTGGATAAGATAGAGTTCAACGTAGAAGTGCAGTCGCTTGGAGCAGAGAACGCCCCGGTACTCATCACCCAGAATGAGTATATGAGACGTATGAAGGACATTAGCCGCTACCAGAGTGGAATGAATTTCTACGCTCAGATGCCAGACTCATACAGTCTTGTTCTCAACAGCGACCACCCACTCGTTACCGAAGTACTCGACGAGAGCGAGAAATCTTGCAGCGACGAATTGAAGCCAGTCGACAGTGAGATTAAGGGACTACAGGCTCGTCTTGCAGCTCTAAACCAAAGTCGCAAGGACAAGAAGCCTGAGGAAATAACGAAAGAGGAGAAAGACGACCTTCAGACCACAGAGAAGAAGCTTCAGGAAGAAAGAGCAAAGAAAGAGCAAGTCATTGCAAGCCACGCAAAGGACAACAAGATTATCCATCAGCTCATCGACCTTGCATTGCTCCAGAACGGAATGTTGAAGGGTGCTTCGTTAAGCTCATTCATCAAGCGCTCTATCGATTTGATAAAATAAATCCATAACCATATAAGAATGAAAAGGGAGGTGTACCGATTATAGTACACCTCCTTTTTATATATAAAGCATTTTATATTCCAAGAGGAAAAAAATATTTCATTATCTGCATTCTTTCACGAGTCCATGCCTATAGCTATAGAGCAGTTTCTTGAGATATTCAATCTGCCCCCGCAGTTCATCCCCCTTGTCAGTGTCAGCCACAAGCATCCGGTGCGACGACATCTCAACGATCTGAGTCGTGCTCACGATGTCAGTTCCGCGCGCCACAGCATCCTCCTCGTTCGTAAAAGGCTCATGCTGCACGAGCACGAAGCCACGACTATGATAAACAAGCGTGTAGCCGGCAATGCCCGTCTCCTTATGGTACGCCTGTGAGAAGCCGCCGTCGATAACCATCAGTCTGCCGTTTGCCTTTATCGGATTCTCGCCGCTCGCCGCATGAACAGGAACATGTCCGTTAATAATATGTCTGTTAGGCTGCTTCACTCCAAAAGCATCAAGAATACGGTCGCAGACCTCTTCATTGTCGCGCAGCTTATAATAATTTCCCTTTTTCTCCTTATGCGTCTCCTTATCAACAAGGAAATAGCGTTCAAAGGTAGCCATTTTAGATTTGTCGAAAAGCGTAGAATCCGGTCCACACCAAAGATAGAGGAAATAGTCTGTCGCATATTCGCGCTCGTCGGCACTAGTGTCGTGCTGGAATGCGCTGCGTATGAGAAGCCCCGTCTGATGCATCAGTTCCTTTCCCTTATACCGGTGTCCGGAATACAGTTCAACCTCCTTTAACGTTCCGTCATCATTCAGTGGAACAGAAGCATGATAGAGTAAGTTGTTGTTCGTAATATTATACATACATCCATGCCCGAGCAAGATGTCGATATGTTTCCTCAGCTTCTCGCTGACAATAAAAGAATGGTGAAGCTTAGCCAACAAGTCGCTTTCCTCAGGAGTCAGCTCACACGGATTGTCAGGATTGACAGTAGGGAAATTGCAGCTCTTCATTTCATAAACCTTACCGTCAATAGTACAAGTACCGGCCTCGTAGTCAATATTATTGAATAAAATTCTGTCCTTCATCCCCCACTTAGGATACTTGTTGAACAGCGCAGCCTCAACCTTAAACTGAATTACGGCAATCGCCTTGTGCATCATAGCCCCAAGCCGGATAGTCTTCTCGTCGACGAATCCGCTTCCGCCGGACAGTTTCGGTATGAACTCTTCACAAGGATCATCAGAGTACGTCTCCAGGGCAAACGTAGCGAGAGGCACGAGATTTATTCCATATCCCTCTTCGAGTGTCGTCATGTTAGCATATCTCAGAGAGAGCCTTACAACGTTACAGATGCAAGCATCGTTTCCGGCACATGCCCCCATCCACAACACGTCATGGTTTCCCCATTGAATGTCCCAGTTATGGTAATGTTCGAGCATGTCCATAATGCGGTGAGCCCCCGGTCCGCGGTCGTAGATGTCGCCCAGGATGTGCAGCTGGTCAATAGCGAGCCGCTGTATTACCTTAGCGATAGTAATGATAAAATCGTCAGCCCTGTCCGTTTCAATCATACTGTCGATTACTGCATTTACATATCCAGCCTTGTCAATATCGTCAGAATGTTCATGCAGAAGTTCCTGAATAATATAAGAAAAATCTTTAGGAAGCGACTTTCTCACCTTCGAGCGCGTATATTTGCTCGACACGTCACGACATACCTTCACCAGCTGATGAATCGTAATATGATACCAGTCTTCCATATTCTCCTCCACCTGCTTAACCTTTTCCAGCTTCTGCTCCGGATAATAGATAAGCGTGCAGAGGTCTCTCAGTTCCGACTCGCGGATTTGGTTTCCGAAGAGTTCATTAACCTTACGCTTAATGTTTCCGGAAGCATTTTTCAGTACATGTTGGAATGATTCATACGCCCCATGGATGTCGGCAAGGAAATGCTCAGTACCCTTTGGCAGGTTCAGAATAGCCTGCAGGTTAATAATCTCGGTACTGGCATCCGCTACCGTAGGAAAGGATTTCGACAAGAGTTGCAGATACCTCAAGTCCGTGTCCCTAACGTCTTCTGTCTTTTTCATCATAAAACATTAGATTTAAAGAGTTTATTCAATATTCGTCTCGTTTCTCTGTCATTTTTCATTTCAACCGGCACGAAGCCTTCTGAAAGATTCATTTTCTCGTGCATAATATAGAACATACGGGCAGAGAAGCCCTGCATTCCTATCTCGTCGAGCATGTTTTCCAATATAAACTCATCGCAGTCTTCAAACCTCAAGACATTGTAGAAGTCGTATAAATTCTTCAGCGACAACTTTTCCTCGTTTAAAAGATGCCGGATATTCAGCAGCATTATACAAATCTTCTTCTCTGTCGCGTATTGAGGATAACTTTCAAGCATCTGTTTCGTTCTCGACACCCTAATCCACGCACGTGTAGTTTCAAGAAATTCTATTTTCTGCGGTTTGACAAAACGCTGAACCTCAGCAACATCAAACGTATTATAGTCAGCCTGTCTGCTACGCATTGCAAGAACAAACAGGTGTAACACTCCCTGATCAGAGCAATGCAGGATAATGCGCCTCAACCTTTCCGTCGGTAAATTGTAAGCCTCGTCGACAAGGGCAGCAAAATCATCCGAAACGACGATTCCGTATTTCTCTGCATCAGCGACAGCCGCCCCCAGCTGCAGCATATTAGCCTCTATTCTTCTGTCATCCGGCGTCATCATCCAAAAAGGATTACTGTCGACTGCCTTTCTGTAAAGGGAGCACATCCGGGTGGCGACATTCGGCAGCCCCATCTCCGCATCAGAAGTCTTTGCATACGAGACGCATACGGTTTTTTCACTCAGTCTCTCCCCTATTTTATACTCATGAAAGACGGACAGAGAAGACATCTTGCTCTTTTCCTGTTCGTTCACCACATGAATTGCCGTAGCCTTATCCAGCATTCTGCCCATTCCTCCGACAAGGGAGAACATTTTCCGGGTATGCCTGTTGCTGAAGTTCCACTCCATAAAATATTTATAAGTGGAAACGACCACCGGCAGGCACAGTTTCTGACTCCAACGAAAGACCATCCTCCCCCAATAGCTCGACAAGGAATGAATATGGACAACGTCAATATCGGCAGACCTCACAATATCCTGGAATTTCTTTTCATTCTTGCGGAAATTCCATATCCGTGCCGACAGTCTGTCCTGGTCGACATCAGCAGCATCAATTCCCTTATAGCCAGAAACAGTAAGCACTTTACATGACATAAGATTTCCGCTTCCCTCGAGTTCATCTCTCAAGAAACGGGAAGCAAGTCCGTCAGGATCTTTTTCACATATAAAATGCAAGATATTCATATTATTACATCATTATTGCATATTCTGCGGCTTATCATTCGCAAAGCTACAACAAATAAAATTAAAATCCAAAGAAAAGGTTAAACTTTATGGCAAATGAAGTCATATTTGTCTGTCGACATATATTTCATCAGCCGTGCGGCATTTCTCAACGGGAGCGTCATCTCCAGGAAGAGCATCCTTACAACCGACATGTCTTCAATATATTTTCCGAGACTTTTGCTGAGGACCACAGAGCGCAGAATCATGGCAACGAGCAACGAGACGACAGAAACAGCCAGCAGTATGTAGTTCTCCGTCAGAACGGAAAATGCTGCAGCCAGCAATGGCAGGACATAGCCCAGAGCCATCATCGCCATCGTCAGGTTAAACATAAATCTCGGCATTCGCGACCTGTTCAGTTTCTTGCGGATCGCCATATAATAAAGGCATTTGTTGCGCCATCCTCTATCAGTAAGCTCAGTCTCGACAATGCGCGAGTCAGGCGAAAGCTCTACGGCAACATTCATTTCCCCGGAATATTTGTTAACAAGGAAATCATACTCGCCGCGCACATACTTCAGATTGCCGTCGTATCCCTTTCCGCTGATGAAACTGCTCTTGCGGAACATAAGGTTATTTCCGCAATAGCCCCAGGCGTTTCCCTTCTGTGCCGCGCGGAGCTGGCGGTAGAGCATATAGACATGGTCGAAACGTCTCGAAGCCTTGTAGTCGTCCTCAAAACTGCTGAAACCGACAACCAAACCGTTGTCTTCCGTGCAGTTTCCGGACATTTCGGCAAGCCACGTTTCAGAAACCGGACAGCAATCCACGTCCGTCATCATTATCCACTCATACTTTGCAGCCTTTACGCCTAAGGTTACCGCCAGTTTCTTCCTGCTCATATACCTGGAAGAAGCCGGAATGAAAGTAGTATAAAGATGTCTGTCATCGGAATACATTTTCAGCGTATCCTCTATAACCGGATTATTGCCACAAGCTACAACAATAATCTGAAAATCGCCCTCATACTTCTGTTTCAGCAAGGCAGGAAGGCTGACCTTAAGATCTTCCAACTCATCGTCGACGGTCATTACGACCGAAATGCCCGGGTTCTGTGCCTTTACCGCCGTTTCCCCCTCGTCCTCCCCGTCGGCCGAAGAGTCGCGAAGTCTTGAAACGAGCAAATTCACGAACGGACTTATAACAGCAATAAAAAGTACTACGGCAGAAATGCCGACAGTAACTTCATCCAGCAAAAACATTTCTTATTCCTTTTGGTTGAAAAAAATTCTTGTTAAACAACGAGCCTTATGCCACATTATCCCTTCAGACACGCGGCATAAGGCACTATAAGTTAAATATTCGACAAGTCTTCTGTAGTGTAACCCACAGGCAACTTGCGGCAATTATATCCCGACGCCATTATCTCGCCATAGGCTCCGGCAGAACGCAGCGCTATCATGTCGCCACGATGACACTCGTCGAGGTCTATAGCCTTGGCAAACACGTCGCTCGACTCACATATCGGACCGACAACATCATATACCTCTTTCTTGCCGTCTGACGACAGGTTCTCTATCTTATGATAGGCATTATACAGGGCAGGACGGATAAGATCCGTCATTCCGGCATCCACGATAACGAATTTCTTTGCCGTCCCCTCCTTAACATAAAGCACCCTTGTGAAAAGCGAGCCACACTGGGCTACTACTGCCCTTCCGAGTTCAAAATGCAGAGTCTGTCCCTCACGAAGCTTCAGACACTTGGCATACGTGTCGAAATATGCCTTGAAGTCGGGCACCGGAACACGATTAGGATTATGGTAGTCGATGCCGAGTCCGCCACCCACGTTGATGCTCTCCACCACTACGTGCTCTCTCTCCAGCTTATCCTGCAAGTCGTTTATACGGTTGCAGAGCGCCTCGAAGTCTCCCATATCGAGAATCTGCGAACCGATATGGAAATGAAGTCCCACAAACTTGACGTTCTTCATCTCCGCAGCCATCTCTATCACGCGGTCCATGTCTGCCATGGCAATGCCGAACTTATTCTCGGCAAGTCCGGTGGTAATATTTGCATGAGTATGCGCCCCCACATTAGGGTTTATGCGGAAAGCCACTCTTGCCACCTTCCCCTTTTTTGCAGCCAGCTCGTTAATGACTTCCAGCTCGGGCACGCTCTCTACATTAAAGCACAAGATGTCCCTGTCAATGCCGAGATTAATCTCCCAGTCGCTTTTGCCCACTCCGGCATAAACGATTTTATCCGGAGCGAAGCCTGCAGCAACAGCGGCATTAATCTCGCCGCCGCTCACGCAGTCGGCTCCGAGCCCCGCCTGGCAGATAATGTTCAGCAGCTTTGGGTTGGCATTAGCCTTTACGGCATAATGAACTCTAAACTCCGGATGCGAAGCTGTCTGTTTTTTTATCTCCTCCAATGTCTTCCTCAGCAACGCCGTATCATAATAATAGAATGGTGTTTCTATCTTTTGCAGTTTCTCTAATGGAAAAATTCCCTTCATCTCTTTATATGTGTTGTGTCTTTTCTTTTATTACAGTTCTTTATTTATTAAACAGAGTATCGCTCAAGCTCTGCAAAGCCCTCTTCTTGTCGCTCTCGCGGATAAGGAAAGAGATGTTATAGTTACTTCCTCCGTATGAAATCATGCGCACGGGGATGTCTTTCATTGCATCCGTGGCAAGTGTCTCGAAGCCCACGTTGCTCCAGTCGAGGTCGCCCACGACGCAGATTATACACATGTCGGTGTCAACGGTAACCGTTCCGTACTTCTTCAGCTCGTCCACGATTTCCGTAAGGTGAGAATCGTTGTCGATGCTCATGGAAACGCCTACCTCGCTTGTTGCCACCATATCGATAGCCGTCTGATAGCTCTCGAAAATCTCGAACACTTTCCTCAGGAAGCCTGTAGCAAGGAGCATACGGCTGCTCTTTATCTTTATTGCCGTAATATTGTCCTTGGCAGCCACAGCCTTTATTTTGCCCTTCAGCGTAACATTGTCGATAATCGTGCCGGGAGCGTCCGGCTCCATAGTGTTCAGCAGTCTTACGGGGATTCCGGCATATTTTGCCGGCTGCACGCATGTAGGGTGAAGGATTTTCGCACCGAAATATGCCAGTTCGGCAGCTTCCTCAAAATGCAGCTGTCTTACCGGGGCAGTATGGTCTACCACGCGCGGGTCGTTGTTGTGCATTCCGTCGATGTCTGTCCAGATCTGTATCTCGTCGGCATTGATGGCAGCTCCTATAAGCGAAGCCGTGTAGTCGCTTCCGCCTCTCTGCAGATTGTCCACCTCGCCGTATGCGTTGCGGCAGATAAATCCCTGTGTAATATACACTTGGCTCTCCGGAGCATCTTTCAGTACGGCTGTCAGCTTTTCTTTAATGTACACGGTGTCCGGCTCTCCGTTTTTGTCGGTACGCATAAAGTCGAGTGCCGACAGCAGTGTTGCCTTTACGCCCTGCTCCTGGAGATAATTTACCACCATGTTTGTGCTCATCACCTCTCCCTGTGCCACGATGCTTTTCTCCTCAAAGCTCGTGAAGAGGTCTTTGGTGAAGGAGCGCAGAAAGTCAAACTCTTCATGCAGGAAGTCTGCAGTTTTCTTCTTCCATTCGTCTGTAGAATAGAGTTCTTCCACATGCTGCATGTATTTCTGCTCCAAACGGTTGATAATCTCATTTGCGCCCTCTGGATTTTTCTTATACAGATAGTTTGATATTTCTACAAGTGAGTTTGTCGTTCCCGACATTGCCGAGAGAACTACGAACACGGGTTCTCCTGACTTTGTTACAAGTGACGAGACATTTTTCATCCTCTCTGGCGAGCCAACGGATGTGCCTCCGAATTTCATTACTTTCATATCTCTTGTTCTTTTATATTGTTTCTTTCTATCAATGCTCCATCCTGACAGCAGTATACAATTCCGGGATATTTTTCAATCATCGACACGTTGTGCGTCGACATGATTACGGCGGTGCCCTTCTTACTTATATCCTTGAGCAGCTGTATGATGTTCGAGGCTGTTTCCACATCCAGGTTTCCCGTCGGTTCATCGGCAATTATCAGCTTCGGCCTGTTCAGCAAGGCTCTTGCTATTGCCACTCTCTGCTGCTCGCCTCCCGACAGCTGATGGGGCATCTTCTCGCCTACCGACGGCATTTCTACTGCCGCGAGCACTGCATTTATCCGTTCGTCTATCTCCCCTTTGTCCTTCCAGCCCGTGGCGCGGAGCACGAACCTGAGGTTATTATACACGCTCCTGTCGTGAAGCAGCTGGAAATCCTGGAAGATTATTCCCATCTCGCGGCGCAGCGCCGGAATGTGCTTGCGCTTTATCTTCATGAGGTTGAACTCTAAAGCTTCGGCTTTTTCCGCCTCTTCTATGTCGAGCTCACAATACATGGTTTTCAGCAGACTGCTTTTTCCGGAGCCTACCTTACCTATTATATATATAAATTCGCCCTCGTCTGCGTGAAAATTCACATCTTTCAGAATGCATCTGTCTCCCTGGCAGATACTGACGTTTTTATAATCTATCAGCATAACTGTTTTTCGTTTAGTGTTTTTTCCGACCACTTAGTGTTTTCCCGACACTTAGTGTTTTTTCCAACCTTTGCAGTGGCGACTTTCCAGTTCCCTTGCCACGTCTTCTATGCGCAAGCCCTTTGAGGCGAGCAACACGATGAGGTGGTAGAACATGTCTGAAGTTTCATAAATCAGTCGCTCGTCCGTTCCGTTCACGGCTTCAATAACGGCTTCGAGAGCCTCCTCGCCAACCTTCTGCGCCATGCGGTTCAGTCCGTCCTTAAACAGGCTTGTAGTATACGAGCCTTCGGGCATTTCCTCATGTCTGCGGTTAATAAAGTCCTGCAGCTCCGTAAGGAACAGAAGCGGGTTCTTCTTGTTTTCCTCTCCCCAGCACGTGTCCGTCCCCTTATGACAAGCCGGTCCGTCGGGGTGAACTTTCAGCAAGAGTGTATCATTGTCGCAGTCCACCTTTATAGAAACCACATTCATGTAATTTCCTGAAGTCTCCCCCTTCGTCCACAACTTTTGTCTGCTGCGGCTAAAGAATGTTGCCTTACCGGAACTTACTGTCTTTTCATACGCTTCGCGGTTCATATAAGCGAGCATGAGCACTGTTTTGGTGTCGGCGTCCTGCACTATTGCCGGAACGAGTCCTCCCGATTTATCGAAATTTATTTCCATACGCTATTAAAATTCTAACATAAAGGTAGTGCAAAGATAATGCAAATCGAGAGGAGAACGAAATGAATTCATTCATTTTTTATCCCGATATGCAGCTTATCTTATGCAAA
>DCBP01000068.1:26697-26991 GCA_002314055.1 Prevotella sp. UBA1104
TTATGCAAAGATACAACAAAAAAAACTATTGCCACATATTTTTGAGCAAAAATTAAACTTGGATTAGGGATTATTCCAGATTAGAAATTGTTTTGAACCTTGCTATTGGAAATGACAGTCATAATCATCAACAAATATAATTCCAACCATCAACAAAATGATACTCCATATAGGTAGGTGCGGTATCTCACCGCACAGCGGCAAGAATATTCTGAATATTTATAGCAGAAAAGAACAGGCATTCACTCCACTGCACAACGAAACAGTCCTCCAATTGTGCGGTGAGACACCGCA
>DCBP01000068.1:27049-27328 GCA_002314055.1 Prevotella sp. UBA1104
GTGAGACACCGCACCTACTACGGATTCAGAGTGGGCTATTATACTGATTTCCGCCACTTCATTTCACATTGTTTTACATCTTGAATATTTTCAGCTTCCCAGCCAAAACAATCCTTAATCCCTACAGTTCCCCGTTTCAGAACCACAACACGTCAATCTCTCATTTTCGCAATCTTCAATTCTACAAACCCCAATATTTCGACTTTTTCAAGCCCTATCCTTAGTTTAGGAAACATCACCCTAACGCACCTCTACGTTACAACCTTTCACTTTGCAAAG
>DCBP01000068.1:27400-27556 GCA_002314055.1 Prevotella sp. UBA1104
CACAATAGTTCATAGTGTTAAAAAAAGCAACTATACCATTTGGGCTTCTTAACAAATACAAATACATCTCGCAAGTATGCCAGTTAGAAGAGCGACGTGAGGCGCATGCCAGCATGCTTACGACAGGATTTTTAAACTGTCATCTGTCATCACGAA
>DCBP01000052.1 GCA_002314055.1 Prevotella sp. UBA1104
CTAACTGGACACCCTAGCAATTTCTATATTTCGCCAACAATGGAATGTTCTGCCAAAGGTCCCGTAAAGTCGCAACATGGAAAGACCCGCTATGATATTATGGATTTTGTGCTCACGCAAAACAATGACTGCCTGACAGAGGCTCGGGCAATGAATCTGCTCGACGATGTGAGCCAGGCAGAGAGTCCTACGGATGTTACAAGCCACACGCAATGGTCGGTGGTCTATAACCTCACGGAGCGCAAGGCCACGGTTTGCGTGAACAGAAATTACAGTAAGCCGTTTACCTTTTATATAAAGTAAAAAAGTGTTCTAAATTTTGATAGCCTGTTTTCTTAAAAATGTTTTAGTGAAAACAGGCACATCAAAATTTCAACTCCTTCTTCAAGTCTCTGAACACGCTCCATGCCACGGGCACAGATAGAAGGAAAGAGCACAAATCAGACACTGCCTGACTCATTTCCACACCGGTAAGTCCCAGAATTTTAGGCAATAGTATTACCGCAGGGATAAAGAATAGACCGCTCCTTGCCGCTGCCACGATGTTGGCGCGGATTGGTTTGCGTGCCGTTTGGGAGAGCATGTTGGTAAGGATTATTACGGCAATAAGAGGATAAGTGGCAAGTTGCCAGCGGAAGGCTGCACAGCCCACGGCGATGACATGTGGGTCGTCGCGGAATTCGCTTATGATGGGAGCCGTGAATAAAAATCCTATTATGGTGAGAGAGATGAAGAATACGGTACCTATCTTCACGCAATACATGTAGCCCTCATGAATTCTGTCGTATAACTTCGCCCCATAGCAAAAACCGCAGAGGGGCTGAAAACCCTGTCCCAGACCTACGATGCCGGCATATACGAAATTGGATATGCGGTTAACGATAGACATTCCGGCAATGGCTGCATCGCCATAAGCACCGGCAGAAATATTGAGCATTATGGTGGCAATGCTCGCCAGTCCCTGTCGGGAGAGCGACGGTGTGCCTCCGGCGATAATCTCCTTTATTAGTTCCCGTGAGCAGCGGTAGTTTCCGAAGCGGATGGCGATGTTTCCCTGATGGTGGGTCATATTGAAGAGAATGAAGAAGCTCGTTGTCTGACTGACGAGGGTTGCAACGGCAGCTCCCGTGATTCCGAGACAGAAATAGAAAATAAGGATAGGGGCAAGCACTACGTTAAGCAGCACACCACTCAGTATGCCGTACATGGCATAGCGGGCGTTGCCCTGAAAGCGCATCTGGTTGTTCAGTGTGAAAGAGCTGGTCATGAAAGGTGCTCCGCAGAGGATTATGCCGAGATAACGTTCCGTATATGGCAGGATAGTTTCCGTGGAACCAAGAAATATGCATAGTTCTGGCAGAAAGATAAGTCCGATGATGGCAACGAGCAGTCCGAACGAAAAACTGTAAATCAGTCCCGTTGCCGCCATGCAACTCGCTTTTTCCGTTTCCTTCGACCCGAGACATTGCGAGATATAGTTTCCCGATCCGTGACCGAAGAAGAAGCCGATAGCCTGTATTATAGCCATTATAGAGAAAGAAATCCCCACGGCAGCTGTGCTCTGCGTGTTAATCTTCCCCACATAATATGTGTCAACCATACCGTAGATACTCGTTACGAGCATCGATATGATAGTAGGCACCGCCATACTCAGAATAACCTTGTGTACCGGTGCATGCGTCAAGAAAGTATAATTATCCTTATGATTCATAATTTATAATTCATAATTGGTCAAAGACCAATAACTCCCCATTCCTAATTCCCCATTTTCCATTCCTAATTCTCCATTTCCCATTCCTAATTTCCCATTCCTAATTTCCCATTCCTAATTCCTAATTCCTAATTCCTAATTCCTAATTCCTAATTTCCCATTCCTAATTCCTAATTCCTAATTCCTAATTCATCTACACATCGCCTGACAAATCTTGTCCTGGAAATTTCTTCCAGACGATTTGTATCTGATGCCCGAGTTGATGATAGAGAAGCAGAGCACGTGGCCGTTGGCCGCTGTGCAGTAGCCGGCAAGCGAACTGATGCCCGTCACGGTGCCCGTCTTAGCCCTCACGTTATCGTGAGCCGCACCGCGGTGCATGCGCTCGTCGAGCGATCCGTCAACGCCTGCAATCGGCAGACAGTCGTAGAGAGTCTCGAAAATCCGTTTGTCGTGGTAAGCATATTTCAAGAATGCCACCTCCAGTTCCGCCGACACATAATTATATAGCGACAGTCCGCTGCCGTCGGCGATATAATATGCCGACGGTTTGAACCCTAATTTAGAAATCAGCCTGTTCACCGCCTGTCGTCCGTTCTTCGCTGTAGCACGGCTCCTAATCATTCCGTCGGAGGCAATCTGGTAGAAGATAGCTTCAGAATATAGGTTGTCGCTACGTTTGAGCTGTCTGTGCATTACGGTAGTAATAGGCGTCACCTTTTTATATATAGTATTGGCGTTGCCAGGCATATTTCCCTCGCGGCATCTGCCAGTAAGTACGATACCCTTTTGGCGCAGTCGTCTTGTCAGTCTGTCGCCGAATTCATCCTTTCTTCCTACAACAAGCGGTGAGAGCACGGGATTATCATCGTCCCAACACCATCCCTCGCCCATGCGGTCAGCGTCCTTCATCGTGAGGTCCAGACAGATGTCGCCTTTAATGGTATCGATGCCGAGCGCCGCGATGCTGTCGGCAATATTGCTGATGTCGCTATTGGCGAGAGTAGGGTCGAAGCCGCCCTTGCAATAAATATTGCCGTCAAGTGCCAAGCTGTCAATGCGTCCTGTATAGGCAACACGGGTTGTCAGTTTGTAGTCGCTGCCGAGCCTGTCGAGGGCAGTAACGGCAACAATCATCTTCAGGGTGCTTGCCGGACGGAGAAGCTGTCGCTCATTAAATTCAAAAAGAGTAGAATCGGCAGTAAGGTCGTATATCTTCATCCCCACAGCCGATGTGTTGAAGATAGTGGTGCCCTTGAAAATGTTGTCGATACGCTCCAGCATGTTCTGCGGCCACGGCAGAGAGTCGTTAGCAGTCTCGACAGCATCCGTCTCGTTTGTTTCGCCGGCATCCGCAACCACATCCATCGTGTCCACATCTACGGTGTCCACATATATCTCAGTCGGGGCATAGTCCGTTTTCGCAATAGTCCATGTGTTCTCTCTTGTGGCGTAGAGCGGCGACAAAGCCATGGCGGCAGCCGCTATTATGCCACAGTAAAATATCTTTTTCCTTTTCATCCGAATACGCTGCAATAAAACCATTGCCGTCACATCAAATAATAGCCTTTAAAAAAGATGCATAGTGGCGGCAATCTATAAAACGCTGACAAAATTACTTATTTTCGTTTAAAGAAAAAGAATATTTACTATTAAAGAATGTGATAAGAAACAAAAAGCTATGTATATTTACATGTTTTCAGAAAATCTTATTACTTTTGCAGTTATAAATAAAAACGCGTTTTATGGTTTATAAATACGATTTTCTAATAATCGGCGCTGGCGTAGCAGGAATGAGCTATGCGCTGAAGATTGCCCGTGAGCATAAAGGAAAGATTTGTCTTATCTGCAAAACTTCGCTCGACGAGGCCAATACCTATTTTGCACAAGGTGGAGTTGCTTCGGTAACAAACCTCAAAATAGATAATTTCGAGAAACATATTGAGGACACAATGATTGCCGGCGACTATATCAGCGACCGCAAGGCTGTGGAGCAAGTAGTTAGAAATGCTCCGTCGCAGATCGAAGAACTGGTGAAGTGGGGAGTGAATTTCGATAAAAAGGAAGACGGCACGTTCGACCTTCACCGTGAGGGCGGACACTCTGAGTTCCGTATTCTTCACCATGCCGACGACACCGGAGCTGAGATTCAGCGTGGACTGATGGAGGCAGTGCGCAGCAATCCTGATATCGACATCAAGGAGAACCATTTTGCTGTGGAGATTATCACGCAGCATCATCTCGGAGTGGTAGTAACAAGACGCACACCTAATATCGAGTGTTACGGAGCATACGTGCTGAATCCCGACACGCAGAAGGTGGATACCTATCTGAGTAAGGTAACGCTGATGTGTACCGGTGGATGCGGTGCCGTTTACCAGACCACTACAAACCCTGTAATAGCCACTGGCGACGGCGAGGCTATGGTTTACCGTGCAAAGGGAACGGTGCAGGACATGGAGTTCGTACAGTTCCATCCCACATCGCTCTATCATCCGGGAGAGACGCATCCGGCATATCTCATAACAGAGGCAATGCGTGGATATGGCGGCATATTGAGACTGCCTAACGGGGAGTCGTTTATGGAGAAATACGACAAGCGACTGTCGCTTGCCCCACGAGATATCGTGGCTCGCGCCATCGACAAGGAAATGAAAATCCATGGCATCGACCATGTCTGTCTTGACGTTACCCATAAGGACCCAGAGGAGACGAAACATCACTTCCCGAATATATACAAGAAGTGCTTGAGCATCGGTATCGACATAACAAAGGAGTATATTCCTGTTCGCCCGGCAGCACATTATATGTGCGGCGGAATAAAGGTAGACCTCAACGGCGAGTCGAGCATCAAACGACTTTATGCCATCGGCGAATGTTCGTGCACCGGACTGCATGGCGGTAACCGTCTGGCGAGCAACTCGCTCATCGAAGCTGTGGTTTATGCCGATGCAGCAGCAAAACACAGCTTGGCGCATGTTGACGAGTATGACTTCAACACCCGTGTGCCGGAATGGGACGACGAGGGTATGATGACAAATGAGGAGAAGGTGCTTATCACACAGAGCGTGAAAGAGGTAGGGCAGATTATGAGCAACTACGTGGGTATCGTTCGCAGCGACCTTCGCTTGAAGCGTGCTTGGGATAGACTCGACTTGCTGTATGAGGAGACTGAGGCTCTCTTTAAGCGTGTGAAGGCAAGTCGCGACATCTGTGAGCTTCGCAACATGATTAATGTGGGGTATCTTATCACTCGTCAGGCTATCGAGCGCAAGGAATGTCGCGGACTGCATTTCACTATCGACTATCCACTGCATGCCTACGACAAGAAATAATTTCGTGCAACTATAACTTATAGCTATTATGAGAAGAATGATGACTCTTGCCGTGGCTCTCTTTGCCGGAGTTGCCATGGCGTTTGCCACAGACTATGGCAAGTATTACCAGAACCTGCCGGTGAAGATGCAGCAGCCTACGGCTCCCGAGATTTCAGACTATAGTGTGAACATAAAGGATTTTGGCGGAGTGGGCGACGGACTGACGCTCAACACTGATGCCTTTGCCAAGGCTGTTAAGGCTCTCGACAATAAAGGTGGCGGACATCTCATCGTTCCGGAGGGCGTGTGGCTCACCGGACTCATCTCACTGAAGGACAATATCGATCTTCATCTCGAGAAGAACGCCATTCTGCTTGCTACTCCTGACCGCACGCAGCATTTTAAGGTGAAGGATGGCGTAAAGGACAAGAAACCGTCGCCGCTAATCTCGGCAAGCAAGCGCAAGAACATAAGCATTACCGGCGAGGGAATAATCGACGGCAATGGTAGTGTGTGGCGCCCGGTAAAGCGCTCTAAGGTGAGCGATGTGGAGTGGAAGGAGTTTCTCGCCATGGGCGGAACGGAGAAGGAGGGCGGAAAACTATGGTTCCCGTTCAACCTGAAGCATCAGCCTAATCTCGCCGACACTCCGGAGGCTCAGGAGAGCTTGAGAACTCATCTTATCCGACTGACCGACTGCGACCAGGTGCTTGTCAGCGGCATAACGATACAGAACTCACCTAAGTTTCATCTCATACCTACACGCTGTACAAACGTTATCGTGGATGGCGTAACAATCCGCTGTCCGTGGAACGCACAGAACGGTGATGCTCTCGACATCAGTTGCTGCCGCAACGTGTTGCTCGTGAACAACACCATCGATGCCGGCGACGACGGTATCTGCATGAAGGGTGGGGCAGGCAAGAAGGCTGCGCCCGACGGACCGTGTGAGAATATCCTCATCCAGGACAACACTGTATATCATGCTCATGGAGGATTCGTCATCGGTTCGGAGTTTTCTAATGGCATGAAGAATATTGTGGTGCGCCATAACCGCTTCTCGGGGACCGACACCGGACTGCGTTTTAAGAGCGGTATCGGCAGAGGCGGAAAATGCGAGAATATCTTCATCAGCGACATCATGATGACCGACATAAAGGATGAGGCTATCATCTTTGAGTGCAGTTATGCCGATAAGAAATACAGTGTGAAGGAAGACAATGGCAAAGTTGTTGTTCCGAAGAATGCCGAGTGCGTGCCGGAGTGGAGCGACATACATATCAGCAACGTGGTATGCCGCGGGGCAAAGACTGCCGTCAGTGCCCACGGACTGCCTGGCTACGACTGTCTGAAAAACATCACCATCGACAACTCCACCTTCTTCTATACACAGAAGGACAAGGATATTGATGCCGGAGCAGACGTGAAACTCACCGGCTGCAAGTTTGCTACGTTCTAAGTAAAAGAGCAACGATAATAAAGAAAATCCCACAGTTGATAAGGCTGTGGGATTTTTTTGTCAATGTGTTAAGCCAAAAATTTGGCATTTCCATTTTTTCGTCGTATCTTAGCGACGTAATAAAAAAAGAAAAGCGGATATGGCAGACATGAATGAGAGAAAATTGCCTGTAGGCATACAGTCGTTCAAAGTAATAAGAGAAGAGAACTATCTTTATGTAGACAAGACCGACATTGTTTGGACTTTGGCGAATTGCGGCAAGAAATTCATTTACTTGAGTCGCCCACGTCGTTTCGGTAAGTCTATCCTTGTCGATACACTCCAGATGTATTTCGAAGGAAGAAAAGAACTTTTTGAGGGACTGAAAATCATGCAAAAGGAAAAGGAATGGAAACAGCATCCCGTGATTCATCTTGATATGAGTTTGGCTGGTTCCACCCCACAATCCATACAGTCGTATTTTAACGACACGTTCGAGGAATATGAGGACATCTATGGTATCACTCCCTCGCCAACAGCGTCTCTTGCCGTAAGATTCAAACGAATTGTTACAACTGCTGTCAAGGTAACAGGCAATAAGGTGGCTATACTCATTGACGAATACGATTCTCCTCTGCAACATTCTTGGAATACGGATAGGCATGAAGAATGTACAGGTGTATATCGTGACGTGTTTGCTGTTTTGAAAGCCTGCGACGAATATGAGAGATTCGTCTTTATTACTGGTATCACGAAATTCACACAGATATCTCTGTTCTCCGTTCTCAACAACCTGAGTAATATCAGTTTCCTGCCGGAATATGCTTCTGTCTGTGGCATTACTGAGAAGGAAATGCAAGAAAACTTCAAGCCGGAAATTGAGAAGATGGGAAGTGTTAATGGATGGAGTCTTAATGAAACTCACGACAAGTTAAAAGCATATTACGATGGTTACCATTTCAGTCGGCGCAATATGATTGACATTTACAATCCATATAGTTTCATTAATGCGCTGAACACTCAAGAATTAAGTAACTATTGGGCATCATCAGGTGCAACATCACTCATTCCTAAGTTTGTTGACAACATGGAACTGCGGTTGAAGAACTTTGAGAACTGCCGCATCTTGCGCAACACATTGGAGACATCTGATGTTAGTGGTGGAGGGGCAGAATTGTTCCTTTATCAATCGGGATATCTCACAATAAAAGACAGTGATGAATTTGGCTACATACTTGGCTTCCCTAACGAAGAAGTGAAACAGGCTCTTTATGAAATGGTGCTTCCTGCTTTGGCGTTGCGGAAAGAAAGTGATATACAGTCCCTACAGGCAAATTTGTATGCACAATTAGGTATGTGTCAAATTGACGAAGCTATGAAGTCGCTCAAATCTCTTGTAGCTGATGTTCCTTACAGCAACAAAAAACTTGCTTCGATGGATATGGAAGAACGTTATCGTCTTATCATCAGTACTATTCTAAATGCGATTGGTCTGAAAGTGGAAGTTGAGAAAATGATTTCAACGGGCAGAATAGACATGACCGTGCAGACCTCTCGCTACATTTATGTAATGGAGCTGAAACTAAAGAACAACGGGGGGAAGAATGCCGCCACGAAGCAAATCTTGAACCATCAGTATCTTGAGCCGTTCAAGGCTGGTATGAGGAAGGTTATAGGTCTTGGAATTGAGTTGGACGAACATGGAAAGGGACTTTTGGATTGGCAGAGAGTTGAGGAGAAAAAGTAATCTTGCAAGAGCAACGACAATAAAGAAATTATATTTCAATCCAACTTATGTCTGTCTGCCGTACATTCCCTCCAAACAAATGGTGTATAAGGCATTCCTTCTTTTGTCATTTTCAGTCCTTCGCCATCAAATTGAGTGATTTGTATTTCCGTTTCATCTTGAATGTAATGATACTTGTAATTGTACTCTTGTACCACAAAGTAGGAGAAATCATCCGTTCTTCTAATGATCTTGAACCACTGAAGCAATTCTGTCTTAATTACCAAAAATTTGTTGTTGATTACGCAGATGTTATCATCAGCCCTTATTTCCCATGGTCTGAATGGGGTATCCGCAAGCTCTGGAATATTTCTGATATAACACCATTCACCTTCTTTCACTAAACTCATGAATCCACGCTTGAATGTGATTGGTTTTGAAAGGAATATTTTATTCGTTACCAAATCTATCCAGACTTCTTTTTGATTGTAAAGACGCTTGATATTTACTATACGGTCTCTTTCCATCTGTCCCTCTTTCAGCAAGTTTTTTTTGCTGGAGAAGTAGTCATAATGCCCGGCTGTCCTTTCTATTTCCTTCCGTTCCGCCTGTTCTTTCTCATATTTTTCATCACATTGATGACAGAAGTTCTCCATGAAATCTTGCGACGGAATAGGTATCAGTGGACTGCCGATATCTTCCTGCGCCACATAGTTGTCTTCATCGTCATAGTATAGCCTTAGGTTATTAATGCCTTCCTTATAGTAATACACCTTATTCGGCTCATCCCAAGGAATGAACCTGCGTTTCCAGTTTAGTCCTGTCCCCACTTGCAGCTCCAATGTCTTCACCGTCAGATAGGCTTTCTCATCAATAAACTTCGAACGGATACGAGGATACAGTTTCTTGCCATCCTCCGTGCAGAAGTCTATACCCAACAAACTCACGCTTTGTGGCTTCTTCACGAACCAAAGTCCGTTCCGCAAGTCAAGCCATTCCATTCGTCCCGCTTTCTTCCTGATGTGGCAGTAGGCAAATCCATCGTTGGTAAGTTCTATTTTTTTGT
>DCBP01000112.1 GCA_002314055.1 Prevotella sp. UBA1104
CTGCTCTATCAGAGCGGCTACCTTACCATCAAGCACTACGACCCGATGATAAATCTCTACACCTTGGGCTATCCCAACGAGGAGGTTCGCACAGGCATGGTTCGTTCGCTTGCTGCCAACTACCTTATTCCGGCAGAAGGCACCAACAGCAGCTTTGTCATCAAGTTCGTAAAGGCTGTCGTTGCCGACGATATGGAGCTGGCTCTCACCCTTATGCGGGCTTATCTTGCCGGCGTGTCCTACCGCCTGTCTAACAAGACGGAGCGCGACGTGCAGACTATCTTCTATCTCGTTTTCTCTCTTATCGGAGGATTCATAAATGTTGAGGAGGAGAGTTCCCACGGCAGAGCCGATGTTGTGATAACTCTTCCGTCCGTAGTCTATGTCATGGAACTGAAGTTTGACGGCTCCGCCGATGCCGCCCTCCGGCAGATAGACGAAAAGGGCTATCTCATTCCATACACCGCCGACGGCAAACGACTCGTTAAAGTAGGCGTGAACTACAGCAGCGAGGAGCGCACTATTACGGAGTGGAGTATAGAAGGATAAGATAAAAAAGTAAGATTTGAGAATGGAAAATAGGGCGGAGCGTTGGCGTTCCGTCTTTTTTGTGCCCGCAAATTTGTCGTTTTCTTTTCTTTTGATTAATTTTGTAGCGTCATTCTTCGGATGGCGGCAATGAGTTGCCGACGGATATCCGGAGTGTGGCTATTCTTATGGAAATGACGTTTGCTAACGTTTGCTTCTGATGCATTGGAAATTAGGGACTTCCAAATATGATAGTCGGATGTGGATGGCAGTGAGCGTCTACTATACGTGTATCTATGCACGGCAAAAGTGCGCCCTTTCTAAAGGGTGCAACTTTTGCTATATACATATATACGACGTTGGTGTAGGCGTGTCTTCTTGCTTCTGTCCTTGCTATCATAGGTCCCCTAATACCTCAATGCACAAGGACATACAAGGAGCAGAGACCCCTGCGCCAATTTCGTTTAGAATATATGGACATCTAATACGTTTATTTATCTGCTTTGGGGGTGAGCGATAAAATCGAACGGCCTAACAAGCGTTCTTTAAGCCACGCCGAATGCTTATGAACAAATATGAACTCGCAAAGAAGATAAATGAACTCGAAGGTCTTACGAATGAGGAGAAGTCGGAGTTGCTGAAGTTGCTCCGCTCGCAAAAGAAGTATGGTCTTGTATGGGAGGACAAGCCCGAAGAAATTGAGGCGCGTCTGCAAGACGAGTTGCCTGTGCTCGAGGAAGTAGCAGACCGTGCCATCATCAGCGACGATGCCGCAGCCCCTAACCATATTCTCATAGAGGGCGACAATCTCGAAGCTCTCACCGCCCTCAGCTATACTCACAGAGGAAAGATTGACGTGATTTATATCGATCCACCGTACAACACGGGTAACAAGGATTTTGTCTACAACGATTCGTATGTAGATCGTGAGGATGGCTATCGCCATTCTAAGTGGTTGTCGTTTATGAACAAGCGGTTGAAGATTGCAAAGGGGTTGCTTTCGGATAAAGGGGTGATATTTATCTCGATTGATGATAATGAGCAGGCGCAACTGAAAATGTTGTGTGATGAGATATTTGGAGAAAGAAACTTTATTGCAAAATTCGATTGGCGAAAGAAAACAGGTGCCAATGATGCAAAGGATATTGCTGTTATAACAGAGTCCATATTATTGTATTCTATATCAAGATTAAATACAATAGAAAGTGAAATATGGAATCGCGATGAAGGTTCTCGTAATCAAAAACGATTCAAATTTGAAGATGAATTTGTCGAAACACGAGGTAAATATTATTTGGACACACTGGACCGCGGAGGGCTTCAATATTCAGATTCTATGAATTATGGAATTGATGCACCAGATGGAGGGATAATATATCCAAATGGACGTTCGGAATTTGTAAATGACGGATGGATTTGGAAGTGGGGCAAGGATAAGGTTAAATGGGGACTCGAAAATAAGTTTTTGGAATTTGTAAAATCGAAGAAAAGTTCTGCTTCTAAGTACACAATTAAGTATAAGGTTTATGAGAATGTGGATAATGAAGGAAATCTACGGAAAAAAATTGGAAGGGCTTTTTCTAATTTCATTTTAGAGCCAATTAATCAGCAAGGAAATTTGGAAATATCTTCATTGTTTGATGGTAATGTTCCTTTCTCAAACCCTAAACCTATAGGTCTCTTAAAATATTTGATAAATACTATTGCAATTAACGATATCACCATCCTCGACTTCTTCGCCGGCTCCGGCACCACCCTCCACGCCACGATGCAGCTCAACTCCGAAGACGGTGGTCATCGCCAATGCATCTTGGTGACCAACAACGAGAACGGCATCTGCGAGAACGTGACCTACGAAAGAAACAAGCGTGTTATCCAAGGCTACACTACACCGAAGGGTGAACAAGTCCCCGGCTTAACCCGAAACACCCTCCGTTACTACAAGACCCGTTTCGTTTCTCGCGACAAGACCGCCAAGAACCTGCGTTTGCTCACCGCCCTTTCTACTGATATGCTCTGCATCCGCAACAATGCCTATACCGAACTGCCGTTTGCCGGCAGGAACATCAACAAGCGCATAGCCCGATATTTCGAGAGCGCAGACGGCACAAGGCGTATGCTCGTGATTTATCAGGAGGAGGCAATCGACGCATTGGTGCAGCTCATCGGCACCTTGCCGCAGCGCGACGACAAACTGATGGTGTATGTATTCTCGCCCAATGGCTATGCCTACGACGACGAGTTTGAGGACGTTGCCGACAGTGTGAAGCTTTGTGCCATCCCCGATGCTATTCTTAACGCCTATCGAAGGGTGCTCCCAAAGCGCAAACCGCAATACCTGAAGGAGGCGCTCGACGAGATGGAACGTGAGACGGCTAAGGTAGAGAACCGACAGACTGAATTAAATTTTGAAGACACAAAGGAAGGAGGCGAAGAATGAAAC
Source organism: Prevotella sp. UBA1104 (assembly GCA_002314055.1). Classification (GTDB taxonomy): domain Bacteria; phylum Bacteroidota; class Bacteroidia; order Bacteroidales; family Bacteroidaceae; genus Prevotella. The sequence continues at coordinate 2,972 of DCBP01000112.1, forward strand.
AGATAGAATACCAACAGAAGGCGGTTAGAGAACTTACTGACAAGACAATAGATTTGCTTACATATTCTGGCAATCGGCATACCCTTGTGTTCAAGGCACCGACAGGTGCCGGAAAGACAGTGATGGCTTCTGAACTGTTACTCCGCCTCAATGCCGAGTTGAAAGACCGCACAGACGTGTCCTACAAGGAAGTGGCATATATATGGATAGCTCCAAACAAGCTACATGAGCAGAGCTATTTCAAAATGCGCTCGTTCTTCACAGAAGGACAGGAGCTGCATCCAGTAATCTTCGACGACCTCGACCATTCAGCCGAAGGCTATATCCATCCCGGCGAGATACTCTTCGTAAACTGGGAGAGCATCAACAAGGATAATGCGGTGATGATACGCGACACCGAACAGGGGGCGTCGCTCTACGACCTCACTCGCCGCACGCAAGAGGAGCAGCGCATACCCCTCATCGTAATCATCGACGAAGAGCATATGTTTGCCAGCAAACTTGCCAATAAAACTGAGAAGGTGTTGAAGAACATCAACCCCAAGGTGGAGATACGTATCTCTGCAACACCAGAGACAAGAGGCGAACTGCAGGTCAGCGTTCCGCGAGAAGCTGTGGTGAGAGAGGGAATGATAAAGCAGGGGGTGGTGTTGAATCCAGCCTTGCAGTTCAATGCCCCTAACGGCTCGCTAAACCAGCATCTGGTACATCTCGCTCTGAAGAAGCGCGAGGAGCTGGCTGAGGCTTATCATAAGATTGGCGTCGATATCAATCCTCTGTTGCTCATACAGTTGCCCAACGACAAGGACAAAATGGACAAAGACGACGACAGCATCAAGGAAGAGGTGATGCTCTATCTCGACACCATCAAGAATATCAATATCGCCAACGGTAAACTGGCGGTGTGGCTCAGCAATGAGAAGGAGAACCTCAATGGCATAGAGAAGCCCGACAACCTCACCGAAGTGTTGCTCTTCAAGCAGGCCATCGCCCTGGGCTGGGACTGTCCGCGTGCTGCCGTGCTTCTCATTTTCCGAAAGATAGAGAGCTTCACGTTCACGGCGCAGACCGTGGGACGCATTCTCCGTATGCCGGAGCAACACTTCTATGAGGACGACCGACTGAACTGGGGATATGTCTACACCAACCTTAGCAAGGATATCATACAGATAGTGCAAGACGACATGGACTATATGTCGAATATACATGCCGTGCGCCGTGAGAACCTCTCCAATGTGGTGCTTCGCTCTGAATATTGCGAGCATCCGGCTATAACCCGTAAACGTCTTGGTCCTGACTTCAAAAAGGTGCTTGCCAAGGTTTTTGAGGATATTCTGCTTGTTAAAAAACAGCAGCTATCGCTCTTCACGATAGATGATTTGGAGGGAAATACGGATGAAGATGATGGCGACGACAGTGGCGAAAGCATCTATGCCAAGAACCGTAAGGCTTGTGAGGACAAAATAACATTCCGGGTGAAAAGCATCGGGGTGGACCTGATAGAAGATGTGAACATCACGGGCGAGATTGGAGAGACGCATGTGGACAAGAAGGCAAGGTATGTGCGCACTATGCAAGAGCTGAACGATTCATACAATGCTTTCTGTGCTAAGTGTATAGGCTCGAAGTTTGAAAAGGTGAGTGTTACGACTTTGGCTTTCGCCTTGAAAGAGCTGATGGAAGATCTCTTTGAACTCTTCGAGACTGATGCCGTGAAGGTGATACTCTATCACAGCAACCGCCCCGTGTTTGCCGACTTGATCGATAAAGCCTTAAACCGATATATGAAAATACTTGAAGTGCGGCAGCAAACGCAAAACGAGAAGTCTTATAAGAGTTACGACTGGGAAGTGCCCGTGGAACGACTATACAAAGAGGAGAGTCATCGCGTAATATCTGATGTTCGCGACCATGCCCTTATGCCTTTTGTGGAACTGAAAAACGCTTCGCAACCCGAAAAGCATTTCGAGGCTTTCCTTGAGGACAACAAGGAGTGTATAGACTGGTGGTATAAGAATGGTGATGCCGGTAGGCAGCACTATGCCATCAGCTATGAGAATAAGGAGGGACAGAAGTCGCTCTTCTATGTAGACTTCGTGATTCGCATGAAAAACGGGCAAATCTTCCTCTTCGACACCAAGAGTGCAGGGAGCGACGTGGATGCTGTGGAGAAACACAATGCCCTCATAGACTATATGGAGAGCGAGGCGAACAAGGAACGACACCTGAAGGGGGGCATCATCATAGAGCGTAATGACAATTGGAAGTATTGTCCGCTGAAGATTGACAATACTACAGATATAGTGGAGTGGGACAGTTTCTATCCGAATGAATACAAACAGGTTTAATTCAATAACAGCAACTATGGCAAAAGGACTGGATGGAAAATTCTTGCATTATGGCATACGCAGAGAGGATCTCAAACTGATAAGGACGCTCTGTGAGAAACACGAGATTGACTTCGACTGGATGAGCGAGGAAATCTTGCGCAAGTATCGGCGCAGATTATGATGTTGAAGACTTCACTGCGTTTACAAAAGACAACAAAAAATCACTTTTCTCAGCATTGCTCAAACTTAGGTATAAGGATTGTGAAGTGGATTGGCAGAACTCAGGCATAGTGGGACGCATCGTGGCAAAGGAAATATATCGCGGCGTTGATTATCTCTCAGAAGACGAGAATATGAACGCTTTCCTCTTTGCCGAGAGCAACAGAATGGGCGGAGGCAACGTCATTCAATATGTTTATTCAACTAAAAACTTGTTGCTTATACAAATAATCGCTAAATTTGCACAAAGATGTTGATTGTGGCATTCTTTAGAACTGGTAAATAAGTAAAAACGAAAGAGAATATGAAGCAGGCAAGAAGATATCCGGTAGGTATACAGACGTTTAGTGAGATAAGGGAACGTAATTACCTTTATATCGACAAGACGCAGTATCTTGTGGACTTTATAGACAAAGGCTATAAGTATATCTTCCTGAGCCGTCCGCGTCGGTTCGGCAAGTCGCTTTTTGCCTCGATGATACACGCTTATTACGAGGGGCGCAAGGATTTGTTCAATGGACTTGCCATGGGCGAATATGAGAAGGAGTGGGTTAAGCATCCAGTGTTGCACTTCGATATGAGCGGTGCAAAGCATATGGACATAAAACAGTTGGAGGGCTATCTCGACTATTTGCTTCTGCCTTACGAAAAGCAATTCGGCACGGAAGAGAATAAGGATAAGGAACCTAACATACGGTTTGCCAATATCGTGAAGGCTGCCTACGAGCAGACTGGTCAGAAGGTGGCGCTCATCATCGACGAGTATGACGCTCCGTTGCTTGATGTGGTGCACGAGGATCAGAACCTTGCTGCCTTGCGCCGTGTCATGCAGAACTTCTACAGTCCTATAAAAATGCTCGACCCTTATCTCGAGTTTGTCTTCCTCACGGGTATCACCAAGTTTGCCCAGCTCAGCATTTTCAGTGAGCTGAACAATCTGTTTAATATCTCCATGTACGACCAGTATTCTGCCATCTGTGGCATTAGCAGCGAGGAACTGCATACCCAAATGCTGCCCGACGTGGAAATGCTTGCCGACCGTCTTCACCTCAGCACGGACGATACATTCGCTCTTCTCAAGAAGAAAT
>DCBP01000003.1 GCA_002314055.1 Prevotella sp. UBA1104
TTTTATATTATCTCCATTGTCGTTTGTATAAAATAATTTTGACTTGTTACTTACTTAATTCATAATTTTTTAATCGGCGAAGCCGACAAACTTTAAACTCTAAATTCTAAACTCTAAATTCTAATTATTTCTTTCTGTTCATCATCCGCTCGGTATATTCTCGCAGCACCTGCTTGCGGTCATCACTGATGCTGATGCGGTCGAGATACTGACGGCTTTCGTCGAAATACTCCTTTATCTTCTCTTCGGCAAGGGTGCGTATTCCGAGTCTATCGTAGATGGCAGTTACGGCTCTCACCTTTTCATCGCGGTTGAAGTCGCGAATGTCTATCCAGTGTTGCAGTTCGCTGCGAGTCTCTTCGTCGGCACGCAGCCAGGCATTGATGAGCATATAGGTTTTCTTGTTGGAAGTGATGTCGCCGCCGATTGCCTTGCCGAAGACGGAAGGGTCGCCGTAAACATCGAGCAGGTCGTCCTGCAGTTGGAAGGCAAGTCCTACCCTCTCGCCGAATTTATATATAAGGTCGGCATCCTCTGCCGAAGCTCCGGCTATCAAGGCTCCCATCTTGAGGGCGCAGGCGAGAAGAACGCTCGTCTTCAGACGTATCATCTCGATATATTCTGCCTCCGTTACATCCTGGCGCGACTCAAACTCCATGTCCAGCTGCTGTCCCTCGCTCACTTCGAGTGCCGTCTCGGTAAAGAGGTCGAGGGCTGGTTTCAGATACTCCGGCTCTACCTTGGCAAGATGCAGATAGGCAAGCGAGAGCATCGTGTCGCCGGAAAGGATTGCCGTGTTGGCATCCCATTTCTTGTGTACGGTAGCTCTGCCGCGACGCATGTCGGCATTGTCCATCAGGTCGTCATGCAGAAGTGTGTAGTTGTGATAAGTCTCCAGGGCGGCAGCTGCCGGCAGTGCTGTCTCCACGTCGTCCTTGAAGAGGTTGTATGCCATAAGTACGAAACTTGGGCGGATTCGTTTTCCGCCTGCCGAGAGTACATATTTTATCGGTTCATAGAGCGACTGCGGTTTGCGGTCGTACGGCAAGGTGTCGATATATCGGCTTACGATGTCGAGTATTTCCTTTGATGTCTTCATAAGAAACTTTTCCCTACAGCCCCACCCCCGCGCAGCCTTTGGCTGCTTTCCCCCTCCCCATAAGGAGAGGGGAGTGATATGACTTGTTATGTCATTCCTGGATATAGGCGGGATGCTAAAGAGTATTTTTTATTGTTTATATATATGTTTTACTATCTCTATTATTTAATTCTATTCCCCTCGCTATCAAAAAAGAGTAATCACTCCCCTCCCCCCTCGGGGAGGGGTTGGGGGTGGGGCTTCTAATACCCCAAATCTTCTCCCACCAGCACCACGGTATGTCTGCCGGCTGGTCGGGAGTTTCGCATTATCTGTATGTAGTTGCAAAGGCAGTCGACGGACTTGCAGTTGTGGCAAACGCCATCCGTCTTGCACGGAGAATTCAAGTCGGCAAAGCGGGCTGCATTTATCGGAGCAGCCACGCTGCGCGCTCTCTTCACGGCGGCATCGAGGTCTTGAGCCACCTTGTTCAGTCCTACTACGAGTATCACCTTTTTCGGTCCGAAGGTTATCGCTGCCACGCGGTTGCCGTTGCCGTCGATATTCACTATTAGTCCGTCTTCGCTAATGGCATTGACGCTCGACAGATAGTAGTCGGCAGAGAATGCCCGGTGGTAAATCTCCTGTGCCGCAGCGCGGTCGAGGGCAAGGTCGCGGTCCCAGATGTCAAGGGTATTCTTATCGTGCAGTGCCTTTGTCAGCCCCATATCGCGTATGGTCATCGAGCCGCCCCATGTTACGCTGCTGCCGTCGGGAATCATCCCGACAATAGTCTTTACGGCTACTGCTGCCGTGGGACAATAGAGTGCCTCGTAGTGGCGCTGTTTCAACTGCTTCACGAGGTGCTCGGCAAGCAGCTTGTTTCGTTGTTCTTTTGGTGTCATGATGGTTTTGTTTTTATTGGGAGAACTGGGAGTTATGGGGGAACTGGGAGTTCTCTGTGGACTGGGAGTTCTCGAAGAAGTAATTAGGTTCACTTGAAATCGTTAAGAGCTTCTATCACGGATTGTGTCTCTGCCGCTGTCATAGTCTGATTGCAGGGCAAGCTCAATTCTTCATTATGTATCCGCTCCGTTACAGGCAGTCCGCCGTCGGGCAGCAACAAGTTGTCGTTGCCGCTGTAACACTGTTGCTTGTGGGGCGGAATGGGATAATGAATCATTGTCTGAATACCTCTATCAAGAAGATACTGCTGTAATTCTTCTCTGCGGCGGCACAGCACGGGGAAGATATGGAAGACACTGTTCCTGTGGAAGTCTGGCGACGGCAGTTGCAACTGCGGATTGCTCACATTATTTATATATAATGCAGCAAGCCTGCATCTCTTCTCGTTCTCCTCGTCAAGATACTTCAGCTTTACGTCGAGCACGGCAGCCTGAAGCTCGTCGATACGGGAGTTTCTGCCGATGTAGTCGAATACGTATTTCTTTGACGAACCGTAGTTGCCGAGCGAACGCACAGTCCGGGCGAGTTCTTCATCATCGGTCGTTACGGCTCCGGCATCGCCCAAGGCTCCGAGATTCTTGCCGGGATAGAAGCTGTGGCCGGCGGCATCGCCAAGACTGCCGGTATGCCTGCCGCTTTCTTCTCCGTCTCCTTTGTATACGCATCCGTGCGCCTGGGCATTGTCTTCTATCAGCTTCAGGTTATGGCGACGGCATATCTCCCCTATCCTTTCGGTATAGGCGCAGCGACCGTAGAGATGGACTATCATTATCGCCTTGGTGCGGGGGGTTATCGCCCGTTCTATCTGCGTGTCGTCAATCTGCAGAGTGTCGAGACGCGGTTCAACGAGCACCGCCTTCAGTCTGTTTTCCGTTATGGCAAGTATCGAGGCTATATATGTATTTGCCGGCACGATAACTTCATCGCCCGGTTGCATCACGCCCATCTCGATATAGGCTCTGAGGATCAGCGTCAAGGCATCAAGTCCGTTGCCGCAACCGACACAATGGTGCGTGCCGATATACTGGGCATAGTGTTGCTCAAAGCTATGGGTTGCCTCGCCCTGCAGATACCATCCGCTATTGACGACACGCTCCACAGCCTGCTGTATCTCGGCAGAATGCAGTGCCGTTATCTTTTTCAGTTCCAGATATTTCACCATAATTATACAACTCTATATTTTTATTACATAATTGTCATATATAGCCCATTATATAAAATCCATACGGCTATAATTCCTCACTCCTAATTCCTCACTCCTAATTCCTAATTCCACACTCCTAATTCCTAATTCCTAATTCCTAATTCCAAAAGAGTCTATACTTCAAGCTCACCTCGCATCCTGTATTTTCCTTAAACTCACAGAGTCCGTAATTAGGGATACCGTCTTCGGTTGACGGACCGATGTCTAGGATTCTCAACCCCTGTCCATAGTAATGCTTGAACAAGGCATAAGCGAGATAGTTCATCGGGCGCAACTCTGAATACTGGCGGATATCGCCCCAATATATCACTTGGGCGATGCCTGGAGCCACATGGAATATCTGTGCTGCCGCAACATCATCGCCCTCATGTTCAAGCACGAAGAAGTCGGCTCTAATCACACGGCTCACCGTCTGCCATACCTGTTCGAAAGTCATACGCAGGGGATAACCACGCTCTTCGCGGTTGCGGCGGATTACTTCGTATGCTCGCGCTACATCATCGCGGTTGCTGCTGTCGAGATGCAAGAGCCGGAAGTCTGACTTCAACGAGCGGTTGAGATTTTTGCGGGCACTGCGGTCGATAATCTTTTGATAGTCTGGAAAACGGGACAGGGAGAAATAGTAGTTAAGGTCTACTGTAGGCTGGAAGCCGGCACGAATCAGCACACTTACCCACTTCGACAATTGGCACTCGTCATACAGCAATGGCGGCAGAGTTATCAAGATGCCCAGCCGGCGCTCGGCTGCATAGGTCTGAAGCTGCTTCACTGCGGCCTCCATGTTCTGAAGATTCTGCACGCCCCGCTGGCTGAAACCTCCGAAGGGAGCGGAGAAAGGCGAGCGCAACACGCCGTCGCGCTTTCCAAGGATTATACCAAAGCGCACTTTGCCGTCGGCAAACGACAAATAGTCTACATCTTCTGCCTTGTCGGCATTAAGCTGGGTGAAGGGCACGTCGCCATATACATGCAGCGGACTGAAGAGCGACTCGTATTCCCCTGCTGATATCTCGGTTATCGTCATCTGTCGGTCCCCTTTTCTTTTTGCAACAAATATTCTGCAAACTCTTCACGTGTGCCAAGATAATCTTCCTCCTTAAATACGTCAGAAGCCAAGACAAGGCACACGGCATCGGCTGAAAAGTTTTTCAAATCCGCCCAAACACCGGTATCGATAAGCAAGCCACGGTCTGGACGGTCGAGAAGGAAAGTCTTCTTCTCTTTCCCATCGTCGAGCGTTATCTCAAAGCTGCCACTCATTGGAATTACAAACTGCTGGAGTTTTTTATGGGCATGGCCTCCACGCCCTTTTCCTTCCGGCACTCCATACATCCAGAAACAGCGCTTTATCTCGAAAGGCACCTCCTTCAGTTGCTCGGCAACACAGAGTGTGCCACGCTGGTCGCCATATTTTGGAAGTTTTGTTATTTCTACTTCTGATACTTTCATCAGTTATTGTTTTTAGTACATACCATAAAATACACGGTCTCCACGAATCTTTTCGCCACCATCGACATCAGCAACGTTACCACGAGCGACAAGGCTGCAAGAGCCGGCATGAAGATGTTGTCGTAGCCAACAGTATGTCCGTAGATGTATGTCGCAACCGTTATCGCTATTATGTGGAGCATGTATATCTCGAAACTTATATTGCCAAGAAACTGTACAGGACGGGAGCGGAACAGGCGACTGACGAGTCCACCGTCTTCATCGGTCAAGGCGAAATAGCATATCACAGCCGAAAACGGTATCCAAAAGAGCATGGAGAAACGGAACCAGGATGGAAGGTATTGGTAGGCAACGTATGTTGCAGCGACTGCTGCCACGCATAACAGGTCGAATACAGTAAGCCATGCGACACCTGCCGACATAAGTCTGCGCTGCAAACAACGCCCCGTGCCGCTGCGGAATACTGAGTATGCAAGGATTCCGACTGTAAAATCGGCTATACGAAGAGGCGGAAAACCATTAAAATAGTCATCTACCACACGGTCGGAAACGCAACTCACAAGGCTGTATGCCGCCAAATATGCCACGGCTACGACAATAAACAGTTTGTTACGACAGCGTCTCACAACGATGTTGCGGTAAAGCCAGCTGAAGAGGGCATAACACAAGAACAGCGGACCCAAGAACCATGACACGCCATTACAATAGAGTATCATACTGCGAGACAGAAACCACGACTGGGCAAAACACAACTGAGCCGCAAAAGCACCGGGACGAAACTTCTCGCCCATATACAAGCTGAAGGCCAACGCTATGAGCAGCGCAACGAGATGGAGCGGATATATCTTGAGCAGACGGGAACGGAGGAATGGAACTTCACGGAAGTTCCCCTCCTCCACTCTTCGGCCGCAGCCAAGACACAGCACGAAACCGCTTAGTATAAAAAAGAAAGACACTCCGGCATCGCCGCCGTATGTAAAGATGTCTGTCTTTATTATCATCCCACGGAAATGAAACGCAAATATAAACATGCAGAAAACAAAGCGCAAGGCTTGTATGCTTTTTATTGTTCTGTTTTGCATTCTACGTTTATGCTATTTTATAACTGTTGCTGCAAGGCGCTTTGCCTTGTCGCGCAGCGGAGTGGTGTCGGCATCCTTGTCGCCATAACACAATACTACGCCCATGCGGCGATTTACATGCTGCTCGTGTTTGCCGAAGATACGCAGACGTGTATAGTCCTCGTTCAGCACATCAACCATATTATAGTCCGGGTCGTGTTCTGCTTCCTCCTTTGCCAGCACAACGGCACTTGCCCCGGCATGCTCAAGATGGATAGCCGGAATCGGCAGTCCCATAACGGCACGGAAATGGAGTTCGAACTCGTTCAGATTCAATGTATGTCCGAGTGTTACCATACCCGTATCATGTGGGCGCGGAGAGAGTTCGGAGAATATCACCTCGCCATCCTTTGTAAGGAAGAACTCTACTCCCCAGATGCCGGCACCGGTCAGGGCACCCGTTACTTTCTCAGCCATCTCCTCAGCCTTTTTCAGTTCGTCGACAGGAAGACAGAACGGCTGCCAGCTCTCGCGGTAATCGCCACCCTTCTGTACATGTCCTATCGGCGGACAGAACAGGGTCGGTCCGTTCTTCTGTGTTACAGTCAAGAGAGTAAACTCACTGTCGAAATGTATAAACTCCTCGATAATAATCTCTTTAACATCGCCACGACTGCCCTCCATAGCTGCATTGAAAGCCGTTTCGAGTTCATCGGCACTCTTTACCACGCTCTGTCCATGACCGGAAGATGACATCAGTGGTTTGATGACACACGGGAAACCTATCTCCTTAGAGTGTTCCTTCAGTTCATCAAGCGTCTTGGCATAGAAATATTTCGCTGTGCGCAGTCCGAGATCCTTGGCAGCAAGGTCGCGGATTGCCTTTCGGTTCATAGTGAAGTTTACGGCACGTGCACTCGGCACTACCTGTATTCCCTCATTCTCGTAATCGAAGAGGCGCTCTGTGCGAATAGCCTCTATCTCCGGCACGATTATATCAGGATAGTGCTTCTCTACAACTCGGTCGAGGGCATCACCATCGAGCATATTAAACACTTCACACTCGTCGGCAACTTGCATTGCCGGAGCATTAGCATAACGGTCGCAGGCAATAACATACTGTCCGGCACGCTTTGCGGCAATGACGAACTCCTTACCGAGTTCGCCAGAACCTAACAATAGTATCTTTTTCATCTTTTTATTAGTAGTTGTTTTAGGAGAATCCAGAGTCTTATTTATCTCTTTCCGTACATCATCTCGTAATACTTCTGGTAGTCGCCGCTTGTAACCTCGGCAATCCAGTCTTGATGCTCAAGGTTCCACTTGATGGTCTTAACAATACCGTCGGCAAACTTTGTCTCAGGATACCATCCAAGCTCCTCCTTAATCTTTGTAGGATCGATGGCGTAACGCTGGTCATGACCAAGACGGTCGGTAACGAAGGTTATAAGGTCTTCGTTTATCCAACTGATGTCGATGTCGCCATTGGCATCCTTTACCTGCTTTTTCAACACATGGCGCAACTCCTTGTTCTCAGCCATCATGTCGTGGATAGTCTTGATTGTCAGCTTCACGATGTTGATGTTAGTCATCTCATTATGTCCGCCGACATTATAAACTTCGCCATCGCGTCCTTCACGAACAACAAGATCAATAGCCTTGCAGTGGTCCTCAACATAAAGCCAGTCGCGCACATTCTCGCCTTTTCCATAAACAGGAAGTTTCTTACCCTCAAGGATATTGTTTATAATTAATGGAATAAGTTTCTCAGGGAAGTGATATGGACCATAGTTGTTTGAGCACCGTGTGATAGTAACAGGCATGTGGTAAGTGTCATGATAAGCCTTTACAATCATGTCGGCACTTGTTTTAGAAGAACTGTATGGACTGTGAGGACAGAGCGGGGTATTCTCAGTAAAGAAACCTTCGGCACCAAGTGAACCATACACCTCGTCGGTGCTCACCTGATGATAGCGCTTGCCAGGTTTCCATGTAGGATAACCATTCTCGTCCTTGCCGGTAACCCATGCACGGCGTGCAGCGTCGAGCAAGTTCTGAGTACCGAGGATATTGGTTTCGAGGAACAGCTGCGGATTTTCGATAGAGCGGTCTACATGGCTCTCGGCAGCGAAATTAACAACATAGTCGATGTCGTTTACCGCAAAGAGCGTGTCAGCAAGCTTACGGTCGCGGATGTCACCGCGGATGAAGAAACAACGCTCATTGTCGATATCATCCTTGATTGTTCCGAGATTGCCTGCGTATGTTAGAGCATCAAGAACAATAACCTTTATATCTTCATTTTTATACTTGCGATGAAGAAGATACTTGATAAAATTGGCGCCGATAAATCCGGCAGCACCTGTTACTAAATATGTTTTCATATTGCTATTGGGTTTTGTTTTTTATTTTATTTTGGGAGGACTGTGAGAGATGGGATAACTGAGAGAACTGAGAGAACTGAGAGAGAAGGGACAAATAAGACCGATAAGACTTATATCATTTCACTTCTCACGCTCTCACTCTCACATTCAGCTTTCTCCAAGAGTTATCACTTCGCAGTCGGTGAACTTGTTGCCGTCTATTGTGAGACGAACCAAAGTGCGTTCCTTGTGCCATCCCTGAATACCGGCAGCACCAGGGTTGATGTGAAGGAGATTAAGGGTCTTGTCGTATTTCACCTTTAGGATATGACTATGTCCACTGATGAAGAGCTGCGGAGGCATGGCATAAATCTGCGAACGTATGCTCGCATCATAGTTGCCGGGGTAACCGCCAATATGTTTCATCAACACATCCACATCTTCACACTTGAAGCGAAGCTTCTCCGGAAACATCAGGCGCAAGTCGCAACCGTCGCAGTTGCCACAAACGGCACGCAAGGGGCGGAAGTCGGCAAGACGCTCGGCGACCTCGGTAGAACCAATGTCGCCGGCATGCCAAATCTCGTCGCACGGTTCAAAATATTTCAGATATCTGTCGTCCCAGTAAGAGTGGGTGTCGCTGATAATTCCTATTTTTTTCATTGTTTTCTTTTTTTCTGGGAGAACTGGGAGAGCTGAGAGCTTTGGGAGTTCCTGGAGAACTCTGTTGAAGAATCAGCCGATGTTAAGCACCTTCTGAATAAACACCTTTATATAAGCTTCAGTGGCTTCAAGACCGAGCAATGAAGTATTAATGCACAAGTCATACGATGAGCTGTCGCCCCATTTCTTCCCAGTATAATAATTATAATAGGTAGAACGCTCCTTCTCGCCATTCTCGATAACCTTCAGTGCCGTGTTCTCGTCACATTCCTTTCTTTTCCTTATTTCCGCCACACGGTCGTCGATATCCGCAGTAATGAAGACATTAACCACATTGTCGAAATCCCTCAACACATAGTCGGCACATCTTCCGACAAAGACACACGAGCCCTCAGTAGCCAACTTGCGAATAGTATCGCTCTGGATTTTGAAAAGCCCCTCCTGCGAGAAGTCATTGTCGTAGAAACTGCCGTCGCCTACAAAAGGCGTGTGCATGTGGAAGAGCGAATGGAAGAAACCCTTCTGTTCGTCGTTCTGTTCGAAGAATTTCTCGCAGAATCCACTTTCCTTGGCAGCGAGCGATAGAAGCTCGCGGTCGTAGAACCCGCATTTAAAATCATCAGCAAGCATCTTGGCAATAATTCTGCCTCCGCTACCGATTTGGCGTCCTACATTGATAATAATTTTCTTATTTCCCTCCATTTGCCAAATTAATTTTATGTTGTTTTTTGAATTTGCTCATATAAGTTGCCATCAGTGCCACAGCCACGATTTCCGCGATAAGGTCGGATATTGGCATAGACCACCAGATGCCGTCTACCCCGAGGAACGGCGGCAGGATTATCAGCATCGGCAGCAAGAATATCATCTGTCTCGACAAAGACAGGAACATGCTGACCTTAGCTTTTCCGATACTTTGAAAGAAGTTGGCAATAACCATCTGCGAACCGACAAGGATGAACGAAGCCATCATGATGCGCAGTCCGTTCACAGAGAGAGCGATAAGCTGCTGATCGGTAGTAAAGAGCCTTGCACAAGGTTCCGGCAAGAATTCAGCCACGAGGAAGCCCGTGGAAGTTATACACGTACCGGCAATGACGGCGAGTTTAAGCACCCGCATAAGTCGGTCGAGCTTCTGAGCTCCGTAATTATATCCGGCAATAGGCTGCATACCCTGGTTAAGTCCCATATTCACCATAACAAAGATGAAACATACCTTGTTGGCGATGCCGTAAGCACCCACGGCGAGGTCGCCGCTATATTCCAGCAGTCCCTTGTTTATAAAGATAACCACGATACACGCACATACATTCATTGAGAACGGCGACATGCCGATGGCAAGTATATTCTTCATTATATCCTTTTTCGGTCTGTAAATGCCGCGTTCAAGATGCAGCAGTTCGTTCTTATTGGCAAAGATGCGCATCTGCCATACGAGGGCAAGTATCTGAGAGAGGATTGTAGCGTAAGCCGCACCCTGAATCCCCATGTGCATAGGGTAGATGAAAATCGGGTCGAGAATGGTGTTGAGCACGACGGTAAAAATCGTGGCATACATTGCCTGTCGCGGTTTTCCGGCAGCACGGAGCACGGCATTCATTCCGAAATACATGTGAGAGAAGACATTTCCGAGCAGTACGATAATCATATAGTCGCGAGCATAAGGAATCGTCTGTTCGCTTGCACCGAAGAAATAAAGAATAGGATCAAGGAAGATGAGCGATATGATGCTGAAGGCAATACCGATAATAAGATTGAGCGTAACGGTATTACCGAGCACACGCTGAGCGGTTTTATAGTCCTTCTGTCCCAACTTTACCGAGATACATGTAGATGCTCCCACTCCAACTCCTGCACCGAAAGCGGCAGCAAGATTCATGAATGGGAAAGTAAGGGCAAGACCGCTGATAGCCATCGGACCGACTCCTTGTCCAATGAAGATACTGTCCACCATATTATATAATGATGAAGCAGTCATGGCAATAATTGCCGGCAAAGAATACTGCATGAGCAGTTTTCCGATGGGTTTTGTTCCTAATTCTAATGTTGCTTTATTGTTCATTGTTGTTGTTATTTGATGGGAGAACTGGGAGATATAGGACCAATAGGACTAATAGGACCAATAAGACCAATCCCATAGACCAGAGAATTCTTTATTCTATCAAGAAGATGTCATCGCTGTCTCCGTTGCTGTCCTCTTGTTGCTTTGGCTTCGGCGGATTCTTCAGATTGCCCTTCTCGTCAAACATGCCGTATGTCGTGCGGAGCACGATAAACTCTGTCCGGCGGTTAAGCTGGTTGCAAATTTCCTGTTTCTCCTTGTCAAGTTTCTTTATGAAATCTTCTGTCAGCACATCGCCCTCCTTGAGCCATGTGTATTTCTCTGTGAGTTTCTTTCGGATAGTCTTCGGCTTGAGCTTGCCATAGCCTACAGGAGTAAGGCGGTCTGCCTTTATTCCTTTAGCTATAAGATACTTCACGACAGCCTCTGCCCTTCGCTGCGAAAGCGTTTTGTTGTAAGCTTCACTACCCTTATAATCAGTGTGGGCACTAAGTTCTATTGTCACGTTAGGATTCTCGTTGAGCAGCTTCACGAGTTCGTCGAGAGCCGTTTCCGACTCCTTGCGGAGCGAATACTTGTCGAAGTCGTAGAAGATATTGTCGATAAGCACCGGTACGCGGATAGACGCGAGCGGGAACTGCAACACGTGGTCTTCCGACTCCTTCGACGGCTTGATGCTTATTTCCTCCTTATGATTGAGGAAGCCCTTGCAAGTGGCGAGCAACAGATAGTCTACTCCAGGCTGCACGACCTCGGTAAACGACCCGTCGCCCTTAACGCTCACTGTTTTGTTCGTACCGTCGTTGCCCACGATATACACCTGAGCGGCAGGCAGTTCGTAGCCCTCCATTTCATATACCCATCCCGTAATAGTCTGTACGATTTCCGGTTTTTCAAAGCTGTAGATATGGTCCCATCCCCTTCCGTCGCCACGGTTAGACGAGAAGAAACCCCGGTTGTGAGCGCCTTCGAAAGTCATTCCGAAGTCATCCGCCTGAGAATTTAGCGGATACCCGGGATGCTCAAGAACAACCCTTTTCTTTGTTTTGTCGTATTTGGCAATAAAGATGTCGAGACCGCCGAGTCCCGGATGACCATTGCTTGAGAAGTATAGGTCGCCATTGGGTCGGAACGTAGGAAACATCTCGTCGCCCGGCGTATTAATCGGTTCGCCGAGATTCTCCACCCCACCGAGTCCGGCAGCCGTAATCCTGACTCTCCAGATATCGAGGCCGCCCTTTCCTCCCGGCATGTCGGATGTGAAATACAGCCACTCCCCATCCGGTGAAACGGCAGGATGGGCAAAGCTGGAGAGCGTGTCGCGCGTAAGCTCAAGTTTAGTAGCCTTGCTCCATGCAGCATCCGAGCGGTTGGAAGTAACGATAGTGGCATATCTTGGATAAGAGGGGTCGCTGACGCACTGCGTGAGATACATCACGCGCTGGTCTGGCGAGAAGCAGCAAGCGCCCTCGTCATACTCAGTGTTCAGTCCGGAGGTAATCTGCTGCGGTTTTCCCCATTTCCCCTTTTCGTCTTTCTGAGCAAAGAAGATATCTCCATTCTTCGTGCCCGTAATGCCACTCAGTTCATCGCCCTCCGCCTCATTCCTCGTGGAGGTAAAGAAGAGTTGGTCGAACTGGTCGCCGCAGAACATCGGCGAGTAGTCGGCACGCCTTGAATTAAACAAGTCTGCTTTCTTTACGATATACTGTGATCCTTGCGCCTTAACGTCCTTAGCCGTGATAGCCGACTGCAGTCCGTCTTTAGCCAATTCATTTCCCGGCATAGAGTCGAGCACGAGTCGGAACTGCTGTTCAGCCTCCTTATAGTTGCCGTCTTTCAGTAGCGCACGTGCGAATGCGAGATGCGTGTCCAGGCTGTCAGCCTTGTAGCGTATAGCATTGCGATAGGCAGCGATTGCCTTTTGGTTGAAATTGATGCGGTCGTAACAGAGAGCCATCTTTGCGGCATATTTTCCCCGCAGCGCTTTGTCCTTAGGTTTCGTGGCGCTATACGCCTTTTTGTATTGAGCAGCAGCATCATAGTATTCGCCGAGTGCAAGGAATTTCTCTCCCTTTTTGAAGCTGCGTTCGGCACCACACGAAGTGATGATGACTGCCAAGACTGCCAGCCATATTATTCCTCCTTTTCTGAGGGAACAAAAGATGCTATTGTATATTATGTTCTTTAATGTTATGCTCATATATTGCTTTATTGAATCTATACCTTATTATATATAAGGAGAACTCAAAGTTTTTTCTTTTATTGTGCAAACGGCATCCTAAATGTGCATCCTTCGCGCCAGCGACTGCATCCGTAGGCGGTTTTACCCTTTATTATCGTGCCTTTGCCGCAAAGCGGACATGGGGAGCCGGGGGTGATGGAATGGGAGGACTGAGGGGACTGGGAGATTTGAGAGGACTGGGAGGGCTGAGAGTTCTTGGAGGGCTGAGGACTTGTAGCCTTTGCCTTCTTAGCGGGAGCCTTCTTCCGTTTCTTCTTCAGATCCTCCTCCGTAAGAATCGTAACCCGTCGGTTACTGTTGTCGGCAAGCACATCATGCACGATGGTGTTAATCTGTTCCTTCAGTTCGTTGATAAACTGTGCCGGGTCGTAAGTCTTGTGCTCGATGTCGCGCAGTTTCTTCTCCCATATACCCGTCAGCTCACAGCTTTTCAGCAGTTCTTCCTTGATAAGGTCAATAAGTTCGATACCCGTTGCCGTAGCCACGAGATTCTTTCGTTCCCTTCTGATATAGTGTCGCTTGAAGAGCGTTTCGATGATGCCGGCACGCGACGACGGTCGCCCTATGCCGTTCTCCTTGAGAGCAGCGCGCAGCTCCTCGTTGTCCACGAATTTTCCTGCCGTTTCCATAGCCCTGAGCAGTGTAGCCTCGGTATAGAATTTCGGCGGAGTAGTCCATTTCTCTGTCAGAGTAGGCGTATGCTCCCCGCTCTCGCCCTTCTGGAAATCCGGCAGCGTGCGCTCCTCGTCCTGTTGTTTCTTCTCGTCGTCATTATCCGTCTGCTGTTCACTGTCCTTGGCATACACGGCGCGCCATCCCGGGTCAAGAATAAGTTTTCCGGTAACCTTGAATTCTATGCCGTCAACATCGCCAAGCACAGTTGTCGTGGCAAACTTGCAGTCGGGATAGAACACGCTGATGAAGCGCTTGGCTATCAGGTCGTATACGTGGCGTTCCATGTCGCTCAGGTTCTGAGCCGGCACTCCCGTAGGGATTATGGCATGGTGGTCGGTCACCTTCGACGTGTCGAATACCTTTTTCGACTTCTTCAGCGGTTTTCCCCTCAGCGCCTGCGTCAGATTTTCGTATCCCTTTATGCCATTGAGGATTCCGGCACACTTGGGGTAAATATCGTCGCTCAGATACTGAGTGTCCACACGCGGATAGGTAGTCAGTTTGCGTTCATATAGCGTCTGGATAATCTTCAGCGTCATGTCGGCACTCATGGCATATTTCTTGTTGCAGTCCACCTGCAGCGACGTGAGGTCGTATAGATGCGGCGGAGCTTCGGTGCCTTTTTTCTTCTGAACATCAGTAACCGTGAACGGTTTACCGGCAATCGTTTCAAACGCTTTTTCTCCCTCCTCCTTGGTAGTGAATTTTCCCTTTGTAGCCGTAAACGTAGTGTTACGGTATACAGTGGCGAGCACCCAGTAAGGTTCCGGCTCGAAATTGTCAATCTCCTTCTGCCTGTTTACTATCAGCGCCAGCGTAGGCGTCTGCACCCTGCCGATGGAGAGCACCTGTCGGTTCTGCCCATATTTCAGCGTGTAGAGGCGCGTGGCGTTCATACCGAGAATCCAGTCGCCTATAGCCCTGGAGAGTCCTGCAAGATACAGCGGCTGATAGTTCTCCTGCGGCTTCAGGTCGGCAAATCCCTCGCGTATAGCCTCGTCGGTCATCGACGAAATCCAAAGTCTCTTAACGGGACACGTTGCCTTTGCCTTCTGCATCACCCATCGCTGAATCAGTTCACCCTCCTGTCCGGCATCTCCACAGTTGATAATGCCGTCGGCAGCCTGCATCAGTTTTTCGATAATCGAGAACTGCTTCTTTATTCCCTGGTCTTCAATGAGTTTAATGCCGAAGCGTGGCGGAATCATAGGCAGAGCCCCGAGGCTCCACCGCTTCCATAGCGGAGTGTAATCCTCTGGTTCCTTCAGCGTACAAAGATGTCCGAAGGTCCACGTCACTTGGTATCCGTTGCCTTCCATGTAGCCTTCGTGACTACTGTTGGCGCCGATAATCTTGGCTATATCTTTGGCTACGCTTGGTTTCTCTGCGATGCAAACTATCATTTTTTCTTTTTTATGGGAGTTATGGGAGAACTGGGAGTTATGGGAGTTATAGGAGTTATAAGACTGATAGGACTTATAGGACCAATAAGACCACCTATAATACTATTTTACGAGACACTGTTCTATCTCGAGCACATAAACATCATGGTATCCGCCCTTCTCGCCATACCACTGCACGAGACTCTTGTCGATAAACGAGCTCTCCTTCATTGTGTCCTTGTAGAGCTTACGGCAAACGAGCGTCAGGCGAGCCTCCTCGAAGGTCATGGCTCCGCTTTCGGTCTCCACCGGATGCAAGCCAGTCTCCTTCACTTTGTCGCAGTCTCTGCCCGACTTCGATCCGCAGATGGCGTATGCCTTTCTCATCTGCTCGCTGTTGCCGAGAAACGACAGCGTAAGTCTGTCTTCACGCTCGATAATACCATGGGTGAAGCGTTCCGGACGGATGAATGCCACGGCAACGGGCTTGTTCCACAGCCAGCCAATGCATCCCCACGAAGCGGTCATCATATTGAAGTCGTCTTTTCCGCCTGCCGTAACAAGCATCCACTCTTTACCGATGGTTTCAAAGAAATTGTCGGTCAATTCTCTCGGATCTATATTTTTCATCGTTACAAATACGTTTATTTCTGAATTATTCTGCAAAAATAATAATTATATGCGAGAATTGGCAACATAACATGGTAAAATATGTTGTTTCGCATGAAACGGAACTTATTTTCCACATGTAATACAAGGCTTGGTTTTCTGCTGAATGGGACAATGAAATAGCGTTTGGGCCAAACGCCGGGAGTGTTTGGGCCAAACAGTCGGAGCGTTTGGGCCAAACAGTTTTCTTTATGGCTCAAAAGATGGCAACGAAAAGAAGAATCAGGAAGTTTAACCCTGTACAGTTCATAAGTAGCTATTCACAATTAGTTTATACAAACAACAAAACATTTATATTTAAAACAACCGTTACAACATATACAACCCAAACAACTTTCATGCTTGTCACGCACGCTGCGTGTTGTACTTGTTGTATAAGTTGTACTTGTTGTTTTTT
>DCBP01000058.1 GCA_002314055.1 Prevotella sp. UBA1104
TCTTTGCATCATATATATAAATGCTGCGCATGGAGAAATTCTGACGATGCATGGGACTTGTATGAAACTGACTACAGCGTGGTTCTCGCCGAATGCTGGGCATGGGAAAGCGGAAAAGCTGAAGACCATACTTGGGTTAAGGAATATCTTGACGGCACAGCATCTTTCTCCGGCAACGGCAATGGCATTAAACTCGGAGGCAACGGATCTGGCGGTTCATCTAAAGGTATTCATTATGCCTACAACTGCATTGCCTTTGGATGCAACAAGTCGGGCAGCGTGAAGGGATTCGACTGCAACAGCCACAAGGACGGACACGTAATCATCGGTTGTCTGGCTTTCGACAACGGCTATGACTTTATGTTTGAATCGGGCGGCTCTGAACAAAACACGGCTTTCTATAACAATATTTGCCTTGGTCGACAGGAAATATGCGTTGGCACTGACGACTACAACGCTCTCAACTTCACTCCTTCTAAAAACGGATGGACTAATCATCTGGTGACGGGAGCTACAAAAGACGACTTCGTTTCGCTTGACGAAGACGATGCTCTTATGCCTCGCAGCATCGACGGGTCGTTGCCTCGCCGATTCGGGCGTTTGGCTAAAGACAGTAAAATGATTGATGCCGGTTCTGCTGAACATGACATTCCAGAGTCGCTTCTGACTGATTTCCCATTCCTGAAGCGCACCATCACGGGCAGTTCCCGCGACCTCGGACCATACGAACGTAAAGATACACCTACCGCAATAAACAGTATTGATGTATCCAAGAATGCTTCGCCCTGCAAGATTATTAACAGCCACGGCATTCTGATTCGCCATGGCAATGCTTATTATAATGTGTTTGGCATGAAAATGAAGAACAAGGAATAATCCCCCTTATTCCGGCAACTCATTTAAATAAACAGGATAGGCGGCATAGACAAATCCATTTTGTCTATGCCGCCTATATTCAATATCTTGAGTCTTAAAGGCTCAACAAAGAGCGATCAATACTCGTCCTCGTTGAAGAGGAAATCTTCTTTGGTCGGATAATCAGGCCAGATATCTTCGATACTCTCGTAAACATCGCCTTCATCCTCAATCTCCTGCAAGTTCTCAAGAACTTCAAGCGGCGCCCCCGAACGAGTAGCATAATCTATCAACTCGTCCTTCGTTGCAGGCCATGGCGCATCTTCAAGCTTAGAAGCCAATTCAAGTGTCCAATACATAGTAACTAAATATTATGATTTGCATTAATTTGCGGAATTAAGCCCTACGACTGTCATCCGTCTTTAAAATTAGCCGCAAAAATAATATATTTTTTCTAATTTACAAGTTTTTCTTCCATATTTTTTCGCGCACACCGTTATTAAAGTTTAATTTACGTGCGAGAACATACAAATAATCAGACAAGCGGTTGATATATTCCAACACTTCTGGGTCTATCTCCGTTTTCTCTGCAAGCAGGAAGATACGTCTCTCCGCACGCCGACATACCGTACGACAAACATGCGCAAGGGCTCCCTCATGGCTTCCTCCAGGCAGGATAAATGCCGTTTGCTGCGGCAAGCTGCCAAGCAAATGATCAATCTCGCCTTCAAGAATCTTCACTTCCTCGGCATTAAGCGTAAACGACGGTGCAAGCTCCGTCTGTGTCTTGTCGGTAGCAAGATAAGAACTGATAGTAAAGAGTACACGCTGTATCCTCACGATAAGGTTTTTATCATCACCGTCTTTCATAAACGAAGCCAACAGTCCGAGCTGCGAGCTCAACTCATCGATTGTCCCATAAGCCTCGATACGAGGATGAGTTTTCGGAACCCTCACGCCACCAATCAAACTGGTCATTCCCTTGTCGCCAGTCTTTGTATAAACCTTTGTTATAGCCATAGTCTCGATATTTTAAAGTTAAACATTCATTTTCATTCAGAAATTTATCTTGAAATGCTGCATGTACCTGTCGGCATCAACATAAATAATGCCACAATAAAACAAGTCAAACATCAAGGCACCCGACAGCCTATTCCTCAATTCTCTCCACATCATCCGCGAATCCTTATTGTCCTTTATATCCTCAATAAGAATCATGTCGCCTTTCCGAAGCCTTCCCACCATGCTCATTATCATATCCGCAGACACAAGCGAAGAGGCGCAGCATACAAGTAGCGGACGAGAATTAGCTTCAGCCCAAGAACCGTCAAGTTTTTCTATTTCAGCAAATTCACACCTGCTACATCCGGAACTGATATATTTCCTACGAAAACCTAAAAGCCTGTCATCTGACGAGAAAAGAAATAAGACCCTTGACGGCTGGAGGAAATTTACGAGTCTGAAATACAGTTCTCCCATCTTCCGTTCGGGAACAGACCATCGAGAGAATTTTCTTCTCAATTTCCCATACGCATAATACGGATAATGCTCGTTGATGACATAACGCACGAAGCTATATGCCCACGGCGACTGTATTCCGAATCCCCGGCAATACCCTATCCGGCTAATCCACACACAGATTCTCGACAAAGCATTATAGTTTATCATGTGGCAAATATAATGAAATTTATTTATACTCTTATCGCAAAATCCTTTTTTTTCCGAAAATATATGACAAATGTGAATAATCCATTATATATGCAATGGCTATACTGCCCAACAAGCCTAAAGTAATTGTAAATAACGTATGTAGAAGACCGGTTCTGTCGAAAGCGAACAACGGGAGTAGGAATTTCGCCGCCATAGTAAAAATCGGATGAAAAATATAGATAGGCAACGTATTCTTTCCTATAAACTTCATAAAAGAAGCGAACTTTCCTGTAAAGGAATCAGAGAGGCGCGCTGTAAAACAGAAGAAACAGAAACAACAGACAGGCACTGCAAGGCATCCCCAATCATGGAACTTGTCATTTACAATAAGCAATACAAAAGGTAGTACAGGCAAGAAGCTATGAGGCATAACCTTGCCAATATCCTTCAACCAATGCCTTAATACTACTCCAATAAAATAGTACACCGCACTCGTCAGTCCTAAAGAAGGCGTAAGATATGAGAAAAGAATCAAGAAAGAAGCAAAAGCAGAAAGTCTTGCAACAAGCTCATATTTACAAAAGACTCTAAATGAAAGGTAATAAAGCATACCGCATATTATCATGACACGGAAGAACCAATAAGGTCCGATAGAGGTGACAAGCAACACCTTAGCAACCGTATCCATATTCATCTCGCTTATTCCACCTCTAACCGGCATGAATAACGACAAAGTCATGAAGCCAAGCGACATAATAACATAAGGCAAGACAAGTCTTAGGATATACATAGAAAAATCTTTCATCGACTTTTCCACATTAACAAGATATCCGGTAAGAATAAGAAATGCCGGCATAAAGAAAGCAAGAATGGAATACTTTACCTCTGGATACAAATCTCCGAAATTAACGATATGCACCAAAATCACCAGTACCATAAGTACAGCGCGGATATAATCAATAGTAACGTTATATGTTTTCATAAAATCAAAAGTCTTAGGACTAAACGTTATGCAAAGATAAGCTAAAAGCCATAATCATTAAAATAATTGTTCCACTATATTTTGCAATACCCTCATTTTGCCTTAAATTTGCAAAACAAAAAAGCAAGGGAAAATGAAATCACTAAAAGAATTATATAAAGTCGGCAAAGGTCCATCGAGCAGCCATACGATGGGTCCTCAGAAAGCCGCCAAGATATTCTTAGAGAAAAACAGAAATGCAAAATTCTTTGAGGTAACACTATACGGAAGCCTTGCAGCAACAGGAAAGGGACATATGACAGATATTGCAATAAAAGAAGTTCTTGAGCCTGTGGCAGAAGTAAAGATAATATGGCGTCCCGACATATTCCTTCCATTCCACCCCAACGGAATGAAATTCTGCAGTCGCGACACTAACAGTAAAATCATAAACGAATGGACAGTCTACAGTATCGGTGGGGGCGCCCTCTCCGAAGGAAAAGCCGTCGACGACATGTTTGATACAGAAGAAGTTTATGAGATGAACACCATGACAGACATCATGAACTGGTGTAACAAGACAGGCAGAAACTATTGGGAATACGTACAGTTGTGCGAAAAAGAAGATTTATGGGATTATTTGGATGTTGTATGGCAGACAATGAAGCAAGCTGTAGAAAGAGGCATAAAACATGAAGGCAGACTTCCAGGTCCACTAAATCTCCCTCGCAAAGCCCCTACATATTATATAAAAGCTACCGGGTATAAACAGTCGCTGCAAACAAGAGGCTTAGTATACGCCTATGCCTTGGCAGTAAGCGAAGAAAATGCCTCCGGCGGTACAATTGTAACGGCACCAACTTGTGGAGCCTGCGGAGTATTGCCAGCAGTACTATATCATATATCCAACGGCCATGAATTCAACGAGATGCAAATCCTTCACGCACTTGCAACAGCAGGCTTAGTAGGAAACATAGTAAAGACAAACGCATCAATCTCAGGAGCCGACGTAGGATGTCAAGGCGAAGTTGGAGTAGCCTGCGCCATGGCATCCGCAGCAGCCTGCCAGCTATTCGGCGGCAGTCCGTCGCAAATAGAATACGCAGCAGAAATGGGATTAGAGCATCATCTCGGCATGACGTGCGACCCCGTATGCGGTCTTGTACAAATACCATGCATAGAGCGCAATGCCTTTGCAGCCACAAGAGCATTGGATTCCAACCTATATGCAGCATTCTCCGACGGTACACACCGGGTATCTTTTGACAGAGTCGTAGAAGTGATGAAACGAACGGGACATGACATACCATCGCTCTATAAAGAAACGAGCGAAGGCGGATTAGCAAAGATTCTAAAGAGCGATGAATAAATAGTTTTTAGCACACAAAAGCAAAATAAACAAAAAAGTTTTTTC
>DCBP01000050.1:0-498 GCA_002314055.1 Prevotella sp. UBA1104
GTCGATGCTTATCCCTCACACTATAAACGAGGACTTAATACTGTTTTTTGAACCGTTATGCCGACCGTGCTAAAGCCATCATTTTGTATCGGTGCATCTATGCTGCACCAAAAGTGCAACATAGATGCACCTTTAGTGCCACCATTATTGATGGTTCCAATACAAAAGTTACGGTAAACTAAAATATACAATTCATAAAATAATGTATTCAAATTTAGAATCTAAGTTCTATCAAGCTTTCAGCTAATTACGTTAAATCCTAAACTTGCATATACATATCGGGTATTTTTCCCGTCTGAACTATCAATTTATATACGAAGCAAAGATTTAACGAGAAAAAAGCTGTGTGCGCAAACGTTTTCAGTTGATATATATCAATTTATGTTGTATAACATACAAAAAAACTTGTTTTTTCTTGTTGTGTGCGCAAACAATATGTACCTTTGCATCGTCAAAAGAAGAAAAGACATGATAAAGTCTTAAGGTAAAGATTGAAGG
>DCBP01000050.1:580-44860 GCA_002314055.1 Prevotella sp. UBA1104
AAAGGTCTTTAAGCTAAGGAAAAAGATTAGAAAGGATAACAAAAGACGAAAAGGTATTAGAGGTAAAGATTGAGGATAACAAGAAGACGATAGGTATTAAGAGGTAAAAAAGATTGATTGACGAGCCGAAAGGCAAAGGATAACAACAATAGGTATTACTCAGACGAAAGGATGAGAAAGTCATAGAAGGTAAAGTTTGAGAGATTGTTTCATGGATTGAGTCGTGAAGACTCTGGTTTTGATAGATAAGTTAGGTTAATAGATTTAGGTAAAGGTTAGTTGTTTGATTTGTGTTAGTCACCCCTGTTTGCTGATAATTCAGCAACAGGCTCGTGGGTAACGAATGAAAAAAGTTAGGTAAAGAAATTGTATTTGAACATTAGGAAAAGAAATAGAACAAAAGACTCACCCCTTGGGATGAGCCTTTTTTTTTTTTATATACTTATAATAAAGGTCCTGCCGTGTGGCAGGACCTTCTCTGTTTCTTACAAGCCATGCTGCATAAAGCGCTGTTCGGCAAGGCGCTCGTATTTAGTACCCGGTCTACCATAGTTGGCAAACGGGAAAATACTGATACCACCACGAGGTTTGAACAATCCAGTAACCTCGATATAGCGCGGATCCATCAACTTCACAAGATCTTTCATTATGATATTCACGCAATCCTCATGGAAGTCGCCATGGTTACGGAAGCTGAAGAGATACAGTTTCAGACTCTTGCTCTCCACCATACGAACGTCGGGGATATACTTTATGATAATTTCTCCGAAATCCGGCTGTCCTGTGATAGGACAAAGAGTGGTAAACTCCGGACAGTTGAACTGCACCCAATAGTCATTGTCCTTGTGCTTGTTCTCGAAAGTCTCAAGCACCTCCGGGGCATAGTCCATTCTATACTCCGTTTTCTTGCCGAGGGCATGAAGTCCCTCGTCTTTTCTGTTTTCGCTGTTTGTCATAAATTATTTTATTAAAAAGCTATTGTTGATATAGGACTTATAGGACATATATGACTTATAAGACCTATAGGAAAGATAGGACCTATACAAGGAATAAAGAACAAATAAAATGCACAAGCCTTAAATGTTCTGCACCTTCCAGATACTATAATTCACTCCATTATCGTAGACGTCCTCTCCTTCAAGTTGCTTTGTCTTTCCAACAATCCTTATAGTGATTGGCAAAACAATGATTTCGTATACCGTCTTCAATATTACCTGCGAGAAGATAAGCACCGGAATCTCGCTCCACGGAACAACACCACCGAGTGCAAGCGGAAAGAAAATCACGGAGTCGGCAGCTTCGCCATAAACCGTACTCATTATTGCCCTCAAGGCGAAGCGCTTACCACCATCAGCAATCTTCATGCGACTCATTACATAGGCGTTGATGAAAGACCCCACGACAAAGGCAAGGAACGAAGCGGCAGCAATACGCGGAGCCAATCCGAAGACGGCATGAAAGCCCTCATCATTATGCCAGTAAGGAGCGCCGGGAATTGCATCGCACAAAGCACCGAATGACACAAAAAGGAAATTCATCATGAAACCGAGCCAAATGAGCAATCGTGCCTTGCGGTATCCCCACACCTCGCATACGCAGTCGTTTATGATATACGACACGGGAAACACAAGCAGTCCGCCAGTGATGTTGATCGGTCCAAAAGAGATTTGCTTTGTCTCGAGCACGTTTGCCGTAATGAGGCAGACGCAGAAGAGCACACTGAAAAGCATAAACAGCACGCTCACGTTTTTATTTTTTATATCCATATTCTTGTTTTGTTTAGGCTTCACCTTATATATAATAAGGCAGAAAGTCACGGAGGTTTATCAAGCACTCGCCTATTATTCTTTCTTTATCAGAAAGCGGCTGCAAAGTTAATGCAAATTGAGCGAAATACAAAATGAAAGGCTAAAAGACTTTCATTTTTATTTCCGAAATGCAGCTTACCTTATTTAGATGTAATGCAAATCCTCATTCTTCATTTTGCGAAGCTATTCTTCATTCTTCATTTAAAATATTACCTTTGCACTCATGAACAAGATTGAAAGAGAAAAAAAGACCATTACATTCATGGTAAAACTGTATTGCAGACATAAACTAAAACAAAAGGAAATGCCTGGGGAATACGAAGAATTTCTGAAATATGCCCATTCACGTCTTGACCATTGCCGGTTCGGTGAGAAAAAGACAAGTTGCAAGCGATGCCCAATACACTGTTACGGCAAACTGCAACGAGAAAAGGCACGTCGAATAATGCGCTGGAGCGGACCAAGAATGTTCTTCTATGCACCGATAACAGCAATTAAACATCTGTTTGGATAAAAAAAGCACATATCGCTGCAACCAAACAGACATTCATTCCGTCTAACACATAAAGAAACAAAAAACGGAAAAGATATGAAAAAGATTTTAGTAGCTATCATGGCTGGACTGGTCATCTCAGCCGCCATGCCGACAATGGCGCAGCGCCACCGCCATACTCCTTTGGCAAGTGTGAAAGTAAACACACAGACAGACAAAGACGGAAATACAAAGAACACCACCGCCATCGTGGCCTTCTCGGATACGGCAGACGTGGACACGGCAGACATGGCAGACGAGGATTCTCTCTTTGATGCAGGAACAAATGGATGGGACAAGCCTACCAATATGGAAGCGCTTAGCGATATAATGGAAAGTGCTTTCCTCCCAATCGCCATCGTATTCATAATGTTCTGTCTCGCTCCTGTGCTGATTATCGGACTGATTATCTACTTCATCATAAAATCACGCAAACAGAAGATACAACTTGCTGAACTTGCGTTGAAAAACGGACAGCCTATACCTCAAGATATAGCAAAAAGCAACAAGCAGCCTAACGACCAGGGACTTTGGGAGAAGGGAGTGAAAAAGATGTTCCTCGGTATCGGTATCGTAGTTTTTTCGATATTTATACATAGCAGGATGTGCACTGGAATTGGATTCTTCATCGCATTCTATGGTGCAGGACAGGCTGTGATTGCATGGACAACGAAGAAAAGAATAGCTCCAGTTCCCTCTAACTCCACCAAGGAAGAAGCCCCCTCTAACTCCCCCAAGAGGGAGGATGCCTGCAACTTGCATGAGAGTGCAGATAGGAAAGAGGAGAATTGTGAAGAGGAAGAGAATTCTACATTAGAAAACTCTTAATCGCAGCGAAGCGAGAACAACTCTAAATTCTACATTCTAAACTCTAAATTCGAATTATGAATGATATAACTCTTGTTACGCAAGTGGCGGTATTTGGCAACAAGCGTGCCTTCGACACGCTGTTGCACAAATACCAGTCGCAAGTGAGGCGGTTTCTGCTCGGACTGACCGTGGGCGACACACAGCTTGCCGACGACCTTGCACAGGAGACGTTCATAAAGGCCTACACCAATATCGGGAAGTTTCGCGGCTTGTCGTCGTTCTCTACTTGGATTATGAGAATTGCATACAACGTGCACTACGACTACCGCCGCAGTCATCACCAGACGGAGGATGTGGAAATGCCAGCCATAGCGGCACGCTCCAGCGATATGACCAGCGACACAGCCTTGAGCATGGACATTCTGAAAGCTCTCGCCATACTGAAACAGGAGGAGCGCACCTGTATAACGCTTCAGCTGATAGACGGTCAACCCGTAGACAAGATAGCAAGCATCACCGGGATGCCGAAGGGAACGGTGAAGTCGCATCTGTATAGAGGGAAGGAGAAACTTACAACTTATTTAAGGAATAACGGATATGAAGGAAGATAAGAACGAGATATTGTTGAATGAGTTTTTTGCAAACGCTCGCAATACGGAGATTCCCGACAATGGATTCTCCGACAATGTGATGCGTAGTATCGGAATGCTTGAAAACAAGAAGATGTTGAGACTTTCGCATCTATGGACTATCATCTGCAGCATGCTTGGCATTGTCTTCATCATATTCTCGGTGGCAAATGCCAATATAAAATGGTATAGCGGCAAGGATATTGCCGGAATAATATTGTCGCACATTATAAGAATAATGAAGTTTATCGCCACCTTCGACCTCTCGCATATTCCACAGTTTGTTTACCCAATCCCTCTCATCATAACAATACTGCTTGCCATCATGGCTATAAAGAGCGAAAGCAAGTATAAGGAAATATTCTAACACGCCTAAATCATTGGATAAATAATTCCACATATAAGATATACAGACTAAAAAAGAGCAGATGGAAATAACCCACCTGCTCTTTTTTTATTTTTTCAGCACTTCCGACGGAGTAACATCAAACTCTTTCTTGAAACTGCGGCGGAAATAACCGATATTGTTGAAACCTGTCATCATTGACACCTCGGTAACATTATACTCTCCGGTCTTCAGCAGTTCCATTGCACGCTGCAACTTCACCTTGCGGATATATTCGTTGGCACTGACACCGGTTAGAGCCTTCACCTTGCGGTAGAAAGTGGAATGACTCATAGCAAACTTGTCTGTCATGAAAGCTATGTCAATATCCTCGGTGGCTATATTCTCTGAAATCAACGCATTCAGCTTGTCCATAAATTTCTTGTCAAGCGGACTGAGTTCCGGTGTAGAAGAAGCTGTATTTTCATTCAAAGCCACAGCATTATTCCCGTCGAACTTGCCAGCAGCAAGAATATCCGAAGTTTTACCATCCGTTCCGCCATTCTGCGATGCAGTCGTAAGATTGCCCACCGAAACTCCACGCTGCAGTATAATTTCAGCCAGTCGGCGTCTGCCGGACATTATGTTGCGTATTCTGCTGTTCAGCAGATGTGCGCTGAACGGCTTCATGAGATAGGAGTCGGCACCGCTGTCGTAGCCCTCTTCCTGATCTTGCGGACTGGTCTTGGCAGTAAGTATAATAATAGGTATATGACTCGTGCGCATATCATTCTTCAATACTTTCGTCATCTCAATACCATCCATCTCTGGCATCATGATGTCGCTGACAATAATGTCGGGCGAATGAAGGAAAGCCATGTCGCACCCCTCCTTACCGTTGCGTGCCTGCAATATGCGGTAGTCTTCCTGGAGCGACTCGTCGATATACGTGCGGATATCATCATTGTCTTCCACGATGAGCACCACAGGACGTGAGTCTTTCCGTTCTTCCCCGTCAGCATTACCTTCACTGTCAGAATCCGTTTCAGCTTTCGTCTGCTCCTTGTCGTCATCCTTATGCAGAGCATCAGGATAAGTTTCCTGCATATCGAGCGAGAAAGAGAACGTGCTGCCACTGCCCTCCACACTGTCAACCGTCAACAAGGCATGGTGGAGTTCGGCAAGCGACTTGACAAGAGCCAGTCCGATACCGGTTCCTGAAGCCTGATGCAATCCCTTTGCCTGATAATAACGTTCAAAGATATGCGGCAGAGCATCTCTGCTTATGCCGTATCCAGTATCTGAAACGACAATTGCCGCCCTGTTGTTGGCAACCTTCAGCGACAGTGTAACGCTACCGTCCCGAGTATATTTTATGGCGTTCGACATAAGATTGTTCACGACAGTACTTATAACCTCCGAATCAAAGAATATCTCCACAGGCTTCTCCGGCATATTCACTTCAATCCTAAGCTTCGGATTACGGTTAAGGTCTTTGAAGCGCGAGCCTATCTCCCCTACTGCCACACAAAGGTTGGAGCGAGCTACAGAAAGGCGACGGTTCTGTGTTTCCGTCTTGCGGAATTCCAGTATCTTGTTAATCAAGTCAAGCAGTCTTACGGAACTGGCGTGTATACTCTTCACCTTTTTCTGCAAAGCCTCCGGCAGTCTGCTGTCAGCCATCAAATCCTCAAGCGGTCCCATTATCAGCGTCAAAGGGGTGCGCAATTCGTGGGTGATATTCGTAAAGAAGCGCAGACGGTCTTCGTTCATTTCAATTTTCTGTTGGCTCTCCCACTTTGTCTTTTCCAGCGAACTCCTTAGTTTAATCTCATTTTTATATGAGCGCATGATATAATATACAATCCCCGCCACGAGGAGAAGATACAGAGTCTTTGCCCACCACGTCAGCCAAAGCGGAGGTTCTACACATACAGTCAGTCGTGCAATGCTTGCCTCATTCCAGTCCTGGTTTTTCAGTTTCGCCCTAACGACGAATGTATATTCACCGGGGTCAAGATTACGGAACACCACTCCATTGTCGCTATCGGTATACCACTCATCATCGAGACCTTCCATCTTGTAGGAATAGTCCACGAGCATATTTTGCGAATAGTCACGCATGGTGAAAGCGATACGGAATGTGTTCTCGTTGTATTTCACCACTATCCTCCCCTCTTCATCAGGCTCGATGATGAGTTTCTTTCCCTTGTCAGTCTGGCTCTCAATTCTCTCGCAGTCGATAATCTCCACTTGCGACACCTTGTCCTGCTGCTGTATCACCTGTGGGTTGAAGCTGCAAATACCGCTCGGCGAACCGAAATACACTGTTCCCGTAGACGATACGGCAGCGGCTCCTATCACGAAGTTGCCCATCGGAATACCGCTTTTGTAGTCGAAATTGAAGAATTTCTGCTTGTTCACGTCGAAGCAAGCTATTCCAGAGAACGTGCTCAACCAAATATTTCCCATACGGTCTTGTGCGAGAGCGCGGATATGATTGTCTTTCAGTCCCTGCTTGTCGTTGAACACCTTATAGTTAGTTGGCTTCCTTGCGTCCGGCACATAGACGAGTCCGAGATGAGTGGCTACCCATATTCCACCGTTCTCGTCGGAGATAATCTGATTTATGGAACTTGACGGGAATGGGGCTTTATCACCGAGATGTGCCACGAGGTTTCTGTTTCTGTCGAACACAAAGATGCCTCGTGCCAGGGTTCCAACCCATATTTTGCCATAGCGGTCTTCGATTATAGAGAATGGTATCGACGAAGCGCCAATAGCTTTGTTTATCTTGGCTTCTACAGTTTCCTTTTCGCCACTAACGGTGAATACTCCGCTCTCGCCTCCTATCCATACCGTGCCGTTATGGTCTGTGAAAAGCGCATTCACGTCAATAGCCTTTGTACATGCTATTTTCGTTATGGCTCCTGTGGCAGGGTTAAGTTTCAAGGCACCGTTGTCGGTTGTACCGAACCAGATGTTTCCCTGTTTATCTTCTGTGAATAGGTAAACGAATGACGATGAGTTGGAAATATACGGCGAGAAGTCCCACGACCTTGTTATCTCCCCGCCTTTATACGTCATAACCTTATTGTCTTCACCAATCCAGAGATTATCTTTTTTGTCGATATATATTGCCGAAACGTTGATTTTCGCATTCTCCACAGCCTGATTTATCTGGAACGGCGAACCTATACCCGGTATGAAGTCAACTCCTGTACTGTAGTTCCCCACCCAGATATTGCCGTAAGGGTCTTCAAGCACCCTTCTTGTATTGTTCGACGATAGTCCTGAGTTTTCCTTCGTCATCTGCTGGAACACTACGTTTCCGAAATACGGATGACTGTACATGTTGAGGTTCAGCTTACTTATACCGCCTCCCTCCGAACATATCCATAGAGTGTTGTCTCGTGTTTCAGTTACTTGGTGTATGTTGTCGCCAGCCAGACTTCCTGTGTTGTTTCTTTCATGCCTGAACACACGGAACGTTCCCTTCAACGGATCGAAGAGAGCAAGTCCCATGTTCGTTCCCACCCATACGTTCTGCATGTGGTCGACAAATACGGAGCGCACGTTGTCGCCCGGCAGACTGTTCGGGTCGGCCGGATTGTTGCGAAAGTAACGGCTCTGCTTTGACCTTATATTATATATAATCAATCCGTCCATTCGCAATCCGATATACAGGTTACCCTTGCCGTCGTCGGTAATGCTGCGCACGCCATTCTTTATCTGAGGGAAGTTCTTGCCGCTTATCAGTGTGATTTGTTTTGTCACGGGGTCGTAGTGCCTTATGTCGCCAAAGTAGTGTGCTATCCATATCCCCGAATCGGCAGCAAGAGCCAAATCTGCCACGCTTACCATATTCTCCTTCCCGATAAGGAATGGCGTGATGCGCTGTGTGCGGCAGTCGTATACATCGAGTCTTCCGTCGCGGGAGTGTATCCAAACAGAATTTGTCTTCTCGTGATACAGCAGTCCTACGTGTTCGAAATTTGAGATGTCAGAGTTATCCGGTGTGAACACAGTACATTTCGTTCCGGCAATTCGGTTCAACCCATGTTCCGTTGCAGCCCAGACAAAGCCTTGGGCATCCATACAGATATCCACCACATATCCGTTAGACAGTCCGTCTCTTATTCCGATGTTCTTCACATTGTGCTCTTGCAAGGCAAGTGCACTAATGATTGTAGCATACAATAATGTAACAAGCAGCAATACTTTTTTCATACCGTTGTAGTTTAATTTCAATTCCAAAGGTACAAAAAATATTAAGAAGTCCATTATGAAAAGCCTTTAAAATCAGAGTTTTGACATATTTGTGTCCTATGTTTGCCCAATTTGTATATGTATAAATCACGATTGACACTTCTGTGTCTATCGTTGAATGATAAAAGTCGTTTAGTTTTGTTTATTACTTCTAAATTTGCAGCGCAAGACATGAATATAATGCATGTAGTGCTTACAGTTTCTAACTTTCCGTAAATACGGATACTTCTGAAATCTGTCAGACACAAGAGTTTTTCTAACTAAAATATATAAGTATCTAATAAGAAAAAAAGAACCTATGAATCTGAAAGGCAACAGAATGAACGGCAGAATGCTCACATTGCCATTGTTGAGTATCGCCCTTGCCGGTATCCCTGCAACAAGGATGCTGGCTACTGAAAATCAGATGAGTTTTGCTCATGTTGAGCAGCAACAAGACATCAAGGTATCGGGACTTGTCAGCGATGCTGACGGTGCTGTTATCGGTGCAAGTGTAGTTGAAAAGGGCGTGAAGGGAAACGGAACGGTTTCTGACCTCGACGGTAACTTCACGCTTAACGTAAAGCCGGGGGCAACTCTTGTAATCTCTTATATAGGATACAAGACCGTTGAAGTCAAAGCCACACCGGGCAAGAAGCTAAATATAAAAATGGAACAGGAGTCCGGCTCACTCAACGAGGTTGTCGTTGTGGGATTCGGAACTCAGAAGAAAGTGAACCTTACAGGTGCCGTAGACGTGGTTGACAGCAAGCAGCTGTCCGAACGTCCGGTGGCAAATGCCGTGCAGGCTCTGCAAGGTGCAGCCCCAGGTCTTCAGATTACGCAGACAAGCGGTAGCATCGACTCGCGTCCTACTATTAATGTGCGCGGCGAGGGTACTGTCGGCAATACATACAGCAACCCACTTATACTCATCGACGGAATGGAGGGCGACCTCAATTCTATCAACCCTCAGGATATTGAGTCAATATCGGTTTTGAAGGATGCTGCAGCAAGTTCTATCTACGGTTCCCGTGCTCCGTTCGGTGTTATTCTCGTTACCACGAAATCAGGAAAGAAGGGTAAGGCTACCATTAACTATAACAACAGCTTCCGCATCGGAACTCCTAACATCAAGAACCACATGATGCACTCTGTGCCGTTCGCTTCTTGGATGAACGATGCATTCGTGAACAACGGTGGCTCTCCGTATTTCCAGACAAATTCTGACGGCACCGGTCGTTTCGACAAGATCGTTGAGTTTGCCAACGCTCAGTATGTCAGTCCTGGCGTTCGCCGCACGGCAGACGGCAAGGAGGTTTATGAGGTTCTTGGTTACAACTCCTCTGGTCAGTGGCTCGGAGGATATTCTAATGGTGTTGCTGATACCGACTGGTATGACTTGCTTTATAAAGACAACACTTTCTCTCAGCAACATAACCTCAGTGCAAGCGGCGGTAACGAGAAACTCAACTACTATGTTTCGGGCAGCTTCTTCGACCAGAACGGTTTGCTGAAAGTGGGCAAGGAAGATTTGAAGCGCTATACAGGAACAGCAAAGATTCAGTCGCAGCTCACGAATTGGCTGCAGCTCCATTATACCATGCGTTTCACCCGTGAAGACCAGACAAAACCTCAGCGTGCAAGCTGGTATCAGGGTGTGGCTCTTAGAGGATGGCCTGTTCTTCCCGCATACGACTGGAACGGACGCCATTTCTACAGCACTACAGAGTTCTCGCCTTGGGCTCTTGAAGACGGAGGACAGAACGAGACTCAGACTGACAATATCTACCATCAGCTCGGATTTGTTATCGAACCGATTAAGAAGTGGAAGACGAGCGTGGACTTCAACTACCGTATAAACACGGCAAACAACCATTACTGGCAGCTGCCGCTCGTGCAGTACGACAAGAACGGCACTATGTATTACAAGGACTCCAACAGCTATGTCGGAAATACAAACACAAAGGAGAACTACTATAACTTCAGTGCTCGCACGGAGTATGACTTCAATATCGCCAAAGACCATCACTTCCACGTTATGGCAGGTATGCAGGTTGAGGACATGAAGCAGTCGTTTATGAAAGCCGAACGCGTTGGAATTATCGACACAAGCAAACCGGAAATTGACATCACCAACGGACTGCAGAACGGCAAGGACAAAGCTCCTACTGTTTCTGGATACGAGAAGGAATGGGCTGTTGTCGGTGTGTTCGGAAGACTGAACTACGACTACAAGAGCCGCTATCTCGTTGAGCTGAACCTCCGTGGCGACGGTTCGTCAAGATTCCGCAAGGGGCACCAGTGGAAGGCATTCCCTTCTTTCTCTCTCGGCTGGAACGTGGCTGAAGAGAAGTTTATGGAATCTACACGCAACTGGCTCGACATGTTGAAACTCCGCTTCTCTTACGGTTCGCTGGGTAACCAAAATACTAAAGACTGGTATTCCACTTACCTCACGCTCTCTACAAACCCGACTGGCGGCACATGGCTGCAAAATGGGGTTAAGGTTCCTACGGCATCTACCCCTGGTCTCATTTCATCAAGCTTGACATGGGAAAGGATAGAGACTTACAACTATGGTGTTGACTGGGCAATGCTCAACAACAGACTAACCGGTTCGTTCAACTGGTATGTGCGCAACACCAAGGATATGGTCGGCGCAGGACAGGATCTTCCGTCTATCCTCGGAACAAGCGTGCCAAATACTAACAATACCGACTTGCAGACACGCGGTTGGGAACTTACTCTCGGATGGCAGGACAGACTTGCCAACGGACTTAGCTACGGTGCAAAGTTCTCGCTCTACGATTCTCGTACCAAGATAACCCATTATCCTAACAACCCGACGAACTCTATCGATGCCACTTACCGCGAAGGTCATTACATCGGCGAAATATGGGGATTCGAAACTATCGGCATTGCAAAGACTGACCAGGAGATGCAAGACCATCTGGCTAAGGCAAATCAGGACGCTATCGGTTCGAAATGGACTGCCGGAGACATTATGTACAAGGATATAAACGGCGACGGTAAGGTTTCATACGGAAGCAGCACCGTTGAAGATCCGGGCGACCGCAAGGTTATCGGCAACTACATGCCTCGCTATCAGTTCGGTCTCGACCTGAATGCATCTTGGAAAGGTTTCGACTTTAGAATGTTCTTCCAGGGCGTTATGAAACGCGACTACTGGGTTGGCGGTCCGTATATGTTCGGTTATACCGGTGACCAGTGGAACTGCGCCGGCTTGACACAGATGCAGGATTACTTCCGCGACGAGAATACTTGGTCTGTAAAGCAGGGCGTGAATGCTGTAAACCTCGATTCTTATCTGCCACGACCAATTCAAGGCGACGGGAAGAACCTGAAGACACAGAGTCGTTACTTGCAGGATGCCTCTTATATGCGCTTGAAGAACTTGACGCTCGGCTATACTCTGCCGGCAACTATCACAAGCAAGTGGGGAATAAGCAATGTGAGAGTGTACTTCTCTGGCGAGAACCTGCTCACATTCACAAGCCTCAACAAACAGTTTGACCCGGAGACTCTCTCCGACAGTCAGGGTGCGGCTTATCCTCTTTCAAGAACATATTCATTCGGTCTAAGTGTAACATTCTAAACATCAGCAAATCATGAAACCATTATATAACAATATAGCAAAGGCAATGATGCTGCTCGCACTGGGCGGAACTATGGCATCTTGCTCAGACCTGCTCGACCAGGAACCTAAGTCGGCAGTTACTCCTGAGTCTTACTACGTGACTGAGGATCAGGCACAGGCTTGTGCCAACAGTTTCTACGGCAACCTGCCGTCCCACGGATACGGATACGGTCTTTACAGTGGCGACAACAACACCGACAACCAGGCTGGCAGTGGTGCCGACGGTAAATATGCAGTAGGCCAGTGGAAGGTTGGAAAGACTAACGGAAACTGGTCGTGGACCAACATCCGCAACATCAACTATAACCTGAACACTCTGCTCGCCAACTATGAGAAGGGAAAGATCAGCGGCAGCGACAAGGCTATACGCCAGTATATCGGCGAACTCTACTTCTTCCGTGCTTGGGCTTATTTCGGCATGCTGCGCAACTGGGGAGACTTCCCTATCGTAAAAGAGGTATTGCCTGACGACGAGGCAAAGCTCGTGGCAGAGAACAAGCGCCAGCCTCGCAATGAGGTTGCCCGTTTCATCCTCGACGACCTCGACAAGGCTATGGAGTATATGTCAGACAACTTCGAGAGTCGTCACACCCGTCTGTCAAAGGACGTGGCAATGCTCGTTAAATCTCGCGTCGCTCTCTATGAAGGTACATTCCTGAACTATTTCAAGGGCACTCCATTCGTACCTAACGGCGAGGGCTGGCCTGGCAAGGAGAAGGATTATCTGAAGGACTATCAGTATCCTTCTGGTAATATCGACAACGAAATCAAGTATTTCCTTACCGTTGCTGCCGAGAGTGCAGAGAATATAGCAGAGAAATACAAGAACAGTCTTGCTTTCAACAACGGAGTTGTTCCTCAGAAGGAAGGCGACACAAACGAGTATTTCGAGATGTTCGGCACCGACGACATGTCTAAGTATAAAGAGGTGCTTCTGTGGCGCGAATATAGCGTGAGCCAGGGCGTAACAAACATCATAGAGGATGCTGTTCAGCGCAATAACTACGGTGTTGGCGTTACTCGAAGCATGGTGGAGAGCTTCCTTATGGAAGACGGAAAACCTATCTATGCTCAGCACGACGGATATTCTTATGACGATAACAGCGTGAGCAAGGTGGTTGAACACCGCGACCCTCGTCTGAAGATATTCCTGAAGACTCCTGGTCAGATTAACTGTTTCAAGAACATGTCGTATGCTCAGGGCGACCGCTACATCGACAAAGAGGCTGAATATCCTGATATCACAAACGGCGATACAGGAAACTTCCTCTATGTTACCGGTTACTGTCTGCGCAAGGGAGGAACCTTCGACCGTAAGTTCTGCGAAAAGGACAAATCGTATAATGCTGCATGCTCATTCCGTGCCCGTGAGGCTCTGCTCAACTACATGGAGGCCGAGTATATGCTTACCCACAGCTTGAGCGGCAAGGTGCTCGAATACTGGAAGATTATCCGTCAGCAGGCTGGTTTCACAGGCTCTGCCATCGACCCTAACGTTACTATTGCTGCTACCGACATGCAGAAGGAGAAACTCGACTGGGGTGCCTACAGTGCCGGACAGTTGCTCGACGACCCTGTTCTCTACAATATCCGCCGCGAGCGTCGCGACGAGATGATGGGTGAGAACCTGAGATGGATGGATCTTCAGCGTTGGCGCTCGCTCGACCAGCTCATGACAACCCGTTATCATATCGAGGGTATGAAACTCTGGAACTCTGACATGACCCACTTCTATAACTTCACGGCGTCAGACTACGACGGCAGTGCCACGGCAAAGACTTCAAGTCCGGCTTTGAGCGACTATCTCCGTCCGTATGAGAAGAACATGACAAGTCAAAACCTCTTCCACGAGGGTTACACATGGCACATGGCTCACTATCTGCAACCGCTGCCAATACACGAGTTCGAGCTTACGGCTCCAGACTACAAGACACTGAGCGAGTCTCCTCTTTACCAGAACCCGTACTGGCCTATGGAGACAGATGCCCCGGCAGAGAAATAAGATTTAAGTTATTTACAATTAAGTTAGCTATACAGAGGGGAGAAACGTTTATTCAACGTTTCCCCCTTTTTTGAACGATTTATATTTATATCTGAATGATATCTAACATTCAAAAGACACAAGAATAACTAACTTTGCACACAGTAAACACTAACTTATTTATCATCAATTCAAAATGAAGAACAACTTAAAACTGAAATTGATTGTGGCAACTGCTCTCATGCTGTCTGCCTCTCAAGCCAATGCCCTTGAATGGAAAGGCGGGAAAGCGGTAACGCTTGTTTGCGACACGGCAAGCATGGAACCTGTGGCACGCACGGCTTCTCTTATGCTTAAAGGCGACTTAAAGAATGTGCTGAATTCGGAACTTAGGATTAAAAGCAACGGCAAAGCGAAAGGTAACGCCATAACAGCAAAAATTAATGCGGCTGACTTTGCTTACAAGAAGGAGGCTTTCAAGATTGATGCCGACGGCAATACCCTGCGCATCCTTGCCAGTGACTCTCACGGCGTGGCGTATGCACTGCTTGAGGTGTCGCGTCTCTTGGGGGTATCGCCATGGGAATGGTGGGCTGACAGCAAACCGCAACAGATGAAGAGTTTCTCGCTGAAAGACGACTATACGACGGCACAGGCTCCGTCGGTGGAGTTCCGCGGCATTTTCATAAACGACGAGGACTGGGGACTGATGCCGTGGGCAAGCAAGACGTATGAGCCTACTGACGTTAAAGGACAGATAGGACCGAAGACTAATGCCCGTATCTTCGAACTTCTGCTCCGCCTTAGGGCCAATACCTATTGGCCGGCAATGCACGAATGTACACGTCCGTTTTTCCTTACCAAAGGAAACCGCGAAGTTGCAAAGCAATATGGCATATATATCGGTGGCTCTCACTGTGAACCGATGGCATCGAGTGCGGCTACGGAATGGAAGATAAGGGGTAAGGGAAATTATGACTATGTCAATAACTCCAGCAATGTATACAAATTCTGGGAGGACCGCGTAAAGGAGGTTAACAAGCAGCCTATCCTTTATACTATCGGTATGCGCGGTGTTCACGACGGGGCTATGCAGGGAGCTAAGACCGTGGAGGAACAGAAAACAGTTCTGGAGAGAGTTATTAAGGACCAACGCGGACTGCTCGCAAAATATGTTGACAAGGATGTTACCCGGGTGCCACAACTCTTTATCCCATACAAGGAGGTGCTCGATGTATATAAAGCCGGACTTAAAGTGCCAGACGACGCATGTCTTGTATGGTGTGACGACAACTACGGCTACGTTCGCCACTTCCCTACCCCCGAAGAGCGAGCACGCAAGGGTGGCAACGGTATTTACTACCACGTTAGCTATTGGGGACGGCCTCACGACTACCTCTGGCTCGGCACTTTCTCGCCGTCGCTTATGTTTCAGCAGATGTCGGAGGCCTGGCACAAGGGGATACAAAGGTTTTGGATTCTGAACGTTGGCGATATCAAGCCTGCCGAATACCAGATTGAGCTGTTTATGGACATGGCTTGGCAGATGCAGTCTGTTTATCCCGGACAGAATGATGCTGAAAAGGAACTGATACCTAACAATGCATGGCTTTCGGAACATGAACGTAACTTCTACACCCGCGAGTTTGGCAAGGAGCTTGGCAATGAAGTTCTTCCGCTGATGCTTGAGTCTTACCGCCTGGCTTATATCCGCAAACCGGAATTCCTTGGCAATACCCGCTGCGAAGAATGGGACAAAAAATACAGTATAATAAAGGACTTGCCCTGGAGCGAAGAATATATAAAAGGAAGACTTGCCGAATACAAGTTGCTTGCGGACAAAGTGGACGCCCTTTCAAAGAATGTTTCTGCCGACAAAAGGGATGAGTTCTATCAGCTTGTGGAATACCCACTGAAGGCTGCCGCACAGATGAACGACAAACTTCTTATCGCACAACTTGCACGCCACGGCAAGGCAAAATGGGAGGATAGCGATTTGGCTTACGACAGCATCGCTTCGCTGACTAAACGCTACAACGAAGGATTCTACAACAAAGAAAAGTGGAACCGCATGATGGACTTTATGCCACGTATGCAGCCTGTGTTCAAGCGTGTTCCTCATACCACGGAGGCTGCTCCACTGCCTGTCGAACCAAATTATATAGCGAAGATTAACGCTGCCGACTGCTCTTTGGGCATGCCTATTGTATGGCAGGGATTAGGATACGAGGGGAAGGCTGCCGAAATAGAGAAAGGAAAATGGCTTGAGTTTGATTTCAATACTGGAGCTGTCTCTTCTGACTCTATAACCGTTGAGGTTAGAATGATTCCTACCCACCCTATGGTTGGCAACAAACTGCGCTTTGCTATTTCAATCGACGGCAGCGACCCCGTTACTGCTGAATATCAGACCGAGGGAAGAGATGAGGAATGGAAAGTTAATACTTTGCGCAACCATGCGATAAAGACTTTCAGGTTCCCAATCGGGAAACAGTCTGCTGTACACAGAATTAGGATTACTGCCTTAGACGATAGTGTCGTGCTCGACCAGATATTTGTATATTAAAATAGGAAATACATATAAAATACTATATGTATTATAACTTTAAAGGAAGTATTAAAAATATACCAAAATGAAAAGATTTTTCATCTTAGCCTTGCTTGCTCTTACCATGACAACGGCACAGGCTAAAAAACATGTAATTCCCGTGTTTATCACGGCAGGACAGTCGAATACCGACGGCAGAACGAAGAACGAGTTTCTGCCGGAATACATCAAGAAGAACAAATACCACCACACGTTCTGGTGCTACAACAACGGACTATACAGCGAACACGGTGAGTTCAAACTCTTCTGGCCGTATATCGACCGCAAGGACGACAACCACCGCTGGGCGTATGATGCCGTAACATACTACTTCCTCGACCGTTCGCTTGGCTGCGACTACTACGTTATTAAGGAGTCGAGAGGCGGAACAGCTATCAGTCTTAAATGTCCGAGCGACCACAACATGTACTGGAGTGCTTCGCCGAAATTCCTTGAAGAGAACAAAGCTACCGATAAAGAAGGAAGGAGTCTGCTGAAGGCTCTTTGCGAAAACATCGACCTTGCCATCGACAAGACTCTGTCGAAGAAAGGCAAGTTTGACATCAAGGCTCTACTTTGGCATCAGGGAGAGAGCGACCGCCACGACAACAAGGCTTACTACGAGAATCTGAAGGAGATGATTGCCTATGTGCGCCGACACCTGGTGGAGAAAACAGGACAGAAAAAATACTACAGACTGCCTGTTATTCTCGGTGGCATTTCTCATAAGAGTGCCGGATTCTCCGAGGGTGTGGAGGAAGGACAACGCCGACTTGCCGAAGAAGACAAGAACGTTTATTTCATCCCCGTGCCTGAGGCCTCGCTACAGTCTGACCACATGCACTTCGATGAGCATGGTGCCGAACTGCTCGGCAAGAAAATATACAACAAGCTTGTAGAACTGAAACTTGCCGGCAAAGGAGCCAAGAAGATATAGATTTTTCATCTTTCCTTCACCAGTTCTCCCAAAACTCCCAGTTCTCCCAGAACTCCCAGAACTCCCAATCATCAACAAAACTAAAAAAACAATATGAGCTCCATCAAGAAATCATTTTTGGCAATTACAGCCGCTGTTGCCCTCGCCAGTACTGCACAAGCCGCAACCCACGATGAGGTTACCCTTATCGAAAAACCGGTGAAAGTGTCTGCCATATCCGGAATCCAGGGATTTATCGGTGACAGAATGAAACTGAACCGCAACACGTATCTGAAGGACTTCCCTATCGACCAGTATGTCGACTTTGTGGTTAACCGCAAACATACGGCATGGGACTGGACCCGTGCTGAACAGCACGGCAAGTGGATTGAGAGTGCTTACCTCTCGGCTCTGCAAAGCGGCGACAAGGAGCTTCTCGCCAAGGCTAAGAAAGAACTATACAGAATTATCGGTTCGCAGGAAGCTAATGGCTACCTCGGAGCTACGGCAAAGGATTACCGTTCGAAGAAACGACCTATCAGAGGTATGGATCCATACGAGCTGTATTTCGTTTTCCATGCCTTCGAGACGGTATATGAGGAGACCGGCGACAAGACGGCTCTGAAGTCTGTGGAGAAACTTGCCGGATATTTTCTCGACAATTTCGGTCCGGGAAAGAACGAATTCTGGCCTTCCAAGACTCTCCACTATCCGGAGAACAAGGGCAAGGTATTGTCGGGACAGAGCGACTTCGCCGGCCACAGCGTACACTATGCCTGGGAGGGCACACTGCTTGCCGACCCTATCGCACGTCTCTATGAAATTACGGGTAAGAAGAAATATCTCGAATGGTCGAAATGGGTTGTAGGCAACATCGACAGATGGGGCGGATGGGACGCCTTCTCGCGCCTCGACTCCGTTGCCGACGGCAAGCTCGGTGTTGACAAACTGCAACCGTATGTGCATGCCCATACTTTCCACATGAATTTCATGGGCTTCCTCCGTCTGTATCGCATTACTGGCGACAAGTCGCTGCTCAGAAAGGTAGAAGGTGCATGGAGCGATATTGCCAGCCGACAGATGTATATCACTGGCGGTGTGAGCGTGGCTGAACATTACGAACCGGGATTCATAAAGCCTCTCAGCGGAAACATCATCGAGACCTGTGCCACAATGTCGTGGATGCAACTGACACAGATGCTTCTGCAACTCACCGGCGACACGAAGTATGCCGACGCCATGGAACGACTGATGATTAACCACGTGTTTGCCGCACAGGATGCAGAAAAGGGAACTTGCCGTTATCATACTGCTCCTAACGGGGTGAAACCTGCCGGATATTTCCATGGTCCCGACTGCTGCACGGCGAGCGGGCACCGCATTATATCCCTGTTGCCAACGTTCTTCTATGCCGAACGCGGAAGGGAATTCTACATCAACCAGTATGTGGGGTCAAACTACAACGGCAGTAACTTTAAGTTTGATATCGAGGGCAACTATCCTGCCGACGGCAATATCTCTATCCGCTTTAGCCAAGGCTGCGAAAAGGAGCTTTGTCTCCGCATACCGTCATGGTGTAAGTCTCCGTCGGCTAAGCTCAACGGAAAGTCCATCGACGGTGTGAAGCCGGGCAGCTACCTCAAGATAAACAGGAAATGGGCAAAGGGCGATGTTGTGGAACTGTCGTTCCCTATGGAGGAGCGCTGGATAATGCGCGAGCACCATGCCGACTACGAGAAGTATTACTTGAAGGACGGCGAGATTATGTATCGCGAGAAAC
The DNA here is from genome assembly GCA_002314055.1 of Prevotella sp. UBA1104. Classification (GTDB taxonomy): domain Bacteria; phylum Bacteroidota; class Bacteroidia; order Bacteroidales; family Bacteroidaceae; genus Prevotella. Next base: position 19,858 of record DCBP01000050.1, read on the forward strand.
CGACACAGAATATCCCTTGTGCCTTTCTCCGCGGACCGGTAGTGTATTGCGTGGATATGGTCTGGAACCCACAGCTGCACAACGACGACTGCGACGTGCTTAAAGACATACGTTTCGACACTTCGTCGCTGCCTGTTGCCATAGGCAAGGTTGACCCTACGATGATGGCAGGTTGCTTTAAGGCAAAGGGAACATACAAGGGAAATCCCGTTGACCTCGTTCTTACTCCTTTTGCAAATATCGGACAGTGGTGGCGCAACGGCGAGGCGAAGCCGCAACCATGGGCAGACGCTTTCTCTTACGGCATCTGGACTTATCCGGTAAAGAAATAAAGTTTTTTCTTCTCGAGACTAAGTAAATCAGCAATCCTCGAGATAACCCTTTGTGAACATGTCGTACGACAGGGCCTCAAGTTCCTTGAGTGTCATCTGCTCTACGGCATGTTCTATTTTTCTTATCAGTTCGCTACGCTTATAATCGTCCTCGTCTGAGAGGCGGTGGTGGAATGATGTGCTCATAAAATTTTATTTTTTATATTTGTATAGTATAAATTGAAGTTGCAAATATAATAAATCATCATGAAATAAGCTCTATATATGCAAGGGATAATATAGTTGACCGTAAAAGTTTTACTCTGGGTTTATACAAACTATACCACCAATACCTGTATTTGGCTCTTCGTAAATATAAATACAACGAAGAAACACAATAAATTCTTTATTGCAAACTTGGAAAAAATTATTGCAAACTTGGAAATAACTTTTTTAAATGTCGAATTTTGACTTTCCTCTACTCCAATCCGCTAATTTACGAGGTAAGGAGGGGAGTATAGATAATATGCCATAGATACAAAACAGAAGTTCCGAAACAACCGGTCAAGAAATTTTGCTTGAGATTGAGTGTAAATGACTTTGAGAAATGACGAAACAGCTATAATTATTGATATGTGTCAATTCTACACATTTTTAACCTATAGCACTGATATTAAGTATTTTAACTTGTTATGTGTAAAAAATATGTTAAATAGCCTATCCATGAAAACGTTTGCACCTTAAAAAAATTCTTATTAAGTTTGCAATTGCAAAAAAATCAGAACTACTAATATAATAAACATTAACCTATGAAAAAAAGAAAAACAAGTTCATCCCGTAAATGGGGGGATGAGTTTCTTATGAAATTATTGTTGCTCTGCTGTTTCTTCGGAATGTCAGCACTTGCCAGTGCACAGCAGAAAGTTAGCGGAACCGTTGTAGACTCAAACGGTGAACCAGTTATCGGAGCGAGTGTAGTAGTGAAAGGCACTTCAACGGGTGCCGTTACTGACATCGACGGTAAATTCACATTCGTGGCAGAACCCGGCAAGACCATCGAAGTATCATACATCGGCTACAAGCCTGTAACGTTCCTTGCTTCCGAAAAGCCGGCAAAAATCAAGCTCGCTGAAGATTCTGAAATGCTCGACGAAGTTGTTGCCGTCGGCTACGGAGTTATGAAAAAACGCGACCTGACAGGAGCCATCAGTACAATAGGTGCCGACAAGCTGAAGGACCGCTCCTTTGGCAATGCGCTCCAGTCGATGGCGGGACAAGTGTCGGGAGTGCAAATCACACAGTCGCAGGGAGCCCCGGGCATGGCTCCTACAGTTAAGGTGCGCGGAGCGACGTCAATCAATGCCGGAACCACACCGCTGTATGTAATCGACGGTGTACCTCTGGAGGACGACACAAACTCAGGGAACGGTTCAAACGGCGGAAGCCTGCAGTATTCCAACCACAACCCGATGAACAATATAAACCCTAACGACATCGAGAGCATTGAGGTACTGAAGGATGCCGCTTCGGCAGCAATCTACGGCTCACGAGGTGCAAACGGTGTTGTGCTCATAACTACAAAGTCGGGGAAGGCTGGAAAAACGAAGGTTGACCTTTCCTATGAACTTGGTTTCTCGCGCGTGAACCGCAAGATTGACCTGATGGACGCAAAACAGTGGATGCGCTATGAATCGGCAGCTCGCGAAAACCAGTGGCAGACGGATGTTGCCAAGAACCCTACGCTTCAGCGAACAAACAACTCAAAATACGTAATACCTTCAGAGTTCTCAGACCCCGAATGGCTGGAGCGCATCAGCAACGGAACAGACTGGCAGGACGTACTCTACCGCACTGGCGTAAGCCATAACGTACAGGCGTCAGTTTCGGGTGGCTCGGAGAAGACACAGTTCATGATGTCGCTCGGATATCTCAACCAGAAAGGTGTTGTGATAACCAACGACTACAACCGCCTCTCCGGCAGACTTAACCTTAACCACAAGATTAGCAGCCGACTGAATGTAGGCATGAAGCTTAACTTCACACGTTCTTCCGACTCTCCACAGGGACTTGCCGGCAAGTCTGACGTCGTCAGCCTTGCATGTCAGAGCGACCCTATTTTCCCTCTATATGTAGAGACAGGCTCGCTCGGATTCAAGGACCCAAGCTCTATATGGAATACTTTCGTGAAATACGGCTTCCAGCTGTGGCATCCGTATTCGCTCACAAAGGAGGCTTCGAAGAAGCTGAAAACAGACAATATTATCGGCACGGCGTTCGGAGAATACAAAATACTCGACGGACTGACTTTCAAGACATCTGCCGGACTCAACTCCTCTGACTCCCACTACGAATATTACTGGAACGAGGGACAGAATTGGGGATATTCCGGCTGGGTGCATGCCACAGGAACCTACTCGACACGCCGTGTAGACAACTGGGTATGGGAAAACACCCTCAACTACAACAAGACTTTCAATACTGACCATAACTTCACCGCATTGCTCGGTTACACAATGCAGGATCAGGTAACTACATTCTCAAACCTGACCGGTTCGGGATACCCTAATGACCTGGTACATACAATAAACGCAAGTACAACTCAGACAGGAACGACCCTAAAGTCGGAATGGGCTCTCATGTCGTATCTGGCACGTGCCACATATGCATACAAAGGAAAATATCTCGCTACAGCATCATTCCGTGCAGACGGATGCTCGCGCTTCGGAGCAAACAACCGCTGGGGTTACTTCCCGTCAGTGTCGACTGCATGGCGCATATCTGAGGAAAAGTTCATGGAGTCGACACGCAGTTGGCTCGACAACCTGAAAATTCGCACAAGCTATGGCGTAACCGGAAACAACCAGATTGACGACTATGCGGCAATCGGACTGCTCAAGAACTCGCAGTATGCCGTTGACGGCAAGCTTACAAGCGGACTTTATACCGGCACAATGCCTTCGAAAGACCTCAAGTGGGAGAAGACAGGACAGTATGACATAGGTTTCGACGCCAACCTGTTCGGCAGCCGACTGAACATCGGGTTCGACTACTACTACTCTAAAACTACCGATATGCTGCTTGAGGTGCCGGTACCTGTAATAACGGGATTTACCGAATCTCAGATGAATATCGGTTCCGTAAGGAACCTGGGATTCGAACTTAACATCAGTACCGTAAACATCCGCACCAAAGACTTCATGTGGACTACAGACTTCAACATTTCGGCAAACCGCAACAAGGTTTTGAAACTCGGCAACAACAACGCCCCTATCGAGGTAAATACCAACTCGGCAATTTCACGCACAGAGGTCGGACAGCCTGTAGGCAACTACTACGGATACAAAGTTACGGGCGTTTACAGCACAGCTGAAATAAACGACCCGAAAGTGGCAAAATATGCCGGAGCAGAACCTGGCGACCCGAAGGTATGGGACAAGGACGGCAACGGTAAGATTGATGCATCAGACCGAACCATTCTCGGCAACTACCAGCCAGATTTCACATGGGGAATGACGAACAACCTGTCATGGAAAGGATTTGAATTATCATTCATGCTAACAGGAACACACGGCAACGAGATTATGAACCAGAACGCACGCTTCCTGGGCTTCTACAACGGAGCGCGCAACCTCTATGCAAGCCGCAGCAACTTCTGGGTCAGCGACGAACAGCCAGGCGACGGAATGACACCGAAACCACGCACCACACCAAATACCATTGAGTCAAGCTCTTCGTCAATGTGGGTAGAAGACGGTTCCTTCGTACGCATAAAGAACATACGTATCGGCTACAATTTCCCGAACACTGTTACACGTCCGCTCGGCATGGCATCACTGAAGTTGTATGTAAACATGGAAAACGTACACGTATTTTCCGACTACTCTAACTATGATCCGGAAGGGTCAACATTCCAGACCGGCTACCGCGTTGGTTACGACTATGGAGCATATCCGAACCCGTTCTCATGCACGTTCGGTATAAACATCGGTTTTTAAAGCATTACAGGAAAACTAAAAAACAGAGAAACAATGAAAAAACTATCATATATTATTGTGGCAGCACTTGCGCTTGTCAATACCGGATGCAGCGACTTCCTCGACCTGTCGCCATATTCCAATGCCAATGAAAAGGCGTTTTATAAAAACAAAAGCGATATAGAGACAGCTATGATTTCTGTATACTCCACACTCTACGACGTGTGGAAACCAGAAGGACTGCCTTCATTCTACGGCGAACTAATGTCGGACAATGCCTACAATACCAATACAGCAGGCAACGTTGCTGACTACGATGCTCTCGACAAGCATTCCAACATGACAACGACAAACTCTGTCGTTGAAGGATGGTGGGAAACATACTATAAGTCAATATACAAGATTAATCAGGTCATATCGTCCGGCAGCGGTATCAGCGGCTGTGAGGAATTTATCGGCGAAGCGAAATTCATGCGCGCACTATATTATTTCGATATGGTAAGGGCATGGGGAGACGTACCACTGATTACCACCCCTGTTTCTGTAGCAGATTCCTACAAAAAGGCACGCACGCCAAAAGCTGAGGTATACGGACAGATTGTGCAGGATCTGAAAGACGCTGCCGAGGTGCTTCCGGAGAAATCGGGAGAGCGCTTTGCCGGGGCTGCCAACAGAGATGCCGCAAACGTGCTCCTCGGAAAGGTTTACCTGACCATGGGCGACAAGGAAAATGCAAAAACGTATCTCATGAAGGAATACGGCAAGTTCTCGCTTGAAAGCAACTATGCTGACCTCTGGAACCTAAACAACAAAAACGGCAAGGAATCTATCTTTGAGATACAATATGCAAGCACGACATCGTCTGGACAGCCATACAGTCCATACTGGGCTTTGTTCACTCCGCTCGACAACCGCACTATCACGGCATGGGGTGCCGGCATGAACCAGGTGACTGACGACCTTTACAATGCCTTCGAGCAAAATGACCCGCGGCGCGACCTTACTGTGGCTGAGGGATATGAAAAGAACGGACAGCATGTAAACACAACACGCTACTGCATAAAATGGAGGGACACCGAAGCTCCTGTAGACAAGCTACGCGAACTGGCGCGCAACAACTTCATCGTTCTGCGGTATGCCGATGTACTGCTTATGCTCACCGAGGCTACTGACGACCCGAAATACCTTAATGAGGTACGACACCGTGCAGGGCTGCCAGGCTACGGCGAAACGGGATACCCGACTCAGTACAACACCATTACCCTTGCCTTGCAACACGAGTATCAGGTAGAACTCGGAATGGAATTCCAAAGATGGTTCATACTTCAGCGTCTCGGCACTGCGGCTACTGTAATGCAGAACTGTTCTAAGCATATCAGCGACCCTATCTATCTGCTGCCTGTTCCGCAGAAAGTTATAGACCAGAATCCAAGCGTCATAATGCAGAACGACCGCTACAAATAATCTGCACGAAAGAAAAGAAAACTTATTGAGGATAGCTGAATAAATGATTAAGGAGAGACTGCACGGAAAAAACACGTTGCTTCTCTCCTTTTTTTAAATAACTTAATGAAATAAGAATATGAAAGGGATGAAAACATTAAGAAACGGCATCATGGCATTAGCCGTTGTTTTGCCGCTCAATGCCAATGCCGGAGGCATCGACAGAAAAGCCGTAGTGGAGCGCAACAACCCGCATGTTACGGCGATGGACAAGCTCTGTTCGCTCTCCGTGGGCAACGGAAGCTTTGCGTTTACTGCCGATGCTACAGGATTGCAGTCGTTTCCGGAATTCTACTCCAATGGTGTGCCGCTCGGCACGATGAGCGACTGGGGCTGGCACTGGCAGGATAATCCACAAAAGCTGCGAGAGAAGGAAACATGGAAGGAATATGATTTTGGCAGGGGACACAAAGAGGTGTATGCTACACAGCTCGAAGACAACGAACGCTCCAAGGCAGCCGTTGACTGGTACAGGGTGAACCCTCATCGTCTGCATCTTGGAACTATCGGACTTTCGCTCGGCTCCGACCCATCAAAGATTAAGGAAATATGCCAAAACCTTGACATGTGGAAAGGGGAGATAAAAAGCAGTTTTCGTTATGGGAGACAGAAATTCGAGGTAAGCACCGTATGCGACCCTAAACTCGACATTGTCGCCACAAGGGTGAAGTCTGACGGCAAGTTTGCCGTTGACCTCCGCTATCCTTATCCGACTGTGGGACACTGCGACGATGCCTGCGACTGGAACAAAGACAAGCTACACTCTACACTTATCGTGAAGCAAACGGCAAGCTCCGCTCTTCTGAAAAGGGTAATTGACAATTCCGTATATTACGTTACCATAAACTGGCAAGGGCAGGCTAAGCTAAAGAGAACCGGCAGGAACCGCATGCAGATTGTTTCGGAAGGAAAAGAACTGCAGCTTACTTGCGAGTATTCACTTCAACCTTCTGCCGTTAAGAAAACTTTCCGGGAAATAGAAGGTATGACAAATGCCTACTGGCAGGAGTATTGGAAGAATGGATCTATCGTCGACTTCTCGCATTGTCGCGACAGGCGTGCAAAGGAAATAGAACGCAGAGTGGTGCTCAGCCAGTATCTGCTTGCCATACAGGATGCCGGTGATACACCACCGCAGGAGACTGGACTGACCTACAACTCATGGTTCGGGAAATTTCATCTTGAAATGATACTGTGGCATCAGGCACAGTTTGCCACCTGGGGGCATCCTGAACTGCTCGACAGGTCGCTGTCGTGGTATTTCAAGGCAGAGGAGAACGCAAGGAAAATAGCACAGAGACAGGGATTCAAAGGAGTAAGGTGGATGAAGATGACCGACCCTTGGGCTGGAGAGGCACCGTCAAAGGTCGGCAGCTTCCTTATATGGCAGCAGCCGCACCCCATTTATCTTGCCGAACTTCTCTACAGGGCAAACCCTTCGCCTACGGTGCTGAAGAAATACGCACGCATAGTTGAAGAGACAGCAGAGTTCATGGGCGATTTTGCCACTTACGACAAGCAGAACGACCGATACACGCTGCGCGGATGTATCGCCGCACAAGAGACTCTGCCTGCAGCAACTACCGTTAATCCACCGCTGGAACTGAGCTACTGGCACTTTGCCCTTGAGACAGCACAGCTGTGGCGAGAGCGGACGGGGCTGAAGCGAAACTCACACTGGGACGACATTTTAAACAAAATTTCACCGCTCGCCGACAAAGACGGTCTTTATCTTGCTGCAGAATCGGAACCAGACACTTATTCTAAGGAACGTATGTTCAGCGATCACCCGGCAATAACTGGTGCAGTGGGATTATTGCCCCTGAGCCCGAGGCAGGTTGATGTAAAGAAGATGAAAAAGACGGAACAGTGGATTTTGAAAAACTGGAAGTGGGATACTTCCTGGGGATGGGACTATCCTATGATGGCGATGTGTGCCGCACGTTTAGACGAGCCGGAGAATGCCGTCGGTGCACTACTGATGAAAGAGGTTAAGAACACTTATCTCGTCAGCGGACATAACTACCAGAGCGACCGTCTGCGCCTCTATCTGCCGGGCAACGGAGGATTGCTCCTTGCCGTGGGCATGATGTGTGCCGGATGGGACGGCTGCACAATGCCTAATCCCGGATTTCCGAAAGACGGCAACTGGGATGTCAGGTGGGAAGGACTAAAGCCTCTGCCTTGATGCAAAACACCAGAGGTGCAACAACGCTTCTGACTTTTATACTTTTTTATTGCAGTCCGCTAAAAGTTTCCTATCATGTTTTCTGTTTACACTTGATTCCAGTGGCAAAATTCTATAATTTGAGGAGCGTTTTTATACTCATAAGGTGTTTTAACATCCGTTACAAATACTTTTAACTACCGTTACAAACACTTTTAACTACCGTTGAAAATAATTTTAACGGTAGTTACATCACCTTTTTTCCTATGTTCCTTTACGTATATCATGTTTTACTCTTCCCCTTTGTTGCTTGAATAGAGAATATCTTTCATATCACCAGACATTAGCCCCAGCACAGAACCTTCATAATGAGAGACGCATTTTACCACCTAAATTGAAAAAGAACACTTTTCCAAGAAAAACAAGTTCATGATAAATGCTGAAAATAAAGGATAGACTTGCAGTTACGGACGAAATGGTGTAAATTTGCAGAAACAAACAGTTTTACAGTATAGCCGAAGGGCAAAACACTTTTACCTAAGAAATAGAAATGAAAATAGGTTTCGACAACGAGAAATATCAGACAATACAGTCTGAACACATCAAAGAGAGAATATCACAGTTTGACGGAAAACTTTATCTGGAGCTCGGCGGAAAACTCTTCGACGACCACCACGCAAGTCGCGTGTTGCCGGGGTTTTTGCCAGACAGCAAACTGCGCATGTTCCAGAAAATTAGCGACAGCATTGAGATTGTTATCGTTATCAGTGCCACAGATATCGAGAAGAACAAGAAGCGCGCCGACCTCGGCATTACTTACGACGAGGACGTGCTCCGCCTGAGGGAGGAATTTCAGGGCAGAGGATTCATGGTCGGCTCGGTGGTCATCACCCACTACAACGGTCAGCCGGCTGCCATCGCCTTCAAGCAGCGGTTGGAGCGCCTTGGCATAAAGACCTATTGCCACTATCTCATCGAGGGCTACCCGCACAACGTGCAGCTTATTGCCTCCGACGAGGGATTCGGCAAGAACGATTATGTGGAAACGGAGCGCCCGCTGGTTATCGTTACCGCTCCGGGACCGGGCAGCGGCAAGATGGCAGTTTGTCTGAGTCAGCTATACAACGAGAACAAACGTGGAGTGAGGGCTGGATATGCCAAGTTTGAGACTTTCCCCGTTTGGAACCTTCCTCTGAAGCATCCTGTTAACATCGCATACGAGGCGGCTACTGCCGACTTGAACGACGTGAACATGATTGACCCGTTCCATCTGGAGGCATACGGCAAGACGGCTATAAACTATAACCGCGACATCGAGATCTTCCCTGTTCTTAATGCCTTGTTCGAGGGCATCTATGGTACGAACCCTTACAAGTCGCCTACCGACATGGGCGTGAACATGGTTGGCTTCTGCATCAGCGACGACGAGGTTTGCTGCGAGGCATCCAAAGACGAGATTATCCGCCGCTACTATGCCGCAACGAACAAGCTCGCACAGGGGGCCTGCAACGACAGCGAGATTAGCAAGATTCAGCTGCTCTTCCAGCAGGCAAAGATCAATACGGACTACCGCAAAGTTACCGTTTATGCAAAACAGCGACTCAAGGAAACTGGACACACTTCGGCTTCTATAGAACTGGAAGACGGCACTGTTATCTCTGCCAACTCCAGCGAACTGCTTGGTTGTTCGGCTGCCCTGTTGCTCAACGTCACCAAGCATCTTGCCGGCATCGACCACAGCGTGAAACTCATTCCGCAGTCGATGATTGAACCGATACAGCATACTAAAGTGGAATACTTGGGAAGGAAGAATCCGCGTCTTCATTCAGATGAAGTTCTCGTTGCCCTCTCTGTTCTCTCGGAACAGGACAACAACTGTCGCCTCGCCCTTGAACAGCTGCCTAAGCTCCGCGGCTGCCAGATGCATGCCACGGTGATTCTGAGCGAGGTTGACCAGAAGATTTTTAAGAAACTCGGCGTGCAGCTGACGTGCGAACCGGTGGTGAAGAATTAAACGTTAATAAATTTGGTGATTTCAATATAAGTTCTTACTTTTACAGAAGAATTCATATCATAAATAGGCTATTTTATCATGGAGCAAGAAGTAAAACGATTGCCATACGGCATATATGACTTTGTATCAGTCATTGAACAAAACCAATATTACGTGGATAAAACGATGTATTTGCCGAAGTTGGAGGAACAGCCCAGCAACATCATTCTTATTCGTCCGCGCCGCTTTGGGAAGAGCATTTTCCTAAGCATGCTCCATGCTTACTATGACTGCAGGATGAAATCCAAGTTCCAAAGTCTCTTCGGCAATTTATGGATAGGCAAACACCCTACTCCACTGCAGGGAAAATATCAAATACTGCATCTTGACTTCTCATACGTTGGTGGAGGTATAGAAAAGTTGGAAGAGAATTTCAATGAGTATTGCAGATGTAGCCTGAATGAATTCATGGATACGTATGGGGACTCCTATCCCGAGGAAACAAAGAAAGAATTTTATGCTACGAACAATGCAGCGACAAAACTTGTAATCCTAAACAACAAGGCACGCAGTTTGCGCATTCCCCTGTATCTGATAGTCGACGAATACGACAACTTCACCAATGTCGTTCTCAACGAGCAGGGCGAGAGGGTTTATTGGGCCATCACCCATGCCGACGGCTTCTACCGCGACATTTTCAAGAAATTCAAGGGCATGTTCGAACGTATATTCATCACGGGAGTCAGTCCTGTAACCCTTGACGACGTAACGAGCGGTTTCAATATCGGATGGCATATCTCCACAAAACCGGAGTTCAACCAGATGCTTGGATTCTCTACTGAGGAAGTAAGGGAGATGTTTACCTACTACAAAAATGCCGGCAGTCTTCCGGCTGACTGCAATATCGAGGCGATGATATATGAGATGAAGCCTTGGTATGATAATTATTGTTTCTCTGAGGAAGCATTAAACACTCAGAGCCGAGTATTCAATTGTGACATGGTAATATATTACCTACGCCATTATATAGACAGGGGAGATGCTCCGAAACAGATGATAGACCCCAACACGATGATGGACTACGGCAAGATGAAGAAATTGCTGCAACTTGACAAGCTTGACGGCGACCGCAAGGGCGTTATCAGCACAATAGCCGAAACGGGACAGGTTATAGCACCTTTGGTGGAGACGTTCTCTGCCTACCGCCTTACCGACCCACAGATATTCACAAGTTTGCTGTTCTACTACGGTATGCTCACCATCAACGGCACGAGGGGCGACAAGATGATTTTCGGTATACCGAACAATAATGTGCGTAAGCAGTACTACGGCTATCTGAAGGAATTGTATGACGCGAAATCATATGTAGACACCAACCTGCTCACCGACTATTATTACGACATGGCTTATGACGGGAAATGGAGTGAGGGACTTCAGTTCATGGCTGATGCCTATTCCAACGTTTCTTCTGTAAGAGACGGTATAGAATCGGAGCGCAACCTGCAGGGCTTTTTTATGGCATACTTGAATCTGAACAACTATTATTACACGGCTCCTGAACTGGAACTTAACCATGGATTCTGTGATTTCTTCCTCTTGCCAAATCTCACCCACTATGCCACGAAGCACAGTTATATCCTTGAACTAAAGGTTCTTTCCAAGAAGGACTATGACGAAAAGCCTGAGGACGGAAAGCCATCGAAAGCCGAAAAGCAATGGGAGGAAGCTGTGAAACAAATCAACGGTTATGCCATTGCTCCAAGGGTTGAAGCCCTCCGCCAAGGCACAACGCTCCACAAGATTATCATGCAGTTTGTGGCTGGCAAACTTGTGAGGATGGAGGAAGTGTGATTGAAATGACAAAATTCCTTTAATACAAAGCATGATATTTATCATATAAAAAATGATGGCAAGGGTATAAGGATCTAAACTTTCGGATTCATAATAAATCCGAAAGTTTAGTAAAACAAAGTACTGAGAAAAAATGGAAAAGAAAAGTATTCTTTTTGTTTCTATATGTATCATTATTGTTATTTATTCAAAATGAATTGTTATTAATACATTAAATATATTGCAGAATTAAAATAAAGCATTACCTTTGCATTGTCTTCTAACAAGACAGAAAAAGATTGTATGATGAACAAGTTTGACATAAGGAGAATGAGGTTTGCACGCTTGCTGCTGCTGGTATACTTGCCGCTGCTGCTTGCCGTCAGCTTCCACCACCATTCGGCGGCGGAGGGTGCAAGCGTTGTCGCTACCTGCCAAGACTGTATTCATCATATCCATCACGACGGACACCTGACGGCACAGACCTCGTTCACTCACGACTGCGTGTTGTGCCAGTTGCAGAGTCTGCCGTATGTTACTCCTACTATTATAAGGATTGCCGTATTCATGGCAATCGCACACATCGTCTACATGATGTCTTGCCCATTTGTCAAGACTCGTGAGGGCGATATACTCTCCACACGTGCCCCGCCGGCACTTGCTTCTTTGTAGTTTTTATTTTTAATCGTAGAATTGCCGACTGGCATTAGCGTGAGCCTATGCCTGTTGGTCAGAATGATTTATGATGAAAAAAAAGAAGATTGCATTTGCTGCGCTTCCTCTTTTCATCAACTTCGGTCATGCACTTTTGTCTGAAGCAAGAACTGTCATGAAACCGGTATATCCGGTCAGCCTGACTGCTTCTGCCGACAGCACTAAGCGTGTGGCAAGGGACGGTGGGTCCCTACACGAAGTAGTAGTAAGCGGAAGCTCCAACAAAGAAGCACAGATGAAGTCGTCGCTCAATGTTGTGACGGCAAACAAACAGTTTATACAGGAAAACTTCAGCGGTTCGCTGATGCAGACCCTCAGCAAGTTGCCGGGAGTAAAAGCCATGAGCGTTGGTTCGGGAGAATCGAAACCCGTTATCCGCGGATTGGGATTCAACCGCGTGCTTGTAGCAGAAAACGGCATAAAGCACGAGGGACAGCAATGGGGCGACGACCACGGACTGGAAGTTGACCAATATGCCATAGACCAGGCTGAGGTGTTGAAAGGTCCTGCCGCACTGACCTATGGCTCGGATGCCATTGGTGGCGTTATCGACTTGAAAAGCAATGTCATGCCGGTGAAAAGTTTCTCCGGTACGGCAAACCTTTTCTCACGCAGCAGCAACGAGTCGGTCGGAGCATCGCTTAGAGTGATGGGAAAGAACGGTAAGTTTTGGTATAAGGCTAATGCCACCGTGGTAGACTATGCAGACAGCAAGGTGCCCGTAGACAGTATCGAGTATTACTCCTATTACATCAAACTGAAAGACCGCCGGTTGCGCAACACTGCCGGCAGGGAGATTGACGGGAGCTTGATGCTCGGCTATGCCGCCGGAAGATGGAACACTTCGTTCAGAATTGCCGATGTCAATACCAAGGCTGGCTTCTTTGCCAATGCTCATGGTCTGGAGGTGAGGCTCTCGGATATAGACTACGACAGTTCGCGGCGCGACATTGACTTGCCGTACCACACGGTGAACCACTTCTCCGTATCTAACCATACGGACTGGAGCTGGACGGGAGGCATGATTGAAGGTGACTTTGAATACCAGAATAACCGTCAGCGCGAACTTTCCGAACCTGTATCTCATGGCTATATGCCTATACCCGACGGCACGTTGGAAAGATGTTTCACCAAGCAGACTCTTTCGGCAAACGTGAAGGCTACGCAAACTCTGGGCAACCATAAGCTGCAGACTGGAGCAAGCATTGAATATCAACACAACCGAAGGGGTGGTTGGGGATTCATTTTGCCCGACTTTGAACAGTTGCAGTTCGGTGCATTTGCCGTAGACAAATGGCAAATAAACGACGGACTCAGTGTGACAGCTGGTGCAAGATATGACCACGGCAGGGTTAACATCCACAGTTACCGCGATTGGTACAAGACTCCCGTTGCTGACAGAGATTCTGTGTATATGGAACGCTCGGCAAGTTTGCAACGCACATTCAACAGCTTTACATGGTCGGTGGGAATAAACCAGATGGTTGGCGACTGGGTGCTCAAGCTTAATATTGGCAAGAGCTTCAGAATGCCTATAGCAAAGGAATTGGGAATGGATGGCGTGAACTACAACATCTTTAGGTATGAAAAGGGTAATACTGCCTTAAAACCTGAGGAATCATATCAGGCTGATGCCGGAATTGTTTATGAACACAACACGGTATCGGTGCAGTTCACTCCTTACCTGAACTATTTTCCTAACTATATCTATCTCAACCCTACCCCGGAATACAAAGAGGGCTTGCAGTTATACTACTACACCCAGACCGAGGTGATGAGATGGGGCTTTGAGGCTACAGCATCATGGAAGCCAATAAATTGTCTGAAGCTTACCGCCGAAGGCGAGTATCTATATGCACGACAGTTGAGCGGCGAGAAGAAAGGCTATGGTCTGCCCTTCTCCACTCCATGGTCGGCACGTGCTGAAGTGCGCTATCTGTTGCCCGTGAAGGACCCGGCAAAATCCGGTTTCATTGCTGTTGAATGGCAAATGGTAGGAACACAAGACAGAATCGTACCGCCGGAGAAGAAGACCAAAGGTCATCAGTTGCTTAATGCATCGTTGGGAAAAAAGTTTCAGTTTGGCGACAATCGTCTGGAGCTTATCCTCCAAGCCGAGAATCTGTTGGGCAAACGCTACTACGACCACACGAGTTATTACAGACTCATCGGGGTGCCGGAGCCAGGAAGGAACTTCTCGCTCATGGCTACCTGGAATTTCTAATTTATCAATTAAACAAAAAAGGAATATTACAATGAAAAAGATATTATTCGTTACAGCCACAGTGCTGTTCAGCATCATAAGTTTAGTAATGTCATCATGCAGCAACGACGACGATAATCCTTCAGCAGCAAAACCTGTTGCAGCTCTTGCCGAAGTGGGCGAAGAGAACTGCAAGGAGGGTGTTATAGGCAAGGACTTGCATCTTGAAGGCGACTTGGTTGCAGAGGGGCTCATCGCCCGTATTGACGTAACCATCGCCTCTGCCGACGGCAAGACAACGATAGTAACGAAATCGTGGACCGACGGCAAGTATATCGGAGTGAAGAATACTACATTCCACGAGCATCTCGACATTCCTACTACTGCTACTGCCGGCGAGTACAAACTCACGTTTACTGTTACCGACAAACTTGGACAGAGCACTACATTCACATCAGACTTGAAACTGACTTCGCCTGTTGAAGGGGCACCGGAGATTACGTTCAAGGAAGTTGGCGAGGACGATAGCCACAAGGCTGTAATCGGACAGAAGATGCATCTTGAGGCACAGATTGAGGCTCCACATAAAATTGCCAAGATTGAAGTGGAGTTCCACAACACTGCAGCAAAATACGAGCATGTGTTCACCTACACTGACGAGAAATATCTCGGCATGACATCAGTGCTCTTCCATGAACATCCGCAGATTCCTGCCGATGCTCCAGAGGGCGAATACCACATCCACTTCACCGTTACCGACGCTAACGGCAACTCTACTACCGAAGAGGCTGAGGGGATACAGATTTCTAAAGAATAAGTTACATTCAGGGTTAATGAAAAGTAGGTTGACGGTGGCGGCATCTTTACAGAGAATGCTGCCCCACCGCAACCGTTTTTACTCTGACATCAGATTTTTATCAAAATGAAAAAGATTACATTAAATACTTTGTCGATACTTGCTGCAACATGTGTCGTGGCAACAGGAGCCATGTTTGCATCATGCTCAGACGATGACGACAACAATAAAGATCAAGAACTGCCGAAAATTCTCGACGGTTCTATGCCCGACCCTATCGACTGTCAGGTTTACCATCGTGGTGAAACGATACCATTCAGTTATACCTTTACGGACAACGTGGAACTGGGAAACTACAATATCGAGATACATAATAATTTTGACCACCATACCCACTCCACATCAGCAGGCGACTGTCCGCTCGATGCAAAGAAATCGCCTGTTAACCCATGGGTATACAACAAGGATGAGAACATACCTGCAGGTTTGAAAACATACGACGCCAAAGTTGACATAAAGATTCCTACGGATATAGATCCGGGAGACTACCACTTCATGATTCGTGTAACGGACAAGGCTGGATGGCAGGAGCTAAAAGCTGTAAGTATCAAGATTGCGGAATGATGGTATTTAATAAGATCACAGACAAAAAGTAACAATAGTTTTCAGGTAAAAAGATTACACATAATAATTTAAAAAAAAACAAGACAAATGAAATCAAAGATTCAGCAGTTGGCACTCGCAGCAGGAGTGCTTACAGTATCATTTGCCCCACAGGCGGCATGGGCAGCACAGGTGACAGAGAATGAGGACTTCGCTAACACCGTGGTTAAGGCTACCGATGCCAATGTTTACGGACACGTAAAGGATAAGAAGAGTGGCGAACACATGCCATACGTTACAATTAGGCTGAAGGGTACCACTATAGGCACTACAACGGACAACACGGGACACTATTTTCTGAAGAACCTGCCGGAAGGCACGTTCACTATTGAGGTGTCTTATCTTGGATACAAGACTCAGGAGAAGAAAATTACTGTAAGAAAGGACGACACGGAGGAACTGAACTTCCAACTGGAAACCGACGACGTGGCCCTCGACGAGGTAGTGGTGTCGGCCAACAGAAGTGAGACGAAGCGAAGGCTTGCGCCTAACTTGGTGAATGTGATAAACACCAAGTTGTTTGACATTACGCAGAGCACCTGTCTGGCTCAGGGACTGAACTTCCAGCCGGGCGTAAGGACAGAGGACAACTGTCAGAACTGTGGATTCACCCAGGTGAGGATTAACGGACTCGACGGTCATTACTCACAGATTCTCGTCGACTCACGCCCTGTGTTCTCCGCTCTTAACGGCGTATACGGTCTGGAGCAGATTCCGGCAAACATGATCGACCGTGTGGAAGTGGTGCGCGGCGGAGGGTCTGCCCTCTACGGAGCATCAGCTATCGGCGGAACGATAAACATAATAACTAAGGAACCGACCCGCAACTCGGCCTCATTCGGCCACACGCTCTTGTCGCAAGGCGGTTCAAGTTCGTTCGACAATATCACAAGCGGCAACGTGTCGCTCGTTACCGGCGACGGCAAGGCTGGCGTTTATGCCTACGGACAGAACCGCAAGCGCAAAGGCTACGACCACGACGGCGACGGATATACGGAACTGCCGGAACTGGAGAACCAGACTTTCGGTCTGAGTTCTTATCTGCGCCTCAGTCCTTATTCTAAACTCAGTCTGCAGTATCATGCAATCAAGGAGTTCCGCCGTGGCGGAAACAATCTCAGTATGCCGGCACACGAGGCGAACATCACGGAACAGGTGGACCACAACATACAGGGCGGCGGACTGACCTACGACTTGTTTACGCCAAACGAGAAAAACCACCTTTCTGCCTACTTCTCTTTCCAGACGACTTCACGCAAGAGTTACTACGGCGGTATTGGCGAAGGTACGGAGGAGGACATAGAAACTGCCGAAAAAGCTTACGGCACGACACGCGACCTGACTTACGTGTTCGGTTCGCAGTATGTTCACTCTTTCAGCAAACTTCTCTTCATGCCGTCTGACCTGACCCTCGGGGCGGAGTATAACTACGACGGTCTGAAGGATGTTATCCTTGGCTACGACCGTAACTTCAAGCAGAACACAAATATCGGTAGCTTCTACTTCCAGAATGAATGGAAGAACAAGCAATGGAGCTTCCTGCTCGGCGGCAGACTGGACAAGCATAACCTTATCGACCATGTGATTTTCAGTCCGCGTGTCAACCTCCGTTATAATCCGACGGAGAATATCAACCTGAGACTTACGTATGCCGGAGGTTTCCGTGCACCGCAAGCTTTCGACGAAGACCTGCACGTGGGTGTAGTTGGCGGAGAAAGACTCGTTACGGTACTTGCCGACAATCTGAAGGAGGAGCGCTCAAACAGTTTCAGTCTTTCAGCCGACATGTATCATAAGTTCGGCAGCGTGCAGACAAATCTGTTGATTGAGGGATTCTACACCGATCTCAACCATGTGTTTGCCCTGCGCCAGCTCGACAAACCGGATGCTCAGGGAAATACCGTACAGGAACGTTACAATGCTTATGGAGCCAAAGTCTTCGGACTGAACATCGAGGGTAAGGCAATGTTCACCAAATGGTTCACGCTCCAAGCAGGCTTGACCTTGCAGAAGAGCATGTATGACGAGGCTATATCATGGAACGACGAGGTGCCTGAGCAGAAATACAAGAGAATGATGCGTACTCCGAATACCTACGGCTATTTCACAGCTTCGTTCACTCCACTGAAACGTCTCACGGCTTCGGTAACGGGTAACTACACAGGCAGTATGCTTATCGGACACTCTGCCGGTTCTGGAGTGGAGAATCCTGTGGTTGTAAACACTCCTACGTTCATGGAGATGAATTTCAAGGTGGCATACGATTTCCCTATCTACAAGTACATGACGCTACAGGTGAACGCTGGAATACAGAACTTCACCAATGCTTACCAGAAAGACTTCGACAAGGGATGGGATCGCGATTCAAACTACATCTACGGTCCGTCACTGCCGCGTAGTTATTATGTAGGGGTAAAAGTAAGCTATTAAACAGTTCTTCGGGACAAATGATGGTTTGGAATAATTTTATAAAGCTTTTGCTTTACAATTCCATTTATTTATACTACATTTGTCCCGAAGAATATTTATACCAATTATAAAAAGGATACAACAAATGAAAAAAATATTGTTTTCTGCCATTGCATCGCTCCTCGTTCCGATGCTCGCACAGGCTGACAAGATACCAGAAGACAAGGCTCTCGGCATCGTTACCGATTTTATCGGCAAAGACGTGAAGGCACGCAGCTTCAGAAAGTTGCCAACCAACCAGCTAAAGCCCTCTCTTGCTGCACAAACCAATGGGCACTATGTATTCAACATCGGCAAGCAGAACGGTTTTGTAGTAGTGGCTGCCGACGACAAGGCAAAGGATGTTATCCTGGGATATGCCGACAACGGAACCTTTGATGCAACAAACATTCCGGAGAACATGAAGTGGTGGCTCGGCGAATACGACCGACAGATTGAGTATGCCGTTAAGAACAACCTGCAGTCAGTATCTGCCACAGCCTCGTCTACCGATACCGAAACAAGATATAAAGACATAGAACCACTGCTCACGTCAACATGGGGACAGGACACACCATATAATATGTACTGCCCTGAAAAGAACGGCGAACTCTGCCCTACCGGCTGCGTTGCAACTGCTCTTGCCCAGATTATGCGCCACAACAGATGGCCAGACAAAGGAACGGGAAGTAAAGACGGTACGGACTTCAGTTCGATTACTTTCAACTGGGATGCCATGACCGACAGATATTCTGCTGCCAGCTCCGAAGAATCCAAGGATGCCGTGGCAAGACTGATGCGCACTATTGGAATAGCAAGCAGCATGGTGTATTCTCCGGAAGGCAGCGGCACAACGAATGAGGCGGCACGAAAGGCTTTGGTGTACTACATGAAATACCCGTATGCCACATCACTTAGTCGCGACAACATGTCGGGGGCAACATGGCTACAGGTGATTTACGACAACCTGTCGAGAAACCACCCTGTTTATTACGACGGATGCACGGAGTCCTGGGATGGACATGCCTTTGTCTGCGACGGATATAAAGACGGATACTTGCATATCAACTGGGGATGGGACGGGATATCCAACGGATATTTCCTACCGAATGCACTTGAACCTAAGGTGCAGGGCACTGGCGGCTCCATCGGAGCTTTTAACTATTACCAGTCTATCATCGCCGACATTCTTAATCCCGATGGCGAAGGAGAAAGGTTCTTGCGACCGGTGCTTACCCAAAGACTGAATGTTCTTAAAACAAGCTTTAAAAGGAATGAGAATCTTGTCCTTTCCGGTTCTGTTTACTGCAAGAGCAACGAGTCGAAATTCTGTCTCGGTGCAAGGGTGTATAATACGGCTACAGGCGAAACTTCGTACATAAAGGCTGCTGACACATATACCGGCAGTTCTGAAAACATAACTGTAAGCGGAATAAGCTTACCGCTGAGCGAATTGCCTTCCATCGACGGTACATACACCATTGAGCCTATGGCTTATGGTTTCGACAGCGACAGATGGTATCCACTCGTGCAGATGTATTACTCGCCAAGGGTAGTTACCGCTACGGTAGCTGGCGACGACATTACCGTTTCTAACGAAGTAACGGCTTCTCTTAAAGCTGATGCTCCTACTGCTCCAGAGAATGTATATGGCGGCGAGGAGAACACTTTCTCCACAAAGGTAACTTGCAACGACGGGGCTACTTTCAAAGGCAAGCTGTATCTTGGTTTCAAGCAGGGCGACGAACTGACAATGAGTGAGTCCGGTTCTGACATTGAAGTCTACGGCGGTTTTCCACAGGTGGTGAACATCACCGTGAGTGCTCCCGACAAAGTTGGCGAATACGCCCTTGCCGTATATGGCGACGCCAAGGGGGAGAAGAAGCTTTCCGACGACACAACAGTGAAGGTTGTACTGCGCGACGCCACTCTTACCGTAAGTCAGCAGCTGAAACTCGACAACGCCACGAGTGTTGACCCGGAGAATTTCGCCCTCATGGCAAGAATCTCTTGCGCAACAAAAGACTTCAGCGGTAAAATTGCCACCGTGGTTTATGATTTCGACACAAAGGAAGCCGTGGACTCTATCATAACCGAAGCGAATCTGAATAAGGGAGAGGTGTCTGTAGTGAAGATCAACGGCAAACTCGAAAGGGTTGAACCGGCAAAGAAATATTTTGCAAGGCTCCACTTCCTTAGCAACAGCGGTGAATGGCAACTGATAAAATCAAGAAAGGTCGGCTCTATGTACTACAACTATGTAGTGTTTATGACTGCCGGAACTTCTGCCATAGAATCCATCTCTAATATGGAAGATACTGTCAACGGGGAAATATATAGCATCGACGGACAGCTTTTGTTTAAGAACAATGGCTGTATCAAAGAACAGCTACAGCTGTTGCCCCACGGACTGTATATCGTAAAGAACGGAAACTGCATAATGAAAGTCAGAAACTGACATCTATAACATCTAAACAAAGAATACAAGAATCCTTCATCGTAACTATAACATATTATAGTAAGTTTACGGTGAAGGATTTTTCATTGACAACATTTATATGATTATTATTAACAACTTGTTTATCGAATAAATAAGTAGCTATTCACAATTAGTTTATACAAACAACAAAACATTTATATTTAAAACAACCGTAACAACATATACAACCCAAACAACTTTCATGCTTGTCACGCACGCTGCGTGTTGTACTTGTTGTATAAGTTGTACTTGTTGTTTTTTATATTATCTACATTGTCGTTTGTATAAAATAATTTTGACTTGTTACTTAATTAAAAATATGCAAGCCTTTTAGTCATTAAAGGTAACTGCTCCGCCCCCGGAGAGGGAGGCGGGGGAGGGGAAGATATTACAAAACGAATAAAATCGCGACAATACTACATCGTTTTAAACAAAAATCATTAACTTTGCACCCGATTTAATCAATATCAAACAAATTATGGACGATTATCACGCGGAAAATACAAACTTGTAGGCGCAGGAAGACGAAGGCTCTATATCAGCTTGACGGTCCTGTGCTTGAAAACGTTTTGCCAAGTGGAGGACTAATCAAATGAGAACATACTGGAATATCAATGGCGGACTTAAAGCCATAAAAGAATGGGAGCCTAACTGCTGGATACAAGTAACGTGTCCGAGTGAGGAAGACCAGCAAATGCTGGTAGACGAGTATAAAATACCGGATTATTTTCTTTCCGACATCAGCGATACCGACGAGCGTGCCCGCTACGAGTACGACGACGGATGGATGCTTATTATCCTGCGTATACCTTACGTAAAGGAGATTCGCTCACGCACCCCCTACACTACCGTGCCGCTCGGAATTATCCACAAGCGCGACGTTACTATCACTGTCTGTTTCTACGAGACCAACGTGATGATCGACTTCGTAAGCTATCAGCAGAAACGCGGTGAGGGATTTACCGACTATGTGGACATGATTTTCCGTCTGTTCCTCTCTTCTGCCGTTTGGTATCTGAAGAGACTGAAACAGATAAACAGCTTGATTGAGAAAGCTAAAAGAAACCTGGACCGCGAGGTGAACAACGAGTCGCTTATCGGACTTTCCCGACTGCAGGACTCATTGACATATTTCCAGACTTCTATCCGAGGCAACGAGAATTTGCTTGCGAAACTGAAGTTCAAACTGCAGGTGGATGAACTTGATGCCGACCTTATCGAAGACGTGAACATCGAGATGAGCCAGGCTCGCGAAACAACGAGCATATATTCAGACATTCTTGAATCGACAATGGATACATATTCGAGCATCATCAACAACAACATGAACACCGTGATGCGTACACTCACATCGGTCAGCATCATACTCATGTTCCCTACCCTCATCGCCAGTTTGCTCGGAATGAACCTCATCAACGGCATGGAAAACAATCCCTACGGATTCCTCATCGCCATCATAGCATCTGTAGTAATATCAGGCGTTTCATGGTGGATTTTCCGCCATAAAAGGCTTGTTTAGAGGAAAATCATTAAAATTTATTACATAAATTAGGATTTTACAATCTTTTTAAGTAAGTTTGCAATTCATTTAGTGCGGTTTCACCTTATATTATATATATATTGAAGGTTGCACCGGCATAGTTCTGTGCATACCGAAACCAACAGAATTTATTTGGAAATACCTATCACAAATTAAAAACGTGAAGTAATGGACTCTCAAGAAAAATCTCTCGAAAACGAGAAGAATGTAGAAGTAACTCCAACAGAGGCTACAACAAACACTGCAGCCGAGGAGAAGGTTGAAACAACAGAAGCCGCTGCCAACACTACAGCCGACGAAGCTGAAGAGAAGGCGGAGCCGAAGAAAATATACAAGAGCAAGGCGGAAGTTGTAGAAAGAATTAAAGAGATTGCTCATGCCGACGAAGTGCCGCAGAAGGACGAGGTGGAGTATCTGAAGACTGTTTTCTACAAACTGCACTTTGCCGAGAGGGACGCCGAAATGAAGGCTTACCTCGACAATGGTGGCGACCCTGCTGCCTACATCGTGAAACCGGATACTGACGAAGAGGCTTTCAAAGCTGAAATGGCTGTTATCAAGGAGAGAAGGGCTAAGCAATTCGAGGAACAGGAGAAAATCAAACAGGACAACCTGAAGAAGAAACTCGATATCATTGAGAAAATAAAGGCAATGGCTACTTCGCCGGAAGAGGCTAACAAGTCTTATCAGGAATTCAAGCAGCTGCAGCAGGAGTGGAAAGAGATTAAACCGGTTCCTGCAGAGAATGCCAATGAACTATGGCGCAACTATCAGCTGTATGTGGAGCAGTTCTACGATTTGCTGAAACTGAATAGCGAGGCTCGCGAATATGATTTCAAGAAGAATCTTGAGATTAAGACCAAGCTCTGTGAAGCTGCCGAGAAACTGGCTGACGAGGAGGACGTGATAAGCGCATTCCACCAGTTGCAGGAGCTGCACAACGAGTATCGCGAAAGCGGTCCTGTTGCAAAAGAACTGCGCGAGAGTATCTGGGCTCGCTTCAAGGCTGCATCTACGGTTATCAACAAGAAGCACCAGCAGCACTTCGAGGACTTGCGTGCCAAGGAGGAGGAGAACCTCGAAAAGAAAACTGCACTCTGCGAGAAGGTTGAAGCTATAGCAAAAGAGGAAAACAAGAAGTCTGCCGACTGGGAGGAACACACAAAGCAGATTATCGAAATACAGAACGAGTGGAAGACTATCGGCTTTGCTCCGCAGAAGATGAACGTCAAGATTTTCGAGCGTTTCCGTGCTGCTTGTGATGACTTCTTCGGAAGAAAATCGGAATTCTTCACTAATCTGAAGAAGGAGTTTGCCGAGAATGCAGAAAAGAAGAAGGCTCTCGTTGAGAAGGCTCAGGCTCTGAAGGACAGCACCGAATGGAAGGCGACAAGCGACAAGCTTATTGCCCTGCAGAAGGAATGGAAGACCATCGGTATGGTACCTAAGAAATACGGCGACCAGCTCTGGAACGACTTCCTCGCTGCATGCAACCACTTCTTTGAGGCTCGCAATGCCGCCAATGCAGGAACCCGCAACGAGGAGCGCGACAATCTGGAGAAGAAGCAGGGCATCATCGCACAGCTCAAAGCTCTGCTCGAGAATGCCGGCGACGACACTCAGACTACGGTGAAGAAGCTGACGGAGGAATATAATGCTATAGGTCACGTGCCTTACAAGGAGAAGGATAAGCTCTACAAGGAGTATCACGAGGTGCTCGACAAGATTTTCAAGGAACTGAATGTATCTACGGCTCGTCGCCGTCTGAACAACTTCAAGACGAACTTGAAGAATGTTGCTAAACGTGGCGAGGAAGCTCTCGACAACGAACGTGGCAGACTGATGCGTCGTGCTGAACAGATGAAACAGGAAATTCAGACTTACGAGAATAACCTCGGTTTCCTCAATGCTTCGAGCAAGAAGGGCAACAGCCTCATCGACGAGATGAACCGCAAGGTTCAGAAACTGAAGGACGATCTTGAACTCGTTAAGCAGAAGATTAAGGCTATTGATGCTGAGGATAAATAAAAAGAATAAATTTCATCCATTATAATTAAGCGATGTTACATCAAATATGTTGGTGCAACATCGCTTTTTTGTTTGACACGGCATAGCCGTAAAGAATAATTACGCACTATGTTTTAAACGCTGAATAACAAAAATCCTTCACCACGCCTGTAAATATCTTATATTCAACGATATATGGTGAAGGATTTTTATTTTAGCCGCTTGGTATGGCGCAAGGAACGGGAAGAATATAAATCAGAAAATTCAACACACAGAGTAATGTTAGAGGCATTCAAGCCGTCTACAAGTAGCGAATCAGCAGAAAACAGGTGTTGTAACGGTAGTTAAAAACATTTTCAACGGTAGTTAAAAACA
>DCBP01000050.1:44947-63743 GCA_002314055.1 Prevotella sp. UBA1104
TTTCAACGGTAGTTAAAACACCTGCAACAGTAGTTAAAGCCACCTGCAAAGGTAGTAAATGACACCTGCAAAGGCAGGTAAACACCATATCTTTTGGACAGACAAAACCTTTGCAGAGAAACTCCGCGACCGAAAGATGACGAGAAAGAATATATATACAAATTAAAAATCCTTCACCGTAAGCATCAATGTATCAACATATTACGTTGCCGGTGAAGGATTTTATTAAAAAAATATTGCTGTTTGACAATTTATCAGTAAGTTTGCAAGACCAAACATTCGCAAGAAAAAAAGTGCCAATAATATTTATAGATGAACGAAATTGCCTACATTCGAGACTTTCATACGTCATTATAAATATAAACACCGATACTCATGGGAATATCTATAAACAAAAAACTTGCAACTCTTCTGATTGGAGGCTTTTCTATTGTATTTGCCAACTGTCTGCATGCCAAGAATTCATCTGTAGACTATAAGCCGAAAGACTACGTATGGACTACACAGAGCGAGAATTCTTCTGCATCTATGCCGTGCGGCGGACATGATGTTGGAATGAACGTGTGGGTGGAAAATGGCGACATCCTTTTCTATCTTTCAAAGAGCGGTATGCTCGATGAGAACAATACGCTGCTGAAAGCTGGACGCTTCCGACTGAACATTAAAGGGAGGCCTTTCGACGGCAAGGACTTTGAACAGCGCTTGTGTCTCGACGACGGTGCCGTATATATAAAAGGTAAAGGTATTAATGTGCGACTTTGGGCTGATGTATACCAGCCGAAGGTGTTCGTGGAGATTAATTCCAAACAGAAAACGGATGCTACTCTTAGCTACGAGTCATGGAGATATAGGGACAGACTCGTAACGAAGGCTGAATGTCAGCAAGGCTCGTATAAATGGAATATTCCGAAAGACTGCACTACTTTTGCTGATTCCATAAAGGCTGCCGAAAGCAGTATTGCCTTTTGGCACAAGAACCGCGACTATACCGTGTTCGACTATACCGTTACGAAGGAGGGGCTCGACGAGATAAAGGATGAGCTTTACAATCCTATCGGGTCTCTGAAATTTGGCGGAAGGATTGACATGCCGGGATTCCGTTTCACCGGCACTTCTACGGGAGCCTACGCTTCTACCGACTTCAAGGCATGGAAATATTCTGCTACCGCTATTAAGCAGACTACAATAAGCATAGGTCTATACACGAACGAGAAGGAAGAAAAGATGCTTACGGCAAAGAGCGGTCTGTCGGCAAAGAAGTCTAAAACTTTTAGTTCTAAGTGGTGGCACGAATTCTGGCAGCGTAGCTTTATCATCGCTGAAGGCGAAGGGGCTAAGATGGCGCGCAACTACGAGTTGTTCCGCTATATGCTCGGCTGCAATGCCTATGGCGAATACCCAACGAAGTTTAATGGTTCGCTTTTTACCTTCGACCCCGTATATGCTGACCCTAAATGCCCGTTTACTCCCGATTTCCGTAAATGGGGCGGCGGCACGATGACGGCACAGAACCAACGGCTCGTTTACTGGCCTATGCTGAAGAGCGGCGACTGGGACATGATGAAGGCGCAATTTGACACTTACCTGCGAATGCTGCCGAATGCAACAAAAAGGACTAAGTTCTATTGGGGGCATGACGGGGCTTCGTTCTCGGAACAGATAGAAAACTGCGGACTGCCGAACCCTGCGGAATACGGCAAGCATAAGCCTGGCGACGACCCGGGAATGGACCGCAACGCATGGCTTGAATATCAATGGGATACGGCTCTCGAATTCTGTTCTATGATTCTTCAGGCTCATAAATATTGCGGCATGGATATCAGGAAATATGAACCGCTTATCGAGCAGTGTCTTATTTTCTTCGACGAGCATTACCAATATATCGCAAAGAAACTCGGAGTGAAGCCACTCACTGCCGACGGCAAACTGATGCTCTACCCTTCTTCGGGCTGCGAGACTTACAAAATGGCTTATAACCCGTCGAGCGTGATTGCAGCACTGAAGACTGTTACGGAGCAGTGGGGGGCGGCTTCGTTGGCCTCCCGCATCCCCGACATCCCTCTCCGCGTCATCGACGGCGACACGTGTATAGCCCCGGCTATCGTTTGGGCGAGGATTCAGAATATCGAGACACCACAGCTATACCCTGTATTCCCGTGGAGAATTTACGGTATGGGGAGAGATAATCTGCAGATTGGTCGCAATACTTATCTAAAAGATCCTCATGCTGTGGAGATGCACTCCTCTAAAGGTTGGAAGCAAGACAATATCTGGGCGGCGTGCTTAGGACTTACCGACGAGGCATTCCGCCTCAACAAGGAAAAGCTTGCCGACGGACCTTACCGCTTCCCGGCTTTCTGGGATCCTGGCTACGACTGGGCTCCCGACTGCAACAAGGGCGGTGCCTCAATGATTGGCTTGCAGGAGATGCTTCTTCAGGAAAAGCCCGACGGTGAGATTATCCTCTTCCCGGCATGGAAGAAAGATATTAATGTGAAGTTCAGACTGAAAGCTACCGGCGGTAGAACTATTGAAGCGGAAATAAAGGACGGAAAGATTTATCAGTCCAATTAATCCCCAGTCCTCTCAGGACTCCCAGCTCTCCCATTCCTCCCATTCCTCCCAGCTCTCCCATTAAAATAAAAAACCAAAACCAATGAAATATTCTCCATTAATCCTTATGGCTCTTGCCGCCATATCGGCAGATGCCAAGATTACGATTACCAATACAAACTGCAACTATCAGAAAGGACTTGCAGTATGTACTGGCGACATCAGATTAGGCTGGCAAATGCAGTCGGACGTAAACGACGACAAGCAGACTGCATACCAGATTCTCGTAACCGAAAACGTGACTGGAAAGAAAGTCTATAATTCTAAAAAGAAGAAATCAGAAGAAAGCCAATTCATAACTATTCCCAAACTGAAACAAAACAGACACGGTTACCTATGGAAGGTGCGCGTTTGGGACAAAGACGGCAAGCCTTCGGAATGGAGCCGTGAGCAGCAGATTAGAATTCAAACGAAAAGTTACCCTGACCATAGCAATAAAGGTAATCACTCCCCTCTCCACCGGGGATGGGTCGGGGGTGGGGCTTCCTTTATCGGAGCCATCACCAAGTCTGCTGCAAAGCTTCCCGAAGGTCGTTTCTCTAATGCCGAATTCAAGAAAGACTACTTCAAGGAGAAATGGAACCCGGTTGATACGCTGTCATCGAAAAGTATTATCCTCAGAAAGGAATTCTCAAACGGAGGTAAGAAAATTACTGATGCCATTGTGTATATCAGCGGCATGGGACACTACGAGATGCATATCAACGGCAAGAAAGTTGGCGACAGCGAGTTTGCTCCTCTATGGAGCGAATACAGCAAGACGATATACTATAACACGTATGACGTTACCGACATGCTATCGTCTGGCGACAATGCCATAAGCGTATTGCTCGGCAACGGCTTCTTCAATGTGCAGCGCGGAACAAGATACAGTAAACTGATGACGAGTTTCGGTGCTCCGCAAATGATTATGCGCATGGACATAAACTATAGCGACGGTACGAGTAAGTCTATCGTCAGCGACCCGACGTGGAAATATGCGCTCAGTCCGATTACCTTCAACAGTATCTATGGCGGTGAGTCATACGATGCCCGACTTGTTCAGAAGGGGTTCGACCGCCCCGGCTTTAACGACTCGGCATGGAAGAATGCCGTTGCCGTGGAAGGAGCCGGAGGTGAACTTGAGCCACAGATGGCGCAGCCGGTGAAGATAATGGAGCATTTCGGAATTAAATCATGGCAGTATCTGCCTGCCGACTCCGTGGCTTCGGCTTCGGCAAAGACGAAACGCACGGTGTCGCCACACACATTCGTTGCCGATATGGGACAGAATCTTGCTGGTTTTCCGGAGATTACCGTAAAGGGGAAACCGGGACAAAAGGTAACGATGCTCGTTTCAGAGAATCTGAACAAACAAGGTGTGTGCGACCAACGACAGACGGGGCGCCAGCATTTTTATGAATATACTATCGGCAGCGATACTACCGAGACATGGCATCCGCGATTCTCCTACTATGGTTTCCGCTATATTCAGGTAGAGGATGCTGTGCTCGAGGGCGAACCGAATCCGTATAATCTTCCTGTAATATCCAAGTTGCAGAGCTGTTTCGTATACAATTCCGCCGAGGAAGGTTCCTCGTTCGAGTGTTCTAATCCTCTGTTCTCTCAGACTCATCGACTGATAGAGCGTGCCGAGAGAAGCAACATGCAGAGCGTGATGACCGATTGTCCGCATCGCGAGAAGTTAGGGTGGTTGGAACAAGACCATCTCGTTGGTCCGAGCCTGTTCTATAACTTCGACATGACGCTGTATTGCCCTAAGATAATCCGCGATATCACCGATACGCAGAAGTCTGACGGCATGGTGCCAACTACAGCACCGCAGTATGTCTCATTCGGTAATCTCTTCGACGATTCTCCAGAATGGGGCAGCACACTCGTCATCATGCCGTTCCAATATTACGAGCAGTATGGCGACAGCACACTCATCACCCGCAACTATCCGGCAATGTGCCGCTATGTTGATTACCTGACGAGCCGCTCAAAGGATGGCATCGTAAGTCATGGCTTGGGCGACTGGTATGACGTGGTGGAAGGCGGCAAGTCCGGTTTCTGCAAGAACACCCCAATCCCTCTCGTTGCCACGGCACATTATATCTACGACTTGCAGCTTATACAGCGTGCCGCAAGGATGGTGGGCAACAAGACTGACGAAGAAAAGTATTCTGCATTATATAATAATGCGGTGGAAGCCTTCAACCGTGAGTTCTATCATGCCGACTCCTGCTATTACGGCTCGGGCAGTCAGACATCAAACGCCCTACCCCTCTTCCTTGGAATTACGGGCGAGAACAAGGAGAAGGTGTTGCTGTCGCTGATAAAGGATATAGAGAAACACGGTAACCGACTGACTACTGGCGATGTGGGCAACCGCTACCTGTTTATGACTCTCGCCATGAACAACGAAGACGAACTGCTCTATACCATGCTCAACCACTATGAGACTCCGGGCTACGGATTCCAGATAAAACAGGGGGCAACGACTCTAACCGAACAATGGGACCCACGACAGGGCTCTTCGTGGAACCACCTTATGATGGGACAGATTGACGAATGGTTCTTTAAGCGACTTGCCGGAATACAGAACAAACCCGGCACCTATGGTATGCGCCATCTGCTTATATCCCCTACCCTCGTTGGCGACCTTAAAGATGTTCATGCCTCTACGACAACACTCTACGGCAAAGTATCGGTAGACTATAGCGACCGCGGACTTACCGTTGAGATTCCTGTTGGATGCGATGCGGACATCGTGTTGAATAACGGAACGAAAATAGCTACTGTTGGCAGCGGCGTACATACATTCAATACCATGCGCCCAAGAACAGGAAAAAGAAGACCGCTATAATTTTTTACAGAATATAAATATGATAAAAGCTTCGCCATTGCGGCGAAGCTTTTATCATATAATAGGCACCCAATCAGTCTTGCAAATAATAAAACGTCAGAACAAAATCAGAACTCATCCGAAGCATAAAGACTCGGGAAGACACTCTGTTTCCATTCGAATATCTCATCATCACGAAAGAAACGCTTCAGCTCAACCGCTGCATTTTCCTTCGAGTCGGAAGTATGCACGATATTCTCCTGAAAGCTCATGCAGTAGCGTCCGCGAATCGTACCCGGATCAGCCTTTCTGCCATTGGTGGCACCGGCAAGGGTGCGCACGGTTTCCACAGCATCCACACCGCTCAGACACATCGCCACAACAGGTGTGTCCATCATGGAGTCTTTCACTCTCTGGAAGAACTCCTTGCCAGCAAGATGTGCATAATGCTCACTTAGAATCTTATCGTCGAGCTGCATCATCTTCAATCCGCATATCTGCAAGCCCTTCTTCTCAAACACACTGATTATTTCTCCAGCCAAGCCTCGCTGCATTGTGCAGGGCTTCAGCAACACTAAAGTCTTTTCTATAGCCATAGATTAAGTTTACGTTATATTATTATATGTTTAAATTCTTCGGTAAAGGTAATCAAAAAATATATCTTAACAATGTTTTTCTTAGAAAAAAGCATTTGTTATGTTATTTAAGCATTATTTCTGCCATTCCGATTGCACAATTTTATATAAATATTGTACTTTTGCAGCAGTTATAGACACAATAAGTTTATAAAAAGTGAGAATACAGAAGATAATAAAAACCACGATAAAGCTGCTGCTGCCGATACTACTCGGTGGCATAATATTGTATTGGATGTACCGCGACTTCGATTTTAAGCGCATCGAAAACGTCATGCTTCACGACATGGACTGGACTTGGATGCTCCTCTCCTTGCCCTTCGGTATCACGGCACAGCTGTTCCGCGGTATCAGATGGCGACAGACTCTTGAACCTGTGGGCGAAAAGCCAAGGCTTTCCACTTGTGTCAACTCCATATTCCTATCCTATGCAGCAAGTCTTGTAATCCCACGCATCGGCGAGTTTACCCGCTGCGGCGTATTGAGCAAATGCGACGGCGTCTCATTTCCGAAGGCTTTGGGGACGGTGGTTACGGAACGTGCCATCGACACACTGCTCGTTATGGTTATCACTGGAATGACACTGCTGGCGCAAATGAGGATATTCAACAGCTTCTTCCTCAGCACCGGCACGAGTCTTGACTCCATACTCGGCAGTTTTTCGGCTACGGGATATCTCGTTACCGTAATCTGCGCCTTGGCAATACTTATCCTATTGCATTTTCTGCTGAAGAGACTTGCCATATATGATAAGGTGAAAGCTACGCTGAATGGAATATGGCAAGGAATGATTTCCCTAAAGAACGTGAAGAACATTCCGCTCTTCATCCTCCTTACAATAGGCATCTGGGGAAGCTACTTCCTTCACTATTACCTTACGTTCTTCTGTTTTGACTTCACATCCGGTATGGGACTGATGTGTGCTCTCGCCACCTTCGTTGTTGGTAGCATCGCCGTTATCGTACCTACCCCAAACGGTGCCGGTCCATGGCACTTTGCCGTTAAGACAATGCTATTGCTTTATGGCACAACGGCAATAGGAGGCAAACAGATTACTGCCGACGAAGCTCTCTCGTTTGTACTCATCGTACATACGATACAGACGATGCTCGTAATCTTATTGGGTGTGGGAGCATGGATAGCAATAGGAATGAAAAAGAAAAAAATCACAAATTCATAAATAAGTAATACTATGAGTGAAATCAGAAATCTTAAACCAGAGGCTCTCTGGAGAAATTTTGATGAGCTGACACAAGTGCCACGCCCATCAGGTCATTTGGATAAAGTGCGCGAGTTCTTGCTCGACTTTGCAAAGCGCGCTGGCGTAGAGGCTTTTAAAGACCCTGCCGGAAACATCGTAATGCGCAAACCTGCCACTCCGGGTATGGAGAACCGCAAGACGGCTATCATGCAGGCTCACATGGATATGGTGCCGCAGAAGGACCCGAAGAGCAACCATAACTTCGAGACCGACCCTATCGAGACTTGGATCGACGGCGAGTGGGTGAAGGCTAAAGGCACTACTCTCGGCGCTGACGACGGTATCGGCGTGGCTGCCATCATGGCTGTGATGGAGGACAAGACTTTGAAACACGGACCGCTGGAGGCTCTTATCACTGCCGACGAGGAGACAGGAATGTATGGCGCCAACGATCTGCCTGAGGGCGAACTTACCGGTGAGATTCTGCTCAACCTCGACACTGAGGATGAAGGGCAGCTTATTATCGGTAGTGCTGGCGGTGTTGACATCACTGCAACTCTCGATTATAAAGAGGTAGAGACAGACAAGGAGGATATCGCCGTGGCTGTTACTGTAAAGGGACTGAAGGGCGGTCACTCCGGACTGGAGATTGGTCTTGGCAGAGGAAATGCCAATAAGATGCTGGTTCGCATTGTTCGCGAGGCTATCAGCGACGACGATGCACGTCTGGCTTCTTGGCACGGCGGCAACATGCGCAATGCCATCCCGTTTGAGGCTACTGCCGTTCTCACTATGCCTAAGGAGAACAAGGAGGACTTCCTGGCTTTGGCTGCCGACTATAAAGAGGATTTCAACACTGAGTTCAAGGGTATCGAGAATGAAATTGACGTTATCGTGAAGGATGTGGAGTTACCAGCTACTGAGGTTCCACAGGAGATACAGGATAATCTCGTTGATGCTATCTATGCTGCCCACAACGGTGTATGGCGCTATATCCCATCAATCCCGAACATCGTGGAGACTTCTTCAAACCTTGCCATCGTTGACATCGAGGGCGGAAAGGCTGCCGTGAAGATTCTCGCCCGCAGTTCGAGCGAAAGCGTGAAGGCGGAAATCGGTACTTCACTGGCAAGCTGCTTCAGTATGGCAGGCATGAAGGTGGAATTCAGCGGTGAATATGGCGGTTGGGATCCTAATCCAGACAGCGAGCTCATCAAGGAGATGCGCCGTATATACAACGAGCTGTTTGGCAACGAGCCTACCGTTGAGGTTGTTCATGCAGGACTGGAGTGCAGCATCATCCTGAGCAAATATCCAGGTCTCGACATTTGTTCGTTCGGTCCTACGCTCCGCTCTCCGCATACTCCTAACGAGCGTTGTCTGTGGGCTACAGTTCCAAAGTTCTGGGATTTGCTCGTAAGAACTCTTGAGGAGATTCCTGTGAAATAACGAAACATATATAAACATACAAAGAGAGCGTGTGGAATGACATTCCACACGCTCTCTTATTTTCTATTCATGCTGAATTCTGGATTATGAAATATATTGCAGTAAATCAGCATGACATTATGTTTTTATTACTTTCTGTAATAGCTCTTTATTCCGTTCTTGAATTTCAGCTGCAACGAATCTTTCATCATAAGCACAATGTCAACGGTGTCTCTTGCCGGACGAGCCTTTTTGCGCTTGCGATGACCGATCTCTATAGTACCCTCCGTAAGAACCAGCTTACCGTTAAGGATATTCCACTCCTTGTAGTATTTCACCTGAGGGTATTCCAACGGAGTATCGCCGTCAAGACTTGTAGAGCTATACTGCAGTCCCACAGGTTCCATCTGATAGTTTTTCTTTATCTTGAATCCCTGTTCTATCGGCACCATCATTGCCTTCATCATCGAGTCGCGCTCCGGGTCAGGCTTTGCCGCCTGCATAGGTTTGCCGCCCACAGGTCCGTGTTTGCGCATCTTCGGCATCGACAGATAAACCCATGTGCCCTTCAGCTCCTCAAGGTCAATCACCATATCAGCTTTTCTCTTATTGTCCTTGTTAATTACCACCGCCATCATATCTCCGATTTTCGGTCGTCCGAACACTTTATGGCTGCGCATAGCTTCAATGATATTAAACTTTATAGGGTCGCTGTCGTCCGACGGCAATACCACAAGCACCGAGTCTGTGCATCCGTCGCATGCAAGTCCGTAGAAAGTAGAATCTCCCGGCAGTCTCACATCCTTTACTACCTGTACACTTTCGTTTCCTTTTTTGTTTCCGCCGCATGCGGCAAGAGTAAGTGTCGCAATGGCGGCTATCGGTAATAATCTTTTTATGTTCATTTCGTAGTTCTATATTTTTCTTCATGCAAATATACAAATAATTCACTTATAAAATTACTTTAAATGATTTTTATTATAAAAAACATTGACAATTGTAAACTTGAATTGACATAGTAGACGAGGGTAAGCCGTTTTGTAAAATAAATTCACGCTAAAGGGGCAGACGAGATAGTTTTTTCGCTTATAATTTAGATTATTCGGCAAAAAACACTACTTTTGCACCCGTAAACACACGCAGCAGACTGTTCAGCGGGATGAGAAAGCTGCAAGTTTTTTGAATGTCCCGCTCCATGTAGCCTGTTACGCTTTAAATCGAAGATGAAATGAAAAAGAAAATCCAGTTCAGTCTCGTCTACAGAGACATGTGGCAGTCTTCAGGCAAGTTCCAGCCACGCAAGGATCAATTAGAGCGCATCGCTCCGGTAATCATCAAGATGGGATGCTTCTCCCGTGTTGAAACCAACGGTGGAGCTTTTGAACAAGTGAACCTGCTCGCCGGCGAAAATCCTAACGAGGCTGTGAGAGCCTTCTGCAAGCCGTTCAACGAAGTAGGTATCAAGACACACATGCTCGACCGTGGACTCAATGCTCTGCGCATGTACCCAGTGCCTGACGATGTGAGAGCCTTGCAATATAAGGTGAAACACGCTCAGGGCGTTGACATCACCCGCATCTTCTGCGGACTCAACGATGTGCGCAACATCATACCGAGCATCAAGTGGGCACTCGAGGCAGGCATGACGCCACAGGCTACACTCTGTATCACCACATCACCTATCCATACTGCAGAATATTATTCAGACATCGCCGACAAGCTCATTGCTGCCGGTGCAACAGAAATATGCCTGAAGGATATGGCAGGAATCGGTCAGCCGGCAATGCTCGGCAAACTGACCAGAATGATTAAGACTAATCATCCGGACATCATAATACAGTATCACGGACACTCAGGACCAGGACTCTCCATGGCTTCTATCCTTGAGGTTTGCAACAACGGTGCCGACGTTATCGATACCGCCATCGAACCGCTGTCGTGGGGTAAGGTACATCCAGACATCATCTCAGTGCAGAGCATGCTGAAAAACGAAGGCTTCGACGTGCCGGAGATTGACATGAACGCCTATATGGAGGCACGCCACCTCACTCAGGAGTTTATCGACGAGTGGCTGGGCTACTTCATCAATCCGGGCAACAAGATTATGAGTTCGCTGCTCCTTGGCTGCGGACTGCCGGGCGGAATGATGGGAAGTATGATGGCAGACCTTGCCGGAATTCACCGCTCCATAAATTCTATACTCCGCTCAAAAGGAAAACCGGAATACAACACCGACGAGATGCTCGTGAAGCTGTTCAACGAAGTGGCTTATGTATGGCCACGCGTGGGATACCCTCCATTGGTAACACCATTCTCTCAGTATGTCAAGAACATCGCCCTGATGAACCTTCTCACTATGGCTCAGGGCAAGGGACGCTTCGTGATGATGGACGACTCTATGTGGGGAATGATTCTGGGCAAGAGCGGAAAACTACCTGGCGAGCTCGACCCGGAGATTGTGGAACTGGCAAAGAAACAAGGCAGAGAGTTTACCGATGCCGACCCTCACACGCTTATTCCTAATGCTCTCGACGACTTCAAGAAGGAAATGGACGAGAATGGTTGGGACTATGGTAAGGACAACGAGGAGCTCTTTGAACTTGCCATGCACCCGGAGCAGTATCGCGACTATAAGAGCGGTATCGCCAAGAAGCGTTTCCTCGCCGACCTGCAGAAGGCTAAGGACGCTAAGCTCGGCAGCACTCTTACTCCAGAGGAGCTGGCAGCATTCAAGCATGCCAAGGCAGACGCTATCGTTGCTCCGGTCAAGGGACAGGTGTTCTTCGAGTTCCAGGGCGGCGGCGAGTGTGCTCCATGCGTAGAACCGTTTATCGGTCAGCAATACAAAGAGGGCGAGACCTTCTGCTACATACAGGCACCATGGGGACAGTTTGTTCCTGTTCCTGCATGCCTCGGCGGAAAGCTCGTGGAGATTGCCGCAAAGCAAGGCTCTAAGATTAACCGCGGCGACGTGATTGGATATATTGAGCGCGACCATGAGTAAGTGGGAAGAGATTATAAACAAATATTACGGTGAGGAGGGCGACTTGCGTCGCATCCTCATCGTTCACAGTCAATCTGTGGCGCACAAGGCGCTGCAGATTGTTTCGTTACATCCCGAACTGAACATCGACCGTCAGTTTGTTGAGGAGGCTGCAATGCTCCACGACATCGGCATCATAAAGACCGACGCTCCGGGCATAAAGTGTTTCGGCACGGAACCGTATATCTGTCATGGTATTCTCGGAGCTGAGATGCTGCGGCAGGAGGGGATGCCCCGTCATGCCCGTGTTTGCGAGCGGCATACGGGTGCCGGACTGTCACTCCATGACATAGTGAGCCAGAACCTGCCGTTGCCACATCAGGATTTTCTGCCCGAAACGCTGGAGGAGAAGCTTATCTGCTATGCCGACAAGTTTTTCTCGAAGACGCATCTCGACATAGAGAAACCTATAGTAAAAGTGGAAAGGAGCATCGCCAAATTCGGCGACGACGGACTGGAGAGGTTCAGGGAGTGGGAAAAAATCTTTGGCTGATGGAATTTATCTTTCGTGTTTTCGTAGCTGCCCTATTGGGCGGCATAATCGGGTTTGAGCGTGAATACCGCGCCAAGGAAGCCGGTTTGCGCACGCATTTCCTCGTGGCAATGGGCAGTGCGCTGTTTATGATACTCTCGCAGTTTGGTTTCGAGAGCCAGCTCGGCATGCCAACGATATCACTCGACCCTTCGCGAATTGCCTCTCAGGTGGTAACGGGCATCGGTTTCATCGGTGCCGGCACGATAATATTCCAGAAGCACGTGATAAAGGGACTTACCACGGCTGCCGGCTTATGGGTAACATCGGCAATCGGTCTTACCTGTGGTTCGGGAATGTATCTGCTTGCCGTAACGGCAACGCTCCTCGTATTGCTATGCCTCGAAACGATATATTTCGTTCTTCTGCGTTTCGGTTCGAGGAATATCTCAGTAACTATCAGTACTGCTGAGCGCGAGAACATCAATAGGGTCATAAACCGTCTGCGCCATGACAACGTGTCAATGGATTCTTATGAAATGAAGAAGCAGGACGGGCTTTACACCGTGTCGATGGAACTGAAAGTGAAACGCAACAACTACCGCAATCAGATTATCGAATTTATGGATAAGTTTGACGGCGTGGATATAGAGAGTATTGAATAATCTCCATGCTTTGCTCTTTTATACTCTTCAGAAATAATGATATAAAATTATCGCACGATGTTTTTAATTTCCCCCATCCGTCGATAGTACCCGCTTATATTGTCAGACTATTTGGATTCGTCAGGAAATCGTAGATATTCATAATGACGATTCCATCTTCAGTTTGATAAGTAGGAGTCGGGGTGCCGACAATAATATACTTTTGGAAGCTATCTTTGATTTTCTGTAAAGAATTCATTTCTTGTTGCATCTTCTCTTCAGTTGGCATATAAAAGAAAAAGCAATAAAGCTTACTTTTACTGCCGAGCCGCAGTCTATCTTATGCAAAGAGATAAAGAATATGCAATAAAAGGCCGAGTTGATTCGATTTTTTTGTAACTTGTTACACTTTTGACGAATGATAGAAACAAACTTTGAGTTCTTTTTTCCTTACTTCACAACACATCCGTCGATAATTCCCGTCTTCGACGAGAAATTGCAGTCTATAAGAAGGAGGCGCTTGCTGCTTGACTCATATTCCCGTGCATACCCCTTGTCTTCTATTTGCTTGACGGCAGCATTAGCAGAGCCGTCGAGCTTGAACTCAAAGATGTAGACATCACGGGATGTCTCTAATGTGCAGTCTACCCTACCCTCGCTCTTTTCTTTCCCTACAAAGACGGTATAGGAACTTATCATGCAAAGAATTAGATAGAATAACCATCATTTATTATTTGATCAAAACTCTGTATGCAGATAGGATATTTCATATTCTATTGTAATTTAATTCTGGTGCAAATATACAAAAAATCACTATCCTTTCCATCTCCACTTCTTCATTACTTTCCTTCCCAAACGGGAGAACACGTATGTGATATGCTGCGTAGGCAATGCCTTGCCGGCAACGATAAGCGTTACGGCAGCAAGGATAAGCAAGCAGCCCACGGCAAGACGCATGGTGAAGACTTCGCCAAAGACGAACACTCCGATACACACTGCCGTGATTGGCTCCAAGGCTCCCATCACGGCGGTTGGCGTTGACCCTACATTATGTACGGCTATTACCATCAAGATGAGAGAGATTACCGTGGGGAATACGGCGAGCAGCAGGGCATAAAACAGACTGTGGACAGAAGTAATGGACTGAAGCCGGGCACTGTCGCCGGTGAATGAATATAAGATTATCATGAGTGTGCCGATAAACAACACATAGAATGTGAGCTTTACCGACGACATGCGGAGCGACGACTTGTTCACCACTACTATATATACGGCATATGTCAACGAGGATATAATGACGAGTATTACGCCGACGGTTGACAATACCGCACCGTCGCCTCCCTTATAGAGCAGACTTATGCCGCTCAATGCCAGGACAATAGACACAATGGTTACCGGCGTAACCTTTTCCTTGAAGAATACCGCCATGATTACTGCTACCATAACGGGATATACAAACAGAATCGTCGATGCTATGCCGGCATCCATAAAGTTGAAACTGCAATACAAAGCCAGCGAGGAGCCTGCCATAAGAACGCCTAAAGCCAAGAGCACCTTGAATTCGCGACGTGTAACGGCAAACGACTTGCGCTGTATAACCATTATAGCGGCAAGAATCAGCGTGGCAAGAGCATAACGATAGAATATCACCGAATTGGCATTCAGTCCGTCGGCATAAAGATTTAATGCCCCAAGCGGATTAGTGCCGTAGCTTATGGCGGCAAGGATACCGCATATCGTACCTTTAACTTTAGAATTCATCATTTCTTGTTGTTAGCCTCCATTAATCTTTCAAGTTTCTCTTTCTCTCCTACAACCCATATCGTGTCTTCCTTCTGAAACTGATGCGACGGTGAGAGCATCGAAAGCGTTTCCTCGCCTTTCTCCATACCAACAACCATGCAGTCGTAGATGTCGCGGATTCCGCTCTCTGATAGGGTCTTGCCGATAAACTGTCCTTTGTCGCTGATTACGAGCTGACGGAGTTTCATCTCGCGCTTCTCTATATCCGGGTCTTCTGCCAGCAGGTCGCTCTTCAAGGCATTGCTGAACGACGTGAGTTGGTCATCGCTGCCTATGACCTGTATTTTGTCGCCGGGAAAGATGCGATCATCACCATTAGGGATATTTATCCTCTGTCTGCCGCGCAACACGCTGCTCACGTTCACCCCGAACCTGCTCCTAAGCTGCAGTTCGCTGAGAGTTCTGCCAGCCCACAGCGACCCTTCGGGTACTTCGAAATCGGCAATATGGATATCGCGGTCGAGCAAGTGTCCCTCGTAGAGCGGACGCTTATGGCCGTAGACCTGAGCCTTGATATCTCGCGAATGAAGGTTCTGGATGAACATGCGCTCCATACGGATGCTGCGCTTCTTCAAGTGTCGAGAGAGTATCATCAGCGTTACCACAACGATGGCTATGACTATCATCAAGGCATTGGTAAAGCGTGTAAGATAATTGCATATATAGAATATAAAAGCCATGGCAACCATAAAGCGCACGATGATGGTAAATACGAGCGGCGCACGGTTCATCTTGTTCTCGCGCCACAGCTTACGGAACTCCACGCTATGGTTTTTCTTCATCACCATGGCACGCAGGAATGGAGATATAAGCGATACCGTAACCAGTCCGCAAACGGCATTTGCCCACCAGTGGGGCAACATCTGTCGCAACGGCAGCAAGGCAAAGGTGAACATGAGGGCAATGACTGCCACGGAGAGGATGGAATAAATCACCGTGATACGCAGCAGTTGCATGATCAGGCTGCGCCAGTTACCCTGTGGCGTTGACGAAGGATGGCTCAGTGCAAGATCGTTAAGCATACGTATGATATTCTTCGGCAGATGCTTCTCCAGTCGGCTGTATGCCGGAGTGGAGAGGCGGATCATATACGGAGTGAGGAATGTTGTTATCACCGACACCGCCACTACAACAGGATAAAGGAAATCGCCTATCACACCGAGCGACAATCCAAGCGAGGCGATGATGAACGAGAACTCACCGATTTGTGCCATCGAGAATCCGCATTGCATAGCCGACTTCAACGACTGTCCGCTGATAAGGAAACCAAAGGAGCCGAACACTGCCTGACCAATGAGGATGGTCAGAACAAGAACGATGATAGGCACGCTGTATTCCACAAGGATTTTCGGGTCGACGAGCATACCGACAGATACGAAGAATATAGCGCCAAACAGGTTCTTTACCGGTTCCACGAGTTTTATTATCTTCTCTGCCTCCACTGTTTCGGCAAGTATACTTCCCATTACGAATGCCCCGAAAGCACTGCTGAATCCAACTTTTGTGGATATTACCGCCATGGCGCAACACAGTCCGAGCGAAACAATAAGCAGCGTCTCGCTGTTGATAAGTTTTCTGGAACTTCTCAGTAGCCACGGTATGGCGAAGATTCCCACTACGAACCAAAGGATGAGAAAGAATCCTATACGCACCACACTGCCCAACATCTGTCCGCCGTCGATATTAGCTCCCGATGCCAATGCCGAAAGCATCACCATCATGACAATGGCAAGCATATCCTCGAGTATCAGAACGCTCATCACCATACTGGCGAAGCGCTGCTGGCGGAGACCAAGGTCGTCGAATGCCTTATATATAATAGTGGTGGAGCTCATGGCGAGCATTCCGCCGAGAAAGATGCAGTCCATACGCCCCCAACCGAAGCCATGACCTACGATCATGCCGAGCGCCATCATGCAGAACACGATGACACACGTGGCTATAATCGGCGATGACCCCATCTTGACAATCTTCTTGAAAGAAAAGTCGAGTCCTAAAGAAAAGAGCAAGAACATCACTCCGATGTCCGCCCATGTATGAATGTCGGCAATATCCATTACAGACATGATGTAAGGCATCTTCGGACTGACAAGGAATCCGGCCACAACATAGCCAAGAACAAGAGGTTGCTTTAGTCGCTTGAAAATTATCGTTACTATTCCCGCCACTACGAGAATAAGGGCAAGGTCATTGATAAGATGTGGAAGTTCGCTCATATATATATAAAAGTGAAAAAAAACACCCTTGCCTTTATATTATAATATGTTGCAAGGGTGTCGTGTTATTCTTTTAGTCGTTGAAATCTGCTGTCAGCTCACAAATCTTTACCACTGTTTGCATCGCCTTCTCCATAACCTGAATGCTTACAAACTCGTAAGGTCCGTGGAAGTTCACGCCGCCGGCAAAGATGTTCGGACAAGGCAGTCCTTTGAACGACAGTTGCGCTCCGTCGGTTCCGCCACGGATAGGCTCCACCTTTGGCGGTACTCCGCAAAGCTCCATTGCCTTCAATACGATGTCGATTACATACATATTCGGGTCTATCTTCTCCTTCATGTTGTAATACTGGTCGCTTACGGTGATTTCTACCGTTCCCTTGCCGTATTTCTCGTTCAACTTCTCGGCAACAGATGTGATGAAACGCTTGCGCTCCTCGAATTTCTTGCGGTCGTGGTCGCGGATGATATACGAGAGTTTAGCGTTTTCGATATTGCTCTCGATGCCAAGCAGATGATAGAATCCCTCGTAGCCCTCGGTTGTCTCCGGAGTCTCATTGGCAGGCAGCAGTCCGATGAACTCGGCAGCAAGCATGTTGGCGTTTATCATCTTGCCTTTGGCATATCCCGGATGAACGCTCACGCCATGGATATGAACCTTAGCCGATGCAGCGTTGAAGTTCTCGTATTCAAGGTCGCCCAGGTCGCCGCCGTCCATGGTATATGCCCACTGGCAACCGAACTTCTCTACATTGAAATGATGTGCACCCATACCAATCTCCTCGTCGGGGTTGAATCCCATACGGATGTCGCCGTGCTTGATTTCGTCGTGGTCGCGCAGCCAGCACATTGCCTGTACAATTTCAGCGATACCTGCCTTGTCGTCGGCACCGAGCAGAGTGTGTCCGTCGGTAACGATAAGATCCTCGCCTTTGTGCTGAAGCAATTCCGGGAATTTCTTCGGTGAAGAGACGATGCCATCCGAAAGGGTGATGTCTCCGCCGTCATAATTCTCCACGATGCGTGGCTTGATGTCCTTTCCGCTGCAGTCTGGCGACGTGTCGTAGTGGCTGATGAATCCGATGGTCGGGATTTCCTTCTTCGTGTTAGCCTTCAGTGTGGCATAGATATATCCCTGTTCGTCCATCTCCACGTCGCTGAAGCCCTCGGCTTTCAGTTCGTCGCGCAGATACTCGGCGAATATAAGTTGTTTGCTTGTGCTCGGCACGGTCTGGCTCTCTTCAGCCGACTGTGTGTCGAACTTCACATAGTTCAAGAATCTTTCTGTTATGTTCATTTCAGTATTCGTTTTTATTGTGGTTAAGTCAATATGTCAGCAAAATTATAAATGATATTTGAGGTATGCAAGTATTTGCAGGGAAATTAAGCATATAATGTTTATAATTCCTTTATATATATAGACAATATTCGGCTAAGTGTATAAAGTGTACTGCGATTTTATACTTTGTATTAATAATCTTGCTATATTTGCAGCGTCAAATGCATTTGTACAGACCAGACTGAGAAAGGAGCGAAATCCGAAAAGCTATATGAGTAGGAGAAATATTCTTAAACTAATAACATTAAGAAAGAAATTATTTCCACTTATTTTATTACTTGTGTGCTGGACATCCAACTTAATTGAATGTCTACTTTCTTCAACACAAGAAGTTAAAGTTTCTAACATTATAACTTTAAGTAGTTTTGTGTATACAATACTTACAACAATTGTAATTTATCGTTTTAATCATGAGAAAAAATAATTTAAGTAAATGTTCAAAAATAAATTTATTAAAGTTTCTGATTTAGTTCTTCCCCTCCCCCGCCTCCCCCTCCGGGGGCGGAGCAATTACCCTTTATAGCGAAGCAGTTGCACTTTCTATCGGAGCAATTACCCTTTATAGCGAAGCAGTT
>DCBP01000107.1:0-66048 GCA_002314055.1 Prevotella sp. UBA1104
CAAAACTTCTTCATGATGGTATTGCGGTGGCTGTACATATCAAAGAGAAAGGAACTAATGAGATAGAACTGAAGGATGCCGGAATAGATGTGATATGCAGCAAGGAACAAACCCTACAATGTGCCATCATAGACAAGTTCATTGTTTGGTATGGAAATATCAACTTCTTTGGCTACAACTCAGAAGCAAACAATGTCATGCGAATTGCTGACCACAAAATAGCCAACGAAATGATAGAAATACTATACTCGGACTCGGAAAATGATGTAAACAGAGGTTAAATACGTTAAATCTAACACTTTTCGTATCTACACAGAATCCACATTGCCACTTTTCTACCGTTTAGAGCGTATAACACTGATAATCAACTAATAATAGATACGCCATGTGTAGTTCTTTACAAGAAATAGAACTTCCAGGGCTTGAAACAATTAAAAGTAATGCGTTTTATGGTTGTTCTTCTCTTAAATATGTTCGTATTCC
The DNA here is from genome assembly GCA_002314055.1 of Prevotella sp. UBA1104. Classification (GTDB taxonomy): domain Bacteria; phylum Bacteroidota; class Bacteroidia; order Bacteroidales; family Bacteroidaceae; genus Prevotella. The sequence continues at coordinate 484 of DCBP01000107.1, forward strand.
AAGTACCCTCCAAAGCATAGACGGGAATGCTTTCTCTGGTTGCACCAACATATCCAAAGTCTATACCTATACCGTCGAACCGACAAAGATAAATCAGAATACGTTTGACAGCAAGACTTACGAAACCGCTCACCTCTGCATGCCTACACAGAGCTACACCAACTACTATTACAACACGGAGTGGAGTCAGTTCCGCAATGATAACTATGAGTGGTTTGATGAGCCTTACAAATATATGTATATTAATAAGGAATATACGTTGAGCGACGAGAACAGTGCTTCTAAGGACAAAGGACGCTTCGACGGCGACCCGGACATCGACGTAAATCCTGGTGGCGGACTCATAGTGGAAGGCGACAAGCCACAGACATCCGACGAGATTCACCTAAAGGGCGATGGCAGTAACTGGGCATCTATCATAGCAAGTGCCAATGTTGACGCAAAGAAACTCTACATCGACATCACCGTGAAGGCAAACCGCTGGCATTTCTTCTGCTTCCCGTTCGACATCAAGCGCAGCAACATCAGTTGCAATGGCAGCTTCGTTTTCCGTTACTACGACGGTAAGGTAAGAGCCACCGACGGCAAGGGCGGTTGGCAGAACCTGCCCGCATCAGAGGAATATCTGAAAGCAGGTAAGGGATACATCTTCCAGACATCAGTAGACTGCACCCTTTCGATACTCGTGGAGAAAGAGAAGTTCGGTATGTTGCCTAACATGAAGTTCGACTGCAACCTCGAGGCCAACGCATCGACAAACGAGCAGGATGCAAGCTGGAACTTCGTGGGCAACCCGTTCACAAGTTTCTTCGACCTTAACGATATGGGCTACAATGCCCCTGTAACACGCTGGAACAGCAATACCAACAGTTACGAGGCAGTACGCCCAGGCGACGACGACTATATTTTCCATCCGTTTGAGGCTTTCTTCGTGCAGCGCCCTGCCGACAGCGAGAATATCGAGTTTGACCCGGACCACAGAATGACTCAAACAGGAAGGGACAAACGACAGAATGCCAATGCACAGAAGGCAAAGAAACGCATGCTGAATCCGGAGCGCTTGCTCGTAAACCTTACGATCAGCGACGGCAAGGATAGCGACAAGACACGTGTAGTGTTCAACCAGAAGAAGAGCAACACGTATGAGATGGACTGCGATGCAGCAAAGTTCATGAGCCAGACTTCAGCTGTGCAGCTGTACAGCGTTGAGGCAAAGGGCGGAAAATTCGCAATCAACGAGCGTCCTAAGGGAAGCGTACAGCTCGGTTATACCGCAGCCAAGGCTGGCGAATATACCATCTCCGCACAACGTATGGACCAGCCTGTGATGCTCAAAGACAATGCAATGAACGTAATGTTCGACCTGAGTAACGGCGACTATAACTTTACTTCAGATGCAGGAACCTTCGACAACCGCTTCATGCTACTCGTTGACGGCAGCACGACTGGCATCGCCGACATTGCCAACGGCACTGGCGTAAACATCATGCCTGTAGACGGAGGCTTGAACATCACGGGCATCGAAGGCAAGAAAGTCAATATCTATTCTCTTTCCGGTGTGCTCTGTGCCACACGCAGCGATTGCGGACTGCTCTCTCTGCCTAAGGCTACATATATAGTAGAGGTGGGCAACATGAAAGCTAAGGTTGCCGTGAAATAAAAGATTACCTTGACACGAAGATAATAGAATGAAAAGACCGATAATGGTAATAATGTATATGGGCCTTGTCTTGCTGCTGCTCATCGTGAGCGGCAGTAGGGCATTGGCCTCTACTGACGAAGGAAACTTCGATCCAGTAAATCCCGCCGAACCGAATGCCAATTTCACCATCTCCGTGGCTGCTGAGCATGGCTGGACTTCCGGCAGTGGAACATATCGTCAGGGCGATGAGGCTTATATATCTGTGTCGTCGCGCAGCGAAGACTATACCTTTGCTTACTGGACGAAAAACGGTGTAAAATACACAGAGAACAGTACGTTTATCTACAATGTGCAGGAAAATGCTAAGTTCCAGGCTGTCTTTACGTTCACTCCCGTAGACCCGTCGGAACCTGTAATGGCAAATGAATACCATCTGTATCTGGAAGCCGAAACCGAAGGAAGCTGTTCGTTCAACCGTACGAGCGGAGCCAAAGTTGAGGCCGACGGATACGTCAGACTGCAGGCTATCCCGAGTCCTGGCTATGTGTTCAAGGGATGGTATAAAAGAGGATACAAATTGAGTGAGAGTCTCACTTTCAACTATTTCATGCCACGTCAGAACGTAGAGTTGACCGCACGTCTTGAATATAGTCCAGCAAGTCCTGCCGAACCGGGTTGCGACGGCAGTCAGTCTGGCAATATCGACAATGGTGGACAGAAAGGTGATGTCAACGCTGACGGCATGGTGAACACAGCCGATGCTGTGGCGATAATAAACGCCTATGTCAGCGGAAATATTGACAGTCTGACGAAGAGTGTTGCCGATGTCAACGAAGACGGCATGGTGAACACAGCCGATGCCGTGATGACAATAAACGACTATGTGAACGGCAAATAACACACACAGACTGAATATATTAACAAAAAAGAACATATATGACATGAAAAAAAGCTATGTAACGCCTATCACAGTTAGGCACGTTGTGGAAATGGAGTCTCACGTCCTCGCCGGCTCCAGTCGTACGCTGGAGATGGAATGGAGAGACGGTTCAGGCTCCACGACAAAAAATGCAAGTACCAACTATGAAGTTCTTTCTAAAGAACACAGCAATAGTAATGGACTATGGGATGATGAGGAGTAGACAAATAAACAAAAAAGTATGGCTCAATATTTGAAAGTGCCATACTTTTTTGTTTAACGACCATTTTAGAAGATAAAAAAGAAAACTTTTCTGATGTATAGTGCATGTATTGCGAAAGAATTGCTATCTTTGCATAAGATAAGCTGCATCTCAGCATAACATTCAAATAAATTTGATGTTCTGCATTCGATTTGCATTATCTTTGCATAAGATAAGCTTCATCTCGGGATAAGAAATGAATAAATTCATTTCGTTCTCCTCTCGATTTGCATTATCTTTGCATAAAATATGTAATATAGATATCATATATCAACTTGTTTACTAACGGCAAGTTAAACTCTATAAACTTAAAAACTATGAAATCAATCAATACGCGAAAGACAATCAGAAAGTATTCCGACAAACCGGTGAGCGAAGAACTGCTCAACAGACTGCTCTCCGAGGCTATGCGCACGCAGACGATGGGAAACCTGCAGCTGTATAGCGTTGTGGTAACCCGTTCGGCAGAGATGAAACAGAAACTCGCTCCGGCACATTTCAACCAACCTATGGTGACACAGGCTCCGGTGGTGCTTACCGTCTGCGCCGACTTCAACCGCACTACGAAATGGGCAGAATGCCGCAAGGCGCATCCGGGATATGACAATATCCTGTCGTTCCTTAATGCAGCAACCGATGCATTGCTTTATACGCAGACCTTCTGCAACCTTGCCGACGAGGAAGGGCTCGGCTATTGCTTCCTTGGCACAACGGTGTATAACCCACAGCAGATTATCGACACATTGAAGCTGCCGCGTCTCGTAATGCCGGTGGCAACGATTACGCTGGGCTGGCCAGACGAGAATCCACCGCTGACCGACCGTCTGCCGATAGAGAGCATCGTTCACAGCGAAACTTACACCGACTATACTCCAGAACTGATAGACAAGTATTACGCCGAAAAAGAATCCCTGCCTGAGAATCAGGAGTTCATGAAGATAAACGACAAGGAAACTCTGGCGCAGATATTCACGGATATAAGATATACGAAGAAAGACAACGAAGCAATGTCGGCAACAATGCTAGAGACATTGAGAAAACAGGGATTCCTGGAGTAAATATTCTGGGAGAACTGGGAGTTCTGAGGAGAACTGGGAGGACTGTGAGTTCTGAGAGAACTTGTAGGACTCGAAAGAAAACAATAACATAATCAAAAAGCAATGATAACCTTTTTAATAAGTATAGTAGCCCTTGTTTTGGGCTATTTAGTATATGGAAAATTCGTGGAGCGCGTGTTTGCCCCCGACGACCGTACCACTCCAGCAGTAGCGAAGAACGACGGCATCGACTATGTTCCGATGAAGAACTGGAAGATCTACATGATACAATTCTTGAATATCGCCGGCACCGGTCCAATCTTCGGAGCAATAATGGGAGCAAAGTTCGGTCCGTCGGCATACCTTTGGATAATATTCGGCTGTATCTTTGCAGGAGCCGTACACGACTATCTTACTGGTATGCTGTCCATGCGCAATGGCGGCTGCGACGCTCCGGAACTGGTAGGAAAATATCTTGGCAAGGCAACAAAGAAGGTGATGCTTGTATTTAGTGTCGTTCTTCTTCTTATGGTGGGCGTTGTATTTGTATATAGTCCGGCAGAGATACTCGGAAACATGATGGGAAGTACTCTGATATGGACAATAGTAATATTCGTATATTATATCATAGCCACGATGCTTCCAATCGACAAGATAATAGGCAAGATATATCCACTATTCTCTTTCTCCCTCCTTTTTATGGCAGTAGCCCTGTCGGCAGTTTTGTTTGTCAATATGCCGCAATTGCCGGAACTTTGGGACGGCTTGTCGAATATGGGACAGGCCACAGACCCTACGTTTAAGGAAGAAATCTTCCCATGCCTGTTTATCACTATAGCCTGTGGAGCGATAAGCGGTTTCCATGCCACTCAGTCGCCGCTAATGGCGCGCTGTCTCACTTCGGAGCGTAAAGGTCGCCAGATATTCTACGGAGCGATGATAACCGAAGGCATCGTGGCACTTGTATGGGCGACCGTTGCAATGTGGTTCTTCTATAATGGCGATAAGCCGGGATATGAGCTTATTCCCGGCGGCATGGCAAAAGGCTTCCACACCTCAGCACCGATGGTAGTAAATCTTGTATGTAACGACTGGCTTGGTGCACTTGGCGGAATACTTGCCATCCTCGGTGTAGTTGCAGCTCCGATAACGAGTGGCGACACGGCATTCCGCTCGGCACGTATGATTATTGCATCGGCAGTACATTTGCCGCAGCGCTCAAAACGAAACCGCCTTTACATCTGCATTCCGCTGTTTGCCGTAGCTATATGCCTTCTGTTGTGGCAGATGGAAAACGAGGATGGCTTCCAGGTAATATGGCAGTATTTCGGATGGTCAAACCAGACGCTTGCCACTTTCATGCTTTGGGCGGTTACCGTATATCTCGTGCGCAAGAAGAAGCCTTATGTCATAACCCTTCTGCCGGCACTGTTCATGACTGCCGTATGCTCCACATATCTGTTTATATCCAAACAGGCATTTGGAATGAAGACAGACATCGCTTATTTCCTTGGCGGTTTGTGCACAATAGTTGCCGTGATATGGTTTGTATTGTGGCTGCATAAATACCGCAAGCTTGAGGAAGAAATCGGAGAGATGAGTCAAGATTAGCTTATAAATTAAAATCATATCTATATGGAAAGCAGCACAAGGCATAACTTTACTCGGGGAATATTGTCATTTGTGCTGTTTTTTTGTGTGTTGTGCAGCATCAGAGTTCTCCTCGCCATGCACACATACAAAGGCATTTCAAGTGAAACGCCATGCTCATGGCGAGGCGTAGTACTTTCCCAACCGTCGGTAACGGGGAAAGCCGTGCGCCTTGATGTACTTGTTGTTTATGTAGGTGAGAAACGGGTGAGTCCCTTCAAAACTAAAGTCGTATTATACCGCAGCTCCATTTTAGACGATACCTTGCCTATAAGAAGCGGCTCGGGTATAGCCTGTGTTTCTCGCTTCCAGGGCTTATATTCTTCCAAGGTAAAGCCTTCATACCGTCGCTATCTGATGTCGCAAGGCTTTAAAAGTCAGACCTTTGCGACGTATCAGAAAGTCAGTCTTGTATCAATAGAAAGGGAAGACATTCCCGCCTTTACCCGTTTCAAACTCCGTATGTCTGCATTTCGCAGCCGCTTGCTCCATAACTATTCCCGTTTTGGGATAACAGGCGACAATCTCGCCGTTGTCAGTGCAATGACACTTGGCGACAGGTCATTCCTCGATGCCGGGTTGCGCGAAACCTATTCCGTTTCAGGTGCTTCCCATGTACTTGCCCTTTCGGGTTTGCATCTTGGAATAATATACAGTATCTTGCTGATGCTGATGTGCCGGAAAATCCGCCTTTACAAATGGCGGCTGTTTTCCCACTTCATGATAATCTTAACCCTATGGGGATATGTCATGCTCGTCGGAGCCCCGATGTCGGCAGTGCGATCAGCCTCGATGCTTACATTCTGCACCGTTATTAACATGTTTGGACGAAACGTCAGCTCCTTGCTGGTTCTCTTCCTTGCAGCCGTGTTTATAATCATGTTCAATCCAGTGAGTGTATTCGATGTAGGTTTCCAGATGTCAGTCCTTTCGGTAGCCTCCATACAGCTGTTAGCCATGCCCCTTTACAACAATCTTGCGCCTTTATGGATAAAGCGGTTTATGCCGTTGCGCTGGTTGGCTCAGCTTGCGGCGGTTTCCGTATCAGCTCAAATCGGAGTTGCACCGCTCACGGCATATTGCTTCCATCGTTTGCCCTGTTACTTCATCATTACAAATATAATAGCAGTGCCGTTGGCAACAATTCTTCTCTATCTTACCTTTCTCTTGGTGCTCACGTCGTGGATACCGTCGCTGCAGGGGATGTTGGGCATGGCAGTAGACCGCGTAGCATGGTTGCTCAACAGTAGTCTGCGGTATATCTCAACCCTTCCCGATGCCAGCATCAGTAATATCCACATAAGCGGATTGCAGACACTGTTGTTTTATGTCGGACTGGCAAGTCTGTATCTGGGCATGAGACTGCTTTGGCGCGGCAAACTTTACCGTATCCGCTACGTTCGTTATCCATCAGTGAAGGAAAACAAAAGAGATAGTTGTAAAGTCAAGGAAAATTATTAATTTTGCAGCATAAAAATATTCCGATAATATTCTTATGATAAGAAACATGCTTTTTGTAGCCCTTGGCGGGGCCATAGGGTCAGTAGCTCGCTACCTCGTGTCAAAAATGGTAAACGAGTCATTTTCGTCGTCCTTCCCCCTTGCCACAATGCTTGTCAATATAGCAGGCTGTGTGTTGATAGGAATCTTCCTTTCCCTTTCCGAGCGTTTCAGTCTTGGCGAGGGCAGCCGCTTGTTGCTCACCGTGGGGTTGTGTGGCGGATTCACAACGTTCAGCACCTTTATGAACGAGAATCTCCTTTTGCTCCGTGTTGGCAGTATCGGTCAGCTTGCGCTGTATGCCGGCGGCAGCGTAGCCTTAGGATTGCTCGGAGTCTTTGCCGGCAGATACCTGTGCAGCAGTATTATATAATGTGTTGAAAGTTTGCAGCTTTCCGTTAATGTATTCTCTGAACCCCTCGTCGCCCTTAATCTCGATGTCGTCGAGCAGCCCGAGCACGAATCTTCCGATACCGATATAGCTGCATACTTTAAGCTGCAGAAGCCAGTGAGAGTTGTCAATCTTCGTTATATGACTGATGGTCTTCGGATATTCTTCGGTCAGGATATTGTGCGACAGTTGTCCGAGCACCATCTCCACCGTCATTGTCTTTTCGCCGCTAAACATAAAGGCATCGGTAAACATCTGTCGGTGTTGGTCTTTAAACTGCCATGGGTCGTCGAGAATCTCCACTTCGCCCATACGTGCCACCTTAAACGTCTTGTTCATTCCCGAAGCCGGTTCGAAGCATCTCGCCTCGCAGTTCCCGTCCATGAGCATAAACGGTTCCACAAGACGGTCGCGAGTAGTGCTGCTGTGTGGCGATGAGTAGTTTCTGAGCACCACCTTGAGTTCATATTTTATCGCCTCGTGCAGTTTGTTTATATTCTGTGCCGCATGTTCATCCGTATTATAGTCGGCAAGGATGCCAAAGTCATAGAACTTGTCGATTTTCCTTTTCAGTGTTTCCACCAGAGCATTCCGTTTTGCCACTTTCCCGAGTAGCCGCCGTATTACGATAGCCTCTTCTTCTGTAAACGAGATACGCTCCGTCAGTCTGCCGAAGAATTTCGACTCCCTGTTGATAGAATAGCAGTTGCCGTATTTCTCCAGTTTAAATCCCGTATCGCGGAAGAATTCCAGATAATAATACAGTGTTCTTCTCGACACTCCAACCTTTTCGCATAGTTGTTTCAGCGTCAGACTGCGGTTTTCCGTAAGCAACAGCAGCAGTTCAAGTTCCTTCTCCAGTTTATCGTTTCGCATAGGGCATGATATAGTTTAAACCGTAAAGTTATCGATTCTCCAGCTCCCTCACCTTGCGCTGGAAGAAATAGAAATACAGGAAGGCGGCAACGGTGAGACATACGGGGAAGGCAGTCCAGATGCCGACGATGCCGTAGTTCATGTGGATGCCGAGGAAGTAGCTCGTGGGTAGGGAGATGACGAAATACGAGAAGAAGGCGATAAACATCATCGGCTTGACGTATGCCGTGCCGCGCAGGGCATTGGCATAGGTCATCTGCATGCCGTCGCCAAACTGGTAGACCACCATGAGCAGTATTACCTGTGAGCACATGCGTGCCACCTCGTCGTTGTCGGCAAACCAGTAGCCCATGTCGTGGCGCAACAGCAATACGGGGATGCTTACCAGACAGCCGATGACGATGATGATATGGAATCCGGCGGCAGCCACCTGGCGCAGCTTCCGGATTTCGCCCTGCCCGATGTAGAAGCTAACGCGCACTGATACGGCAGCCGTGATGCCGTAGTAGACCATGAAGAAGAGTTGCGAGATGGTAATCATGATCTGGTGGGTGGCGAGGGCGATAGTGCCGAGCCATCCCGCCATGATTCCCGTAAGGGCGAAAGCCGACGACTCCATTCCCATCTGCAGTGCCACGGGCCAGCTCAGCTTGTTGATGTGCTTATATTCAGCCATGGAGAGAGAGGCAGCGTGAAGGGATTTGCTGTAGGTATGGTATTTTTTGGCAAAGAGATAGATGTATGCCGTGGCGGCACACATCAGAATGCGGCTCAGCATCGTGGAGAGTCCGGCGCCGAGCAGTCCCAGTTCGGGCATAAAGCCCGGTCCGTAGATAAGCAGATAGTTGCCCAGGATGTTCACCACGTTTCCCGCCACCATAATATACATAGACGTCTTGGTATGTCCGATGGCATCGAAAAACTGCTTGAAGGTGTTGAACCAGCACACGAAGGGCAGCGACACCATGTTTATAATCAGATACGGGCGCATCAGCGGAATGAGTTCTTCCGGCTGTCCCATGTTGCGGATATTGAAGAAGACGGCAAAGAGCACCATCAGCAGTACGACAGCCGTAGTCGATGCCGCGAGGAGTCCGTTTTTCACCACGCTTCCTATTCCTCCCGTGTTTCCCCTCCCGAAGAGTTGTCCGATAACGGGAGTCAGCCCGTAGCTGAATCCCATGGCGAAGACGAGCACGATAGCCATAACGGTATTTACGAAGCTCGCCGCGGCAAGTTCCCTCACGCTGTGATGTCCCACCATTAGCGTATCGGCGAATCCCAAGACTATAGTCCCCACCTGTCCCACGATGAGCGGAAATCCGAGTGAGAGAAGGTTCTTATAATGATATCTGTAGTTACTGAAGCTGTATGCCATATAAATCCATTTCTTTTTATTTCAGTCTGCAAAGGTATAAAATTAAATTGATACTAAAAAATACTACAGATTTAGCGTTTCTGCCAAACGCCCGAAGCGTTTGGGCGAAACACCGGAAGCGTTTGGGCGAAACACCGGAAGCGTTTGGGCGAAACACAGGGAGCGTTTAGGCGAAACACTGAAGCAATTTTGTAGAAACACGCCGGAAAATGTTTGTCGGAAGTTACTGAATATCGTTAATTAATTAAAAAATGAAACAGAATTTTGTGAAATATAAATATTTTGTTATAATTTTGCATAAGAAACAAATAAAAAGGAATAATTCTTCATAGAAGGTCAACCGCATGCGCAATTCAGCGTAAAAACAGAAAAAGAGAAAACAAACAACAAATATAAATAAAAAATAATTGCTAATGAAGAATGTTATACTCTACAGTCTGCCCCTGTTGGTGGCAGGAAGCATGTATTGTTCGGCAGTAGGTGCAGCGAGCATAATCCCGACGGCACAGCAGAAACCGGCAAACGAACTGCTCAATAGCTTGAAGCAAAAACGACACGTAGCCCCAAGGGCAAAGGTAGTAGGATTCAGGAATGCCTCTGCCAAGTCTACAGCTACGCCATATGCCAAGATGAGCGGAGCTGAGGTGAATTTCCTGAGCGACGAAGAAGGCAACGTGTGGTATTACACACAGAATACCACATATAAGGACGGAAGCTGGGGAGCTGCTATCAGCAAAGCGGAGATTACAATTTACGACGAGAAGCATCAGCAGGCAGGCACAATAACGGTAGACGTGCCCGAGGATATGAATGTGAATGAAGTGACGCCGTACGGAACGGTTACGAAGAAATTCTTCGACCTCAACGGAAACGACTCCGAGCTGCTCGTAGAACTGCACGAGACTGGAAACCAGGACAACAACTACCAGGGCAAATATCATACCTATGTTTACCATCTTGACGGAACAAAGGCTGCCGAGTATGAAGGTACGGGAGTGTTCCTCAATATAGTGAAGAATGCATGGACGAAATACCAGCGCTTCGTGCTCACCGATGCCAAGTATGAGGCTGTAGACGGCAAGACCTACGACGATGGGTCGCCATACATGACAACCATGGCACATATAAATATCTATAAGCCGGCATCATGGGGAAGTAGCGAACCGGCGGTGGAAAAGGAATTTACCGTGGATGAGGACTACACATATTACGGCAACGACGAGGTGCCTGTTACAATATATAATGTAGGAGGCGATCCGTATTACGTAATCTCGCATTATTCCAAGATATACGATTCTGGCGAGACGGATACCGAAACGGGATTCTTTATCCCGACAAAGGACAACAGCGTGGTGATAAAGACTTACGACAAGAACTATACGCTCGTTGACGACCTAAATATCCCAATCCCTGCTGCCGATGACACACAGTACCGTATGGCACAGATTGGAAACTTCGAGGACTGGAGCGTGTCAAAGGGTATGTTTACCGACGATGGCAATCTGGCATATGTGGTAACATACTACGACATGACAACAAAGGTGGATGACTACAGATACAGCTTCGTGGCATACGACCATGAGGGAAACAAAATAGGAGACATCTGTACGGGAGTCTACAACACATGGTTTAAACTCAATTCGATACCCGGAGAAGAGGAACAGGTGGCATTCATGCAGTATGTTGACGACGATGAATCGCAGCAGCAGATAAAAATCGTCAATTTGCCGTCGTTCAGCCAGACCGTAACAATGCCTGCATACATCGACGACAATCTGATCAGCACCGTGTTCAACCGCTACGGCAGCGGCGACAGCTACAAGTATATCATGAAACTTAGCCAGGGCGACATCGACAATGACGGCAACGTGATAGCCAAGGTGGCATGGCTGAATCCAGACCTCAGCGTTGACCGATATACAAAATTCAATCTCGGACAGCAGGCAGAGAACTTCATGCTGACACTCGCCGATACATACATAAACCCGTATCTCTTCAATACCAACGACAAAATGGAATTCTTCTTCCAGGCTAAGGTGAAGAAGGAGGGCAGTACGGCTCTCGACAACGTATATATGATTGGCGACGAGGACGGCAATATCCTGCACCGTTTCGCGGCATCCGACAAGGGAGCCATAACTTCTATGGGATGCTACAACTCTGGAGAGGGCGGAAATGAACTTTATGTGTCATATTCAAAAGACGACAACAAGACATACGATTTAGACTTCTATAAACTGCCGCTGACAAAATTCGACAAAGGCGGCGATGGAACGAAAGAAAATCCGTATCTCGTTTCCACTGCCGGCGACCTGGCACAAATAAGCAGCGAACCGTCGGCAAACTATAAGCTGGTTGCGGATATCAATTTTGACAATGCCTACAATAATGTCAACAAGTCATGGACCCCGATAGCGGGATTCAGCGGAACCTTCGACGGCGACAATCACAGTATTGACAATCTGTATCTTAATTCAGACGAGTCAAACGTAGGACTCTTTGCCGACATGCAGGAAAATGCCGAGGTGAAGAATCTTATACTTACACACCCCACAATAGAATTGACCGACCAGAACTCTACAGCCGGAGTGTTGGCAGCAAGCACGATGAAGACAAATGTGAACAACGTTCATGTGTATTGTGCGGAAATATCCGGTGATGCCGACGGGACAATCGGCGGCTTGGTAGGACAGGCGGCTTACGAGTCGAACCTGTCTGGTGTATCGTTCAACGACTCACAGATTAAGACTCCCAATGCCTCGAGCGTAGGCGGTATTGCCGGAGATGTGCGCACGTCGACTGTCGTTGAGGCAGCTGCGGTAAGCGACGTTGACGTTAATGCAGCATCGACAGTCGGAGGTGTAGTCGGTTCTGCCATGAACTCAACGGTAAAGAATTCCCGCTTTAGCGGTTCTCTGACAGCAGAGAACACCGTGGGAGGAATAATCGGAAGCAACAGCGAGACCATAACCGACAAGTGTATCTTCGACGGAACAGTAAACGCAACCCGTGGCAGCTGGAGCGGACTCTCCGCAGCTGGAATAATCGGCAGTCTGGCTGCCGACTGGAGTGAGAGCACAACGCCTATCGTTACCAATAATATAGTTCGCGGTGAAATAAACGCTACGGAGAGCAGTTCTTCGGATGACCTCGAAGAAGGTGAGGAGACTAAGGAGGACAATACCGTACACCGTATCGTGGGACACACTATTGCCGATGAATATTATGAAGATGGCGAGACTCCCAAAACGGAAAAGCGACTCTCAAACAACTGGGCAGTAAATACTACGACAGTAAAGGGAAAGGTAGTGTCCTCTACCGACGAGAACAGTGTTGAGGGATATGACGCAGCTCCTGAGGACATATCTAATGAGTCACTCTCGCAGATAGGTTTCAGTTTCGGGACTACAGTAGATGCACCGTGGAAAGACAGCGGCGATATGTTCCCGGTACTCTTCTTCGAGAACGAGGCTAAATCGGTCATCTTGTCGGAGAGTAGCCTGACCATGGCGGTAGGTAATACCAGACAATTGTCTGCTTCGGTGTTCGGCGTGGAAAAAGCTGATTTCAAGGTGGCTTCTTCGAATGAGAATGTAGTTGGTGTTAACGTCGGAACCGTTGATGACGATTACGTTGACATGCTTCTTACAGCCAAGGCTGCAGGTACAGCCGAAGTAAGTGTGACGGCAGGCAATATTACAGTTTCCTGTCCGGTTACTGTAATCGCTGCAACAGGCATAGCGGAAGTTGCCGCAGACGGTGGCAATGCCTTACGTATCCTGCCTGGCATTGGCTGCATCAAGGCGGACGGCGCGTCTAACATCTCAATATATGCTGCAAATGGCAGCAGAGTGGCAAAGGCAGATGGTTCGCAGATTTCCACTTCACAGATTGGCAAGGGCGTGTTCGTAGTAGTGGCAGTAGACGCTAACGGCAACAGGCAGACGGCAAAGGTTGTTATAAAGTAAATTTGTTCCTTATATGTCATTCGGGGACTGCGGTGGGAAAAGCGCCGGAGTCCCCGTTTTTTTCTCTGTTCCGTAAATTTCACCGCTTACTGGTGTTGTTTCCTGAATGACAAATTAGATTAAAAGGTGTGGCGAAATTTGGAGATTCGTCATATTAGTTGTAATTTTGCTGCGTTTTAAAACGAATTGTAAACTTATTTATTAAAGTAACTGCGGTGTGCGAGACTTTGGAAGAGTCGGGCGCAAGCCGTGTAGGCTTATTCCCTGAACGCATTTGCGTGGGGATGGCAAAGATAATTAATTTGGTATGTCATCAATAGAAATAAAAAGGGTCGAAACGAAAAAGGATCTGAAAAAATTCATCGATTTCCGTTACGACCTGTATGAGGGCTGCGAATACGATGCCCCAAACCTGTTCAGCGACGACTTCAAGACGCTGAGCAAGGACAAAAACGCCGCTTTCGAATTCTGCGAGGCAGAATACTACATGGCGTTCGACAAGGAAACAGGAAAGATGGTAGGTCGCATAGCGGCAATCATCAACTATAAGGCAAACAAGAAGTGGGGCAGGGATGACGTGCGCTTCGGATGGGTAGACTTCATCGACGACATCAATGTTTCGCGTGCACTCTTCGATGCCGTAGAGAAATACGGCAAGAGCAAAGGCATGACACACATCGTCGGTCCGCTCGGATTTACCGACATGGATCCGGAGGGAATGCTCACCAAGGGCTTCGACCAGCTCGGCACCATGGCAACTCTCTACAACTATGCCTATTATCCGGAACACATGGAGAAGCTCGGCGGCTTTGAAAAAGACAACGATTATGTGGAGTACAAGCTCTATGTGCCAAAAGAAGTGCCGGCAAAATACGCTAAGGTGGCAAAACTCATTGAGACACGCTACAATCTGCACGTAAAGAAACTGACGAAGCACGAGATATTCAAAGAGGGATACGGAAAACGCATATTCGAGATTATTAACGAGACTTTCTCACATCTCTACGGATACTCCGAACTCTCCGACAAGCAGATAGAACAATATATAAATATGTATTTTCCGCTTGCTGACCTCAATCTCATTACTCTCATAGAAGACTGGAACGACAACAAGAAGGTAGTTGGAGTAGGTATCACCATTCCGTCGCTCACCCGTGCACTGCAGAAATGCCATCGCGGAAGACTTGCCCCGTTCGGATGGTGGCATCTGATAAGGGCTCTGAAGTTCCACCATACAAAGATTGTAGACCTGCTGCTAATCGGTATTCTGCCGGAATACCGTACGAAGGGGGCCAACTCGCTGCTCTTTGCCGACCTTATTCCGCGCTACGTGGAATACGGCTTTGAGTGGGGAGAGACGCATGTGGAGATGGAGACAAACGAAAAGGTGCAGAGCCAATGGCAGTATCTCGACTGTGAGAACCACAAACGCCGCCGCTGCTATATAAAAGAGATAAAATAGATAAAGAGGAAGGAAAAATAAACATAATGAGCGATATTAATACGGAAAACCCGCAAGAGGAACAACAAGTGGCATATACCGACGACAGTATCAGGCATCTATCGGACATGGAGCATATCCGTACCCGTCCGGGAATGTATATCGGTCGACTCGGCGACGGCTCAATGCCGGAAGACGGTATCTATGTGCTGCTTAAAGAGGTTGTGGACAACTCTATCGACGAGTTCCGGATGAACCAGGGAAAGCGTATCGAGGTGGACATCGAAGAACAGCACAAAGTTAGCGTGCGCGACTATGGACGCGGTATTCCGCAGGGAAAACTCGTTGAGGCTGTAAGCATGCTCAACACCGGAGGCAAGTATGACTCGAAGGCTTTTAAAAAAAGTGTAGGACTGAACGGTGTAGGTATCAAGGCTGTAAATGCACTTAGCCAATACTTCGAGGTTAAGTCGTACCGCGACGGAAAGGTTAGATGGCTTACCTTTGAACGGGGAGAGCTAAAGACTGACGTTACGGAGGATACACAGGACGAGAACGGTACGTTTATTTATTTCGTGCCCGACGATACGCTGTTCAAGAATTTTTCTTTCCACGATGATATCGTGGAGGAGATGCTCCGTAACTATACCTATCTTAATACGGGTCTCGCCATTATGTACAACGAGAGGCGTATACTGAGCCGAAATGGTCTTGCCGACTTGCTGAAGGATACGATGACAGCCGACGGACTATATCCTATAGTGCATCTGAAAGGAGAGGATATAGAAATCGCATTCACTCATACTAATCAGTATGGCGAGGAGTATCACTCTTTCGTAAACGGACAGCACACTACCCAGGGAGGTACGCACCAGAGTGCTTTCAAGGAGCATCTTGCAAAAACAATAAAGGAATTCTACGGCAAGAACTTTGAATATACAGATATCCGAAACGGACTCGTTGGAGCAATAGCAATAAACGTGGAGGAGCCGATGTTTGAAAGTCAGACAAAGATAAAACTCGGTTCGCTGACGATGAGTCCCGACGGCGTGAGCGTAAACAAATATGTGGGCGACTTCATAAAGACTGAGGTCGACAACTATCTGCATCGCGATAATGAGGTCGCTGAGGTGATGCTTCAGAAAATCCAAACCAATGAACGTGAACGCAAGGCTATGTCGGGCGTGGCTAAAATTGCAAGGGAAAGGGCTAAGAAGGCTAATCTGCACAACAGAAAGCTACGCGACTGCCGTATTCACTACAGCGACGTGAAGAACGACCGCAAGGAGGAGAGTGCAATATTCATCACTGAGGGAGATTCGGCGAGCGGAAGTATCACAAAAAGCCGTGATGTGAACACGCAGGCGGTGTTCTCGCTGAGGGGAAAACCGCTGAACTCTTTCGGACTGACGAAGAAGGTGGTTTACGAGAATGAGGAATTCAATCTTCTTCAGGCAGCCCTCGATATTGAGGACGGACTCGACACTCTGCGCTATAACAAGGTTATTGTAGCTACGGATGCCGATGTAGACGGTATGCATATCCGATTGCTCATCATTACTTTCTTCCTGCAGTTCTTCCCAGACCTTATTAAGAAAGGACATGTCTATGTGTTGCAGACTCCATTGTTCCGAGTTAGAAACAAGAAAACTAAGATTAAGTCGAAGGAAGTAAAGGCGGCAGCCACAGGAAAGGGCGATTTTATCACCCGCTACTGCTATTCCGAGGAGGAACGTATTGCTGCTATCGAGGAATTGGGACCTGAACCGGAAATTACTCGCTTTAAAGGTCTTGGAGAGATAAGTCCTGACGAGTTCAAGAACTTTATCGGACCGGACATGCGTCTTGAGCAGGTTACGCTCCACAAAACTGACCAAGTGCAGAAGCTCTTGCAATATTATATGGGAAAGAATACTCCGGAACGCCAGAACTTTATCATCAACAACCTGGTGATTGAAGAGGATAGACCGGAGGAGGAAACGTTGTAAGGTTCCGAGTTTGGAGTGTTTAGCTAAGAGCGTTGAGTTGGGAGTTTGGATTATTGGTCTTATTAGTCTTATTAGTCTTATTAGTCTTATATCTCCTATCAGTCTTATATCTCCTATTTCTCTGATAAGTCCTCTTTTTCAAAAAAAATATAATTTATGAATAATATAAGAAATTTATTTTTTGCAATACTATTTATGGCGTCGCTTACAGCTTCCGCCCAAATGCGTGTTCGTATGGGCGAAGACAGTCCGCTACGCAAGTTGCAGCTCGCCGAGATGTTGGTAAACAACTTTTATGTGGACTCCGTTGACGAGAGCAAACTCGTTGAGGATGCCATCAGGGGAATGCTCGACAAGCTCGATCCGCATTCGTCGTATACCAATGCCAAGGAGACAAAAGAAATGAATGAGTCGCTGCAAGGCAATTTCGACGGCATAGGAGTGCAGTTTAATATGGTTGAAGATACGCTCGTCGTTATCCAGCCGATAGCAAAGGGACCGTCGGAGAAAGTAGGCATCGTTGCCGGCGACCGCATTGTGGCGGTTAACGATACGGCGATTGCCGGAGTGAAAATGCCACGAGACAAGATAATGATGCGACTGCGCGGACCGAAGGGTACGATGGTGAAACTTTCTGTCGTACGTCGTGATGTTAAGGATACTCTTGTTTTTAATGTTACACGCGACAAGATACCGGTGAAGAGTCTTGATGCTTCATACATGATTCGTCCGAATGTAGGATATATACGTATCGGAAGTTTCGGAGCAACAACATACGATGAGTTTATGGCTGCTGTGGAAAAATTGAAGAAACAGGGAATGAAAAACCTCTTGCTCGACCTTCAGGAGAATGGAGGCGGATATCTGCAGGCTGCCGTGAAGATTGCCAATGAGTTTCTGCCAAAGGATGAACTTATTGTATATGCCAGCGGACTGCGCTCGCCGAGAATGGACTACAAAGCTAATGGCTCCGGACGACTGCTCGACGGAAAGGTCGTGGTACTGGTAAACGAGTTTACGGCTTCGGCTGCAGAAATCGTTTCGGGAGCATTGCAAGACAACGACCGCGGTACAGTGGTAGGTCGTCGCACATTCGGAAAGGGACTCGTACAGCGTCCGTTTGATATGCCCGACGGTTCTATGATTCGTCTTACGATAGCTCATTATTATACTCCTTCGGGACGCTGCATACAGAAACCATATAAGAAAGGGGATGCAAAAGATTACTACAAGGATTTCGAAAACCGCCTGAAGCATGGCGAACTGATGAATGCCGACAGTATTCATTTTGCCGACTCGCTGAAGTTCTACACTCTGCGAAAGCACCGTGTGGTATATGGCGGTGGCGGAATAATGCCAGACTACTTCGTTCCGCTCGACACGTTGACATACACGAAGTATCACCGTCAGCTCGTGGCAAAGGGTATTGTAAATGAGACCGTATTGCGGTATATTGATAACAATCGCAAGAAGTTACGCAAACAATTTCCTTCTTTCGAAAAATACAATGCTTCGTTTGTTGTTCCAGAGAATGTAATTGCTGATATCCGCAAGGCAGCCGAGAAGAAAGAGGTGAAACCTAAGGATGAAGAGGAACGTTCAAAAACTCTACCTTATCTCCGGAACCAGCTTAAGGCTCTCATTGCCCGTGACTTATGGGATATGGATGAATATTTCCAGATTATAAACGAAACGAGCGATATTGTAAAGAAAGGAATTTCATTATTCTAAATGAAAAACTTATTTAAATGAAGAATGAAGAATAGCGTCGCTAACGCTCAGCGAAATGTAGAATGCGGATTACTCTTTATTTATAAAAGAAAAGGTAATCCGCATTCTTCGTTCTTCATTCTTCATTCTTCATTCAAAATAGGTTCTTCTTTTACGAACCATCCGTTGTTTTTTATAAATTCGTAGCCGAAGCGGCAGCGTAGACAGTCGCGACGGTCGCAATACATTTTTTTCAGTTGTACTATAGCCTGACTGTCGGCAGCAGTATTTATTTCCAATCCACATTCTTCCCAAAGTCGGATAATACTGTTGCTTTCCGCCTTCAGTTGCTCAAGCAAATCAAAGGCGAGGTCGCAGAGCTTTTCGTTGCTCTTATATCTGCCGTAGGCAAAGAGGGTAGGGATGGCAGTGTTAAGGATGAGAACATTAACCGACTGTGCAGAGAGCTGCTTTGTTGACTTTGAACTCTCTTTGCCAAACGAATAGTGGGTCTGCCAATAAGGCGTAACCCGAGTAGCAAACAGTTCTTTAAGTTCGTCAATGTTCCGGCAGCCAACAAGCTGACTCAGACTAGTATGTCGGTTAAAATAAAGATTCGCAAGTTGTGAGATCCTAATATGAGGAAAATTTTGCGGTCTTAATCTAAGAAATTTCCATTCCGCCGGATTCATTGTCTTTAGTGAAAACTTATGCTGCATATAGGCATATTCCCTTCTCAGTCTGGCAAGATATGGGTCAAGTTCCGCTTCCTTGCGATGACGTTCGGGAATGGCGACAGAATCGAGAAGGCCAGCCTGACCGAGAAACATTGTTTCAATTTGGAAAATGTCGTCGCGGTGGTGAGCCACGCTCTGCAGCGACAACGTCTTTGCCCATAGTTCGAAGGCATCACTGTTAACTCCGAAACCGAAGTTTCGTGCCATTGTAGCGAAGAAAGCGTCCTCCCACGAACCGTTCATCTCCTTCACTCTGTGGAGAATAGCCGTTGTTTTCTGTTCCAGCCGCTCTGTTTGCAATGCACTCATCCAACTGTGTATAGTTAGTTTCGGCAAATGACGTATAATTTCATGACAAGGCGGAAAGTGGTCTTCTTTAAGTAGTGTGGTATAGTTATTCTTTACAAAGTCCGGAATTTCCATTCTCATCTGTCTCACCACATCGCCACGACTCGTAACAACGGGCATGTCGTCAGTTTCCACCACGTGCATGATGACATTGTCGTATGCCTCGTCGCGATCGTGTTGGTGAAGAAACCAGTCGGAAGCCTTTTCATGAATTTCCACATTCCCCACCCATAACATTCCGTCCACTTTAATCTTTGCATTGAAGAAGTCGGGACCGGCATTGGTATTGTGCAACCCCGGATCTATCACCTCCACCGTCTCGCCATTATTTGTCGTGAGGGCGTGTAGCGGATACAGTCTGTGTTTCCAAATATAGTGTAATAAAATTTCCATAGTAAAAGTGTTTAACGCTAAATGCAAAATTCCGCAGCCGTAAGAATTGGCTTCAGAAAACGTTGCGAAGATAGTAAAATGTTGCGTTCAAACGTAGCAAAAGAGGTAAAAAACTTGATAAAAACCTTGTTTTTTTGTGTAAACAGATGATAAATGGCACTGAAAGGAGCTCATTCTGAAAAATAACATGTATATTTGCATCAATTAATGATGAAAGACAATGACTTATTCAATTGAAAAAGTAACAACATTGATAGGAGCGCACAGATACGGCGAACATCAGTCCACGATAGGCTTCCTGCTCACCGATAGCCGTTCCCTGTGTTTCCCGGAGGAAACACTGTTCTTCGCTTTGAGGTCTGGACGCAATGACGGACATGACTTCATTCCAGATTTGTATCGTCGCGGAGTAAGAAATTTTGTTGTCGATACGTTGCCGGCAGATTATGCCACGGTGTATGCTGATGCAAACTTCTTGAAAGTGCTAAGTCCGCTGGAGGCGCTGCAGCGCCTTGCCGAGCGCCATCGCGATGAATTTAATATCCCTATTGTCGGTATTACTGGTAGCAACGGAAAGACAATAGTAAAGGAGTGGCTCTTTCAGTTGCTCTCGCCGTCGTTCAGCGTAACGAGAAGTCCGCGAAGCTACAACTCGCAGATAGGAGTGCCGCTGTCAGTCTGGTTACTAAGCGAACAGACACAGGTTGGTGTATTCGAGGCAGGCATAAGCCAACCTGGCGAGATGCTGGCGCTTCGTGATATCATACAGCCAACAGTTGGTGTGATAACAAATATCGGAACTGCCCATCAAGAGAATTTCAAGAGTCTGGAGGAAAAAGTAAAAGAGAAACTTATACTTTTCCACGATACTGATGTAATAGTATATCCGGAGGATACAGATATTATAGCAAAATGCGTAGCCGAAGGCGATTTTAAGGGTGAGCATTTGGCATGGTCGGAAAAGAATCCTCAAGCCCCCTTATATATAAAAGGTATAGAAAAGGGAGATACAAAGACAAAGATAACGTATGTATATAAGAACAGTGGCGAACATACTTATGAATTGCCGTTTATCGACGAGGCATCAATAGAGAACTCCATCACCTGTGCTGCCGTGAGCCTTTCGCTCGGCATCACACCAGAACAGTTAAATGAGCGTATGGTGGGCATAGAACCTGTAGCTATGCGCCTTGAGGTGAAACAGGGACAGCATGGATGTACGCTCATTAATGATTCGTATAATTCAGACATCAATTCTCTCGATATTGCGCTTGACTTCATCAGTCGTCGTCCGGACCATAAGGACAGACGCAGAACCTTGATTCTCAGTGATATACTGCAGAGCGGGATAAAGAAAGAAGAACTTTATAAAGAGGTTTCCGACCTTTGCATGAAGCGTGGCGTGGAGAAATTTATCGGAGTAGGTAAAGACCTTATGGAAGAGGCCGACAAGATAGAAGTAGGCGAAAAATACTTCTTCACTGATACTGCATCATTCATAAGAAGCGAGGTGTTCAATACTCTTCATGATGAGGTGATACTTATAAAAGGTGCACGCTCATTCGGCTTCGATAATATCAGCGAACTGCTCGAACAGAAAGTACACGAGACAATCCTTGAGGTAAATCTTCGTGCTCTCGTTGACAATCTCAACTATTACCGCTCGTTCATGAAACCGGAGACGAAGCTCGTTGCTATGGTAAAGGCAAACGCCTATGGCGCCGGAGCCGTGGAAGTGGCAAAAACCCTTCAAGACCATCGTATAAACTATCTCGCAGTGGCTGTTGCCGATGAGGGCGTAACGTTGCGTAAAAACGGAATAACAAGCAACATCATGATCATGAATCCGGAGATGACGGCATTCAAGACGATGTTCGACTACGACCTCGAGCCGGAGGTGTATAGTTTCCGTCTGCTCGACGCTCTTGTCAAGGCCGCACAGCGTGAAGGAATAACGAATTATCCTGTACACATTAAGCTCGATACCGGCATGCACCGCCTTGGCTTCAATCCTAAAAAAGATATGGACGAGCTGATAAGCCGACTGAAAAGTCAGAATGCCGTTATTCCGCGTTCCGTGTTCTCGCATTTCGTTGGCTCAGACAGCGACGATTTCGACAACTTCTCAAAGATGCAGTTTGAACTCTTCGACGAGGCAAGTCGCAAGTTGCAGGCAGCCTTCCCGCACAAGATATTGCGCCATATCGACAATTCCGCCGGTATAGAGCATTTCCCGGAACGACAGCTCGACATGTGTCGTTTGGGACTTGGACTTTATGGCATTGACAGTCGCGACAATCATATTATAAATAATGTAAGCACACTGAAGACTACAATCCTTCAGCTTCGTGATGTTCCGAAGGAGGAAACCGTGGGCTATAGCCGTAAGGGACACCTAACTCGCGACAGTCGTATAGCAGCAATACCAATAGGATATGCCGACGGACTGAACCGTCATCTTGGACGCGGAAACTGCTATTGCCTTGTGAACGGACAAAAGGCACCTTATGTAGGTAATATCTGCATGGATGTGGCGATGATAGACGTTACAGGCATCCCTTGCAAAGAGGGCGACAGCGTGGAAATCTTTGGCGATCATCTGCCGGTTACAGTGCTTTCGGATGTGCTCGACACTATCCCTTACGAGGTTCTGACAAGCGTTAGCGACCGTGTAAAACGTGTGTATTATCAAGACTAAAAAACTTAAAAACTATCCGATTTTGATCGAAAAAAGTGCAAGGATAATGTTTTTTGATTATAAAATACACTTGATGTGTACGGAATATGAAAAAAAATATTATCTTTGCAAATTGGAATAAAAACAGTATTAACAATTAAAAATAGAAAATGGCTTCTATACAAACTACTAAAATGTCCAACTTCCGTTGGGTAATCTGCGCGTTGTTGTTTTTGGCAACAACAGTGAATTATATGGACCGTCAGGTTCTGTCGTTGACTTGGAAAGACTTTATCGCTCCAGAATTCCACTGGACCGATGATGATTACGGTACGATTACAGGTTGGTTCTCAATCTTCTATGCTGTCTGCAACCTCTTCGCAGGAAAGTTCGTAGACTGGATGGGAACCAAGAAAGGTTATCTTATTGCAATCTTCGTATGGTCTACAGGTGCTGTACTTCATGCTCTTTGCGGTGAGGCAGCCATGCTTATCGAGGGTTATGACTCGATAGAGGCACTGCGCCTTGTACAGGCTGGTTCTGATGCTGCTATAGCCATAGCAACAGTCAGCGTTTGGCTCTTCCTCTCATGTCGTTTGGTGCTTGCAGCAGGTGAGGCAGGAAACTTCCCGGCAGCAGTAAAGGTAACTGCAGAATATTTCCCGAAGAAAGACCGTGCCTTCGCTACATCAATCTTCAATAGCGGTGCATCAGTAGGTGCGCTTGCCGCTCCGGCAACAATTCCGTTGCTCGCAAAAGCATGGGGCTGGGAGATGGCTTTCGTAGTAATCGGTGTGCTCGGTTATGTTTGGATGGGACTTTGGATTTGGCTGTACGACAAACCACGCAACAGCAAGTTCACGAATAAGGCAGAGCTTACTTATATTGAGCAGGATGAAGAAGAGGAAGAGGTAGTGAAAACTGCTGATGCTCCTGCAGAGGAGGAGAAGACAATTGGTTTCTTGAAGTGCTTCACATTCCCGCAGACATGGTCGTTCATCGTAGGTAAGTTCATGACCGATGGCGTTTGGTGGTTCTTCCTGTTCTGGGCTCCTGCATACTTCTCAGATGTTTATGGATATACATCAGACAGTCCAGAGGCTATTGCCCTTATCTTCACTCTGTATGCTATCGTTACCGTATTGAGTATTGGCGGAGGTTATCTGCCTACATACTTTGTTGAAAAGAAGGGTATGAATCCGTATATCGGTCGTATGCGTGCTATGTTGATATTCGCTTGCTTCCCGTTGCTCGGACTTATCGCTCAGCCGATGGGTGAAATCAGTGCATGGTGGGTAGCAGTAATCATCGGTTTGCTCGGTGCCGGACACCAGGCTTGGTCAGCAAACCTCTATTCTACAATCGGTGATATGTTCCCGAAATCTACAATCGCCACTATCACCGGTATCGGTGCAATGGCTGGAGGTATCGGTTCATTCCTTATCAACAAGGGGTCTGGTATGCTCTTCACATATGCCGAGAATGCTGCTTCGTTCAGTTTTATGGGCTTCGACGGTAAGAAGGGCGGATACATGATCGTGTTCTGCATCTGTGCCGTTGCTTACCTTATCGGTTGGATTATCATGAAGATTCTTGTTCCTAAATACAAGCCAATCGTAGTAGACTAAAAATATGAATTAAAACATCATCGGGCAAGGTTTCCGGTGTATATGAAAAATATAACTGCAAGTTTTCGAATCTTTATAATCGGAAACTTGCAGTTATTTTATTATGCAAAGAATTTCTATAAAAGGTTGCTGGTGTCTTTATCAAAACACCATCTACATGCTTGTAAGTATACATGCAATGACTACAAGAATAGCAATGACAGACAAAATGGCAAACATGACTTTCGACAGGATTTTTCGCCTGCGCTGACTGCTCATGGAACTGCGCTTGAAGAGTTCAGCCTCGTCAAGAAATTCAGACTTTGTGTGTTTAGAGTGATGGTGTGCACTCTTTTCTCTATATTCTTTATTGTTGCTCATACAGATATATATTAACTTTAGTATAAATGAATGTCGTGGTTAGTATACATGGGTATACGGGTAAGTCTGTACGTTGTCAGTGTTGTGGTTTGCAAAGTTACATAATTTTTTCAAGAAACGGCAAACGAAATTCGTAATTTTTTTTGTCTTTAAAAAAGCGTCATATTTCTTGTGTTTCATTTCTGTATATCCATAAAAAAGATTAACTTTGCATCCGCTTTGTGAAAATCGGCAAGGCTGAAATCTTTAAAACTCTTCTACCTTATTAATATAATGATGGAACAAGAAAATATATACACTTTTGATGAGGCGTTCCACGCTTCAAAGGAATACTTTGACGGTGATGAACTTGCAGCCAGAGTCTGGGCAAACAAGTATGCGCTGAAGGATAGCTTCGGACATATCTTCGAGAAAACTCCTGCAGACATGCATCGCAGAATTGCAAAGGAAATCGTCAGAATAGAGAATAAATACCAGAATCCGCTCCAGGAAGACGAGGTCTTTTCATTGCTCGACCATTTTAAATATATCGTCCCGGCAGGAAGTCCGATGACAGGAATAGGCAACCACTATCAGGTAGCTTCGCTCTCCAACTGCTTCGTTATCGGTCTCGACGGCGATGCCGACTCCTACGGTGCCGTGATGCTTATGGACGAGGAGCAGGTGCAGCTGATGAAACGTCGCGGCGGAGTAGGTCATGACCTCTCGCAGCTCCGTCCGAAGGGTTCGCCGGTAAACAATTCGGCATTGACGTCAACAGGTGTTGTCCCGTTCATGGAGCGTTACAGCAATTCCACCCGTGAGGTGGCACAAGACGGACGCCGCGGAGCCTTGATGCTCTCGATAAGCATAAAGCATCCTGATAGCGAGGCATTCATCGATGCAAAGATGCAGGAAGGAAAAATTACGGGAGCCAACGTTTCTGTGAAACTCGACGATGAGTTTATGAATGATGCCGTAAATGGTACTGAGTATACTCAGCAATTCCCTATTTACAGTAAGAATCCACAGGTTCAGCAGAAAGTGGATGCAAAGAAACTATGGGAAAAAATCGTCCACAATGCATGGAAAAGTGCTGAGCCGGGAGTCCTATTTTGGGATACCATTATCCGCGAGAGCATACCAGACTGTTATGCCGACCTCGGTTTCCGCACGGTTTCAACGAATCCATGTGGTGAGATTCCGCTCTGTCCGTATGACTCCTGCCGCCTGCTGTCGGTAAACCTCTATTCATACGTAGTAAATCCGTTCACTCCAGATGCATATTTCGACTTCGAACTGTTTAAGAAACATGTTCGCATCGCTCAGCGTATTATGGATGATATCGTTGACATGGAGCTGGAGAAGATAGACCAGATAATAGAAAAGGTGAAGAGCGATCCGCAGACGGATGATGTAAAACATACCGAACTTCATCTATGGGAGAAAATAAAGAACAAGAGCGGATTAGGTCGTCGTACCGGTGTCGGCATTACGGCAGAGGGCGATATGATTGCAGCCATGAATCTGAGATACGGTACGCAGGAAGCTACCGACTTCTCGGTGCTCGTGCATAAGACCCTTGCCCTTGCAGCCTACCGCTCGTCTGTGGAGATGGCAAAGGAGCGCGGCGCATTCAAGATCTTCAGTGCGGAGAGAGAGAAGAACAATCCGTTTATCAACCGTATCAAGGAAGCCGACCCTCAGCTATACGAGGATATGGTGAAATATGGCAGAAGAAACATCGCCTGTCTTACCATTGCCCCTACGGGAACAACGAGTCTGATGACGCAGACTACCAGCGGTATCGAGCCAGTCTTTATGCCGGTTTACAAGCGTCGCCGCAAGGTTAATCCTAACGACAGCGATGTTCATGTAGACTTCGTCGACGAGTCGGGCGACTCCTTCGAGGAATTTATTGTCTTCCATCATAAGTTCCTTACATGGATGAAAATCAACGGCTACGATACGGAGAAACGTTACACCCAGGAGGAACTCGACGAACTCGTTGCAAAATCACCTTATTACAAAGCAACGGCAAATGATGTAGACTGGTTGATGAAGGTGCGTATGCAGGGAGCAATACAGAAGTGGGTAGACCACAGCATCAGCGTAACAATCAATCTACCGAATAATGTAGACGAGCAACTCGTAAACCGACTCTATGTTGAAGCATGGAAGTCAGGCTGCAAAGGCTGCACCGTATATCGCGACGGGTCACGTTCGGGAGTGATGATAGCCGTAGAGAAGAAAGACAAGAAAAAAGAAACTTCTGAGCACAAACATGTATGCGAGCCGCCACAGGTTACAGAGGTTCGTCCGAAGGAACTCGAGTGCGACGTGGTTCGCTTCCAGAACAACAAGGAAAAATGGGTGGCATTCGTCGGTTTGCTCGACGGTTATCCTTATGAGATATTCACCGGTCTTCAAGACGATGAAGAGGGAATCTCTCTGCCTAAGACAATTACCAAGGGAAAAATCATAAAGAAGCTCGACGAGAACGGAAAGAAGCGTTATGACTTCCAGTTTGAGAACAAACGCGGCTACAAGACCACCGTTGAGGGACTGTCGGAGAAGTTCAATCCTGAGTATTGGAACTATGCAAAGCTTATCTCCGGAGTCTTGCGCTATCGAATGCCTTTGGCAAATGTCATCAAGCTCGTTGGTTCGCTGCAAATGAACAGTCAGAGTATCAACACCTGGAAAATAGGTGTTGAGAGAGCTTTGAAGAAATATATCGCCGACGGAACGGAGGCAAAGGGACAGAAATGTCCGGTTTGCGGACAAGAGACTCTTGTATATCAGGAGGGCTGTCTTATCTGCAAGAACTGTGGAGCCTCTCGTTGTGGATAGGATATAGTAACGAAAGCTTGGAAATTAATTTTTAAACATAAAAATAAAGTAGGCGAAAGCCGGTCGGTTAGCGAATGTAGGTAGTGTTGTGAAACAATGCCTATGTCCGCTATCTGATTTTTTAGCAGTTATAAAAATGAATTTAGCAGTTATAAAAATGAAACTTGAGAGCGGAGAAATATTTATAGATAATATGCGGTTCCATTCGCGTCATGGAGTGCTGCCGCAAGAGCAAGCCACGGGCGGAGATTTCGTGGTGAGCGTGAAAATACAATACCCTCTGGCAACAGCAGCTGAAACAGATAGGGTGGTGGATACCCTTAATTATGCCGAAGTCTATGGTATAGTGAAAAAGGAAATGGCAATTCCGTCAAAGCTCATAGAACATGTTGCGGGAAGAATAGGGAAAAGTCTCATTGCTGCAATGCCGGGAATAGAGGAACTAACGGTGAAAGTAGTGAAGAAGAACCCACCTATGGGAGCCGATTCTGATGGTGCCGGTGTTCAGTTACACTGGATAAATAACTAAAAAGACCAGTAAATGCGCACAATTTTCCTAAAATGTTATGACAAAACGAAACTTATACTTAATTTTGCAACTGTGATAAAGGAAAACAACTCGATATTTAGAGCTGCAGCAATAGCTGTAATGCTTATGATTATGGCGGTGACAAGTTTCGCTGCCAAGTCTTTTACGCTCGTAATTGATGCCGGACATGGTGGGCACGATGCCGGTGCAAGAGGAAGTTTTTCTAACGAAAAAGACATAAACTTGAGGGCAGCGCTTGCTTTCGGAAGGTATGTTGAGAAAAACTGTCCCGACGTGAATGTTATTTATACCCGAAAGACTGACGTGTTCATCCCGTTGCACAAGCGTGCGGATATTGCCAACAAGAATAAAGCTGACGTCTTTATCTCTATACACACCAATGCGTTGCCGGCAGGAAGAATAGCCCGTGGTGTTGAAACGTACACCATGGGAATGCGTCGTTCAAACGAGAAACTAAGTGCGGCGCAGCGCGAAAATGCCGTTATAACATACGAGAGCGACTATAAGCAGCGCTATGAAGGTTATGATCCGAATTCGCCGGAGAGTGCAATAATGTTTGAGTTTATCCACGACAAGAATATGGCTAAGAGTGTAGAACTCGCCCGGCTCGTGCAGAAAAACGTGTGCTCCATAGCTTCACGCCCGGACAAGGGAGTGAAACAGGACGTGTTTCTCGTGCTTCGCGAAACATCAATGCCGGCTTGTCTTATTGAACTTGGCTTTATCACAACGCCAGACGAAGAGCGACTGCTCAACGACGAGGCGAGTATTGACAATATTGCAAGGGGTATATACAATGCCTTTGCAAAATACAAAAACGACAACTTCTCCGGATTTACTGTTCCTTATGAGGCAAAAGGCAGTCAAGAAGTAAAGGTGCCGTCTATTGTTCCACAGGATTTCAAGGAAGACAATGTCGCTCCGAGGGCGAAAAAGCGTACAAGGGCAGTGCCGCAGTCTGTAAAGAGCAAAGCCACAGACAATGACGATAGGGAGGAAAAGGCAGAGAAAATCATTGACAGAAAGAAAACAACAGAGAATGCTGCCGGTGAACAGAGCGTAACAAGAGCTGTAAAGCCTGTGGCAAGGGTGCGCAATGAAAACGCCTCGAAGTCGTCGCAACCGGCAAATGCTGCCAATAAAGCTACAGAGTCGGAGAGTAAACCCGTGTTTAAGGTGCAGATTCTCGCAAGCAACGTAGTGTTGCCATCCAACAGCAAAAGACTGAAGGGCCAGAATGGCGTTTCCTCGTATAAAGAGGGAGGAATGTACAAATATACGGTAGGGGAATCTACAAATTACAGTGAGATAAACAAATTGCGACAGAGTCTTGCAGAACAGTTCCCCGGTTGTTTCGTCGTTGCCTTCAAGAACGGAGAGAAAGTAAATGTAAACGAAGCGATAAAAGAGAGCCGCCGTCGCAAGTAAGTTCCGTCTTTTACAGAGAGTTTGCTGCAAGAGCTCAGACTTTATATACGAAAAGAATTCATAAAATAGACAAAAGATGAAATATTTTACCAAAGAAGTGAAAATAGCCCTTGTGGCAATCGTAGGAATCATTGTGCTGTTCCTTGGCATGAACTTCCTAAAGGGATTAAACCTCTTCACGTCCGACAACCGCTATTATATATCCTTTAAAGATATCAGCGGACTGTCT
The DNA here is from genome assembly GCA_002314055.1 of Prevotella sp. UBA1104. Taxonomy (GTDB): domain Bacteria; phylum Bacteroidota; class Bacteroidia; order Bacteroidales; family Bacteroidaceae; genus Prevotella. The sequence continues at coordinate 30,428 of DCBP01000107.1, forward strand.
TCCTCGTGTCCTATCTATGCCGACGGATATAAGGTAGGCGTAGTTCGCAGCATCGACTACAACTATGGTGCGGCAAAAGATATCATCGTTGAGGCAGACATCGATAAGAATATGCGCATACCGAAAGGCAGTAGCGCCGAAATCGTCAGTGATTTGATGGGCAACGTAAAGGTAAATCTCTTGCTTGCCAACAACATGCGCGAAAGAGTCAATCCGGGTGAAACGATAGTTGGCGGTATCAACGACGGTGCCATGGGACAGGTAAAAGACCTTATACCGGTAGTAGAGAAAATGCTTCCGAAACTTGATTCCATCCTTGCCAATGTCAATGCGCTGCTTGCAGACCCGGCACTTTCCAACTCTCTCCACAACGTAGAGACCATCACCGGCAACCTGACAGTATCTTCGCGACAGCTAAATACCCTGCTGACAACCCTTAACGGCAATGTTCCAGGACTTCTCGGCAAGGCTGGCAAGGTAATGGATAATGCCGAAACCCTTACTGCAAAACTGGGCAAGGTGGATGTAGACGGCACAATGAGTAAGGTGAACGCCACACTCGACAATGTACAGGCATTCACCGAGCAACTCAACAACAATCAGGGCAGTCTCGGACTCCTCATGCGTGATCCGCAGCTGTATTACAATCTGAATGCCACGGTGAAGTCTGCCGATTCGCTTATGATAGACCTCAAGGCCCATCCAAAACGCTATGTGCACTTCTCCGTATTCGGAAAGAAAGACAAATAAGATACGGGAAAATGACATAAAGACAGCGAATTTGTAAAGTGCAATATTAAAGCACTTTACAAATTTGTTTCAAAATAACCCCTACACTCATTTGTTTATTCCAATATTTTTTGCGAAATTTGCAACCACTTTTCAAGGGACATGTGTTCGCCACATGATTAAACACTGAAAAACCAAAAAAGAATCGTCGAAAGACAAAATCGTTTTATTTATATAATATGGCCGAGAATCCCAATGCTCTATGGGAGAAAACGCTCCTGCTTATAAAGGAGAACGTCTCAGAGCAACAGTTTAATACATGGTTCAGACCGATAGTCTTTGAGAGCTTTAATTTAGAGTCAAAGATTTTGTTGGTTCAAGTTCCAAGTCCATTCGTCTACGAATACTTGGAAGAGAACTTCATTGACCTGTTGGGAAAGGTGCTTACACGTACTTTCGGCGCAGGAATACAGCTGAAGTATCGTGTAGTAACCGACAAGACGAACAATCTTGCACAGGTCATAACATCCGATCCTCCGGCAAGCATCAGCGACCGCCCGGTGCGCAGAACCGGCAACAACCAGTCGCCGAGACCTCTCGATGCTGCACGTCCGCAGCAGATACCGTCTCAGCTCAATCCGCATCACACATTCTCGAACTATATCGAGGGAGCAAGCAACAAGCTGCCGCGCTCCGTCGGAATGTCAATTGCCGAGCATCCTAACACCACACAGTTTAACCCGATGTTCGTATATGGTCCTTCCGGATGTGGAAAGACCCACCTCATAAATGCCATTGGAGTACGCACGAAACAGTTGTACCCTCAGAAGCGAATACTGTATATCAGCGCCCGTCTCTTTCAGGTGCAGTATACAAATGCGGTAAGGAACAATACGGTAAACGATTTCATCAACTTCTACCAGACAATCGACATGCTGATTGTTGACGATATTCAGGAATGGGCTTCGGCAACGAAGACGCAGGAAACCTTCTTCCATATCTTCAACCATCTGTTTATGAACGGTAAGAGGATAATCCTTGCCAGCGACCGTCCGCCGGTAGACTTGCAGGGAATGAGCGACCGTCTGCTTACTCGATTCTGTTGCGGTCTCATTGCCGAACTGGAAAAGCCGAACGTGGAGCTGTGTATGGACATACTGCAGTGTAAGATTAAGCGTGATGGACTGAGCATTCCGGAGAATGTAGTCCGCTTTATTGCACAGACAGCCAACGGTAGCGTGAGAGACCTTGAGGGAGTAATAAATTCACTGATGGCATATTCGGTGGTCTACAACAGCAATATCGACATGCGTCTTGCTGAGAGAGTGATAAAGCGTGCAGTAAAGATAGACGACAATCCGCTTACAATCGATGATATCCTTGAGACGGTATGCAATCATTTCGAGGTTACAACAGCAGCTGTGAACGGTCGTAGCCGTAAGCGCGAATACGTAGAGGCCCGCCAGGTTTCGATGTATCTTGCCCAGAAATATACCAAGATGCCGGCATCGCGCATCGGAAAACTTATGGGAGGCAGAGACCATTCCACGGTTATCCACAGTTGTTCGCAGATAACGAAACGTCTGAAGGTCGACAAGCTCTTTGTTGACGAGATGACAAGCTTAGAGAATTCATTCAAGCTTAAGCGATAAAACTTAGGCTTTGCGCCATATCGATGGCATCATAAATAAGATGACAGACGGGGACATTCTGATAGAGAGTGTCCCCGTTTTCTCGTTTCAGAATACATAATATTCTTCTTTCCCTACAGAAAATAATAAAAAATTTTTTTTCGGTCATTTTACCCTCACACCCTCACACTTTAGCTGTAACTATATGATATTCACATAGAAACGTTGGTGAGGGATAGTGTGAGGGGTGTGAGGGATAGTGTGAGGGTATAGGGGAATTTTAGTACTGTCTCATTTTTCAAAGGTATGTCTCAAATCTCTTAAAAATGCCATTTCATCGATAAAACATCTTTGCTTTTGTAACAATTCTTTTTGCTCATGCGACAAAACGCCGCATTTTTCAAGTTTTTATTCCTTTCCGGTTCAAAAATGTTTCATACCTTTGCTGACGTAAATAAGCATAGACAGTTAATATGCTAAGGACATGAAATCGTACTTTGACTTGTTTTTATATAAGATGATGGCTTTTAATGAATATCATCAGAGACACGAAAAAGATTATGTGTGGAATTTATATTATCTGACAAACAAAAAGATGTTATAAATGATTTTCAATAAACAAAAGCAATATTTATACCATGCTGATTGATTTTTTTTTAAAAAACGTTGCGTTGTATTGCAGACTTAATAATCCCCATGACAACACTGACTAATTTTATGTGTGATAAAAGCATTCCCCTGTATACGGTTCTTGGTTGAATAGTATGCAGGGGATTCTTTTATTTCTCAGGTTCCACGTGGATACTGATATGCGTATGTTCGCCGAAGTGTTTTCGCAGCATGCGCTCAATGTTGGTGGCGTGCGCGTGGGAAACCCTCAGCGTCGTGTCGCCCGGCATCCTCAAGTGCATCTCGATAGCGATATTACTTCCTATATGCCGCGTGCAGAGCTTATGCACATCGCTAACCTCGGGTTCACTTTGCGCAATGTCTACAATCTCCTTCTCAATATCAGCCGGCAGACTCTTTTCGAGCAAGTCGCCGGACGACGTACGGATAAGTCCGATGGCAGTACGGATGATAAAGAAGCTTACCACTACTGCCGCTACCGGGTCGAGCACCGCCCATTTACTTCCTAAAACAATTGCTCCGCCTACGCCTATTGCCGTTCCGATAGACGATAGGGCATCGCTGCGGTGGTGCCATGCATTGGCGATAACAGCCTGTGACTTTACCTCCTTACCAACTTTAGCTGTGAATCTGAAAGTCCATTCTTTAAGCATGATACTCACCAGAGCCGCTACCAGAGCCACCATTCCCGGTTGCTCCAGTTGCATTCCGTTGAAAAAATCCCATACCTTATGGCAGCCGTTGTAGAGAATGTAAAAGCCCACACAGAGCAAAGCCAGTCCGATAATCGAAGTGGCGAGCGTTTCATACTTGCCGTGCCCATAGTCGTGGTCTTGGTCTTCCGGCTTCGAACTGATTCTTACAAACGCAATGACGACGATGTCTGTAAGGAAATCCGACAGCGAGTGTACGGCATCTGCAATCATTGCTGCCGATCCGCCTAAGATTCCTGCCACAAACTTAAAAACTAGCAGAACCACGTTAACCAAGCTTCCTGTCAGCGTCACGCGGTATATCTTCCTTTCTCTCTCAGTTGTTTCCATACCTAAAAATAATTAGTAAAACGGCTGCAAAGATAATTATTTATACTGATATATAGGTAGTAAAAAGAAGAAAAGAGTGAAATAATGCAAAAAGTAAAGAAAATTTTGTTTGATGAGTAAAAAAGCGATATCTTTGCATTTATATAACTTAAAAAGCAATATTATGACACGTTCGGCGATTGCGTGCGCATTTTTCTTTCTTTCTTTTCATGCAAGCGCCCAAACTTATCTAAGCTGCGATTTCGAAAGCGGAATCCCGGCAGACTTCACATTGAGAGATTACGACCAGAATGACCCTTCGGCTTCTATGAAGAAACTGGGCTTCAGCGTCGGTACACCATGGATTCAGGTGGCAACCAATAAGGCTGCCACTGAGCATGCAGCATGCAGCACCTCGTGGTATGCACAGGCAGGAACCTCCGACGACTGGATGATTACGCCTGCCATAACCCTCTCCGGCTCAAATCCTATACTCACCTGGCGAGCAATGGCAGCAGACTCCAAGCATGCCGACGGATATGCCGTGTACATATCCGAAACGGCAGGAAAGGAAAAGGCTGACTTTAATGTCGCAGCGCCATTGTTCTCTGTTGCGAAAGAAGAGGCAGAGTGGACAGAACATACCATTTCGCTTGCGCAATATAAGGGAAAGACGGTGACTATAGCTTTTGTGAACAACTCCACAGACTGCAGCCGTCTTCTCGTAGATGACGTAACGATTGAGGAGAGCCATAAACTGAATATTGCCGTTGATTTACCTGCCGGCATCAACTATATGGGCGATGTGGCAATCAGCGGTACGGTATCTACAAGAGGAGAAGAAACAGTCAGTGGCTTTACCGTGGGACTGGAGGCAAACGGCGAAACCACGACCCAGCATTTCGATGCCAATGTATCGGCAGCAGCCCCTGCAAAATTCACTCTCGATCGTAAACTTTCAATCGGTAAACACGAAACGCTACCTTATAATATATGGGTAGAAGCAGACGGCGACAAGAACACCGTAAGTCGCACGCTGACGAGCTATCCGCAGAAGGCAGTATGCGAGGAAGGCACCGGCACATGGTGTGGATGGTGTGTACGTGGACTTGTAGCCCTCGATTCCATAAAAAGGAATTATTCCGACAAGATAATCGGTATTGCCGCCCATAGCGGCGACCCGATGGAGAGCGACTATATCGGTAAGCTCTCGCAGTATATCGGTTCTGGCTTTCCGGCAGGCAGCGTGGCACGCCGACAGAAGTGCGACCCGAAAGACTTTATACGTTTCTCACAGGCATTGCTGAATTATGGAGAGATACTCTCGGATGTCGACCTGCAGACCACTTTCGACAAGACAACGCGTACGGTCAGTGCCACTACAACCGTCCACTTTGGCGAGGCGCAGAAGAACAACAAACTCGCCCTGTCGTATGTAATCCTTGAAAACCGCGTGCATAAACCGGGGGATAACGATTATCGTCAACACAACAGCTATGCCGACGGAAAGGCTGGCGTTATGGGCGGATATGAGAAATATGGAGATTATATCCCGTCGGAAGTGATGTATTTCAATGACGTTGCACGCGCTTTCATTGGCGACTTCTACGGCATCGACGGTACCATTCCTACGGATGTAGATGCGGAACAGGCGGTAACAGACGAGCGGTCGTTTACCCTTCCCGACAATATCCTTGTTGACGACAACGTGGAGATTGCCGTACTCTTGATAGACAAAGCCGACGGAAGAATTGTCAACGGACAGAGCGTGGAGCTTGTTCCGGGCGGCGGTACGGGCATCAACGGAGTGACTGACACGCCGAAGACGGACAAATCAGCCGTTTATTCCGTAAACGGTATGCGCCAGAAGGGGTTGACACGCGGCTTAAATATCATCCGCACAGCCGACGGACGCACAATAAAGGTGGTAAAGTAGACCATAACGAGCTAAAAATTTTATATTAGATTTTGCCATAACTGATGTATTTATTATTTTTGCATCCAGTTATGGCAAAATTCTTTCTTTCAACTTTTATGCTCTTGCTCGTGTCTGTGGTATGCCATGCAGCGGCAAACGACGTGAGCGACGAGTTCTACAGACTGCGAAATATCGACAACAAGACTTTGCTCGACAAGGGATACAAGTGTATCGAGGAAGCAAAGTACGACAGCTCGATGATATATTATTCCATGGTAGTAAACCGCTACTATGACAACAGCTATGCCAAGAAGGATCTGCCGGACATTATCAAGGCGATGCAGAACCTTGGCATTATCTACATGACCTTCAGCTACGACTACAAGAAGTCATACGAATACCTTCTTGAGGCTAAGGAACTTGCCGAGCGTACTAAATCCTACGAAAAACTGCCTAATATATATAACTGTATTGCGAACATACTGCAATTGTCAAAGGATGACGCTAATTCGAACGATGCTTCAGAGGTAATAGCCATGCTCCGCAAGTCGTTTAACATGTCGCTAAAGCTAAAAGACACTCAGACTCTTGCCCTTGCAATGGACAATCTCGTAATGTTGAGTTTCAATAAAAGTCAGAATTCAAGTAACATTTCAAACGAGATAAAACTCTTCCGCAAGGCATGTGCCGGTATGAACAAAGGAGAGATACGCCAAGCCTTCCTCATGTGCTCGGCTTATGAAGCCTATAAGCAAAACAATTTTCAGAAGGCAGTGGCGATACTCGAACAATCAATAAAAACCGTTGGCGACAACCCCTTGGCATATCGCGGCATACTGTCGTCGCAGGGACTGATAACGAAAATTTATGTAGAAACGAAACAATACGACAAGGCCATTGCATCCATAAACACTGCCCTCGGTATAGCCCGCAAAAACAACAGTCTTGACTTTATCACCACGCTATACCGCGACCTGTCAGATGTTTATAAGGAGATGGGCAACACCGAGTTGGCCAACAAATGGGAACTGGAATATCTGCGCAGCAACGAGAAACTGCAGGGCGAGGGACAGCTCGCATCGGTGAAGAACGTGAAGTTTATGCGCGAGCTCAACAAGGCCAACGAGCAGGTGAAGGAACTATCGGAAAAGCGTCGGCTGCAGAATATCGTGTTCTGTTGCGTACTTGTGGTGATGGCTGTAATCGGAGGTTTGCTCTACAGGATATACCGTGCCAACAGGAAGATACGCTCAAACAACCGCCACCTCTACCGCAACTATGTGGAGATGCTCGACAAGGAGGAACGGGCAAGGGAAAGGCGGAAAATCGACGAGCGGCGCATTGCGGAGCTTGAAGAGAAACTGCATGATATGGAGAATGTGGCAGTAGCCGTTGCCGCTGACACCGACGCTAAAGATGCTGTTCAGAAAACGAAATACCAAAACAGCCGTATGACGGGCGATGACGCAAAGGAACTTTATGCTGCAGTGCTCGGCGTAATGGAGAATTCGGCTGAAATATATAAGCTTGGCTTCAATGTAGATAGATTGAGCGAACTCGTACACAGTCGTACGCGCTACGTATCTCAGGCAATAAATCAGGAGTATGGGGCAAACTTCAATTCGCTGCTTAACGAATACAGGATAAAGGAGGCATGCCGCCGCCTTGCCGGCAATCCCGACTATGCCAACATGACTATTGAGGGAATAGCCGAGAGCGTAGGCTTCAAGTCGAGAACTAACTTCGGTGCTCTCTTCAAGAGCATTACCGGACTGTCGCCTTCGGCATACCAGAAGATATCCCGTATGGAGTAGGGGATGCTATGCCCGGAGCGTTTGCATCAAACGCCCGGAGCGTTTGGGCCAAACACCGCTGCCGTTTGGGCCAAACAGCAGCGGTATTCGGTTGCTGCACCAAAGGTGCAGGATGGTAACGTTTTTTCTGTCACTTTTGTCTGTTGCTTCCAAAGCAACTGTCTGCTTATGTCATGTCTTTAATCATACATAAAGTCATTCTAACGTGTATTTGTGCCGTTTAGAATGACTTTATTCGTGATTTAATACATCAATATGTCGTTTTCTATATTGTTTTTCTTTCATATTGTATAATTTTGCTGCCGAAAAGAAAGAAATCCGCATGCAGGCATCGGACCTATGATTGCACGGCGGAGCATAACGAGAAGAAGGTTCAACATATTTAATAACTTAAGCACATGGGAAAAAGATTTACTCTTATTTCAGCTGCGGCAATAGCACTCACTCTTTATACGGGCAATGCCGTTGCAGGCACAACAGACACAAGTCGTCCGCGCTTCGTTTTGGCACAGCAGACGGCAAAGAATGTTTTCAAGAGGAACATAACTAAGGCATCAGCCTATAATGCCTCTCCGCTGAAAGTTCAGCCGAAGGCACAGGGAGTGATGGAAGCAGTACTCGTAAACGAGGACTTCTCGGCAATGACTTCGGGAACTGTAGAAAAACCGGATACCACAAAGATGCTGGCTTGTGAATATGAGGGATATTCTGATAATGGAATATATATCGACAACTCGCTGACAAAAGACGGCACATGGTTTGGTAGCATGGTATATTCAGCCGGTGGCGCCCTCGCCCTTAAAACCTATAATCCGCAGATTCTGGCTTACGCCTGCACACCAATCGGCGATTACTCTGGCGACTTGACCATCACACTACGTGTGAAGGCAAATCCGGCACTTGTAAACGACGGAAATGGCGGTTACCAAAAGCTCACCGGTTCCAGCATCGGAATTGAAGTATGCACTGGTGGATATGAAGGCTTGGCGGCAGCAAAGACCGATGACGAAAGCGGACGTTATGAAGCCAGAATATATGAGAAAGACGGGTGGCAGGAAGTAACCTACACCGTAAAGAACTACTCTGCAAACAACGATGGCTATGTTTGTTTTTATACTGAAGGCTCAATCGTTATCGACGATGTGAAGATAAAGGCTGGAAGCTCATTCCTTGCCAACCCTGTTGTAGAAGGGATTACCGACTTCAAGAAAGACAACTTCACTATCGCTTGGCAACCTACACGCAAGGCTTTCAACTATTATGTAGACCTCTATACAAGAAAATATCTGTCAGACAAGGACACTACATTCGTTGCTGATTTCAACGACGGAACTCTGCCGGCTGGCTTCGAGACAACTTCACGGACATTCGTTGATGAGGGTACCGATAACTCGAAAGCAATAAAACTATCTAACGACGATTCGTTTACCGTACCTACAAACGGCAATGACTACAAGACGGCACATTTCTCACTGAAAGTTGTTGACCCGACTGTTGACCCGACTGATCCATACGCAAAGTATTATGTACAGGGAAGCATTCTTATCGACCTGAAGAATGCCGACGGATGGAAGAATATCGGTGAGTATAATGCCAGCGGCTTCTGGAACGATGCTGATATCGTGAAGCTCGAGGAAGAGTACAGTAAGTTTGCTACAGGTGGCTTTACTCAGCTCCGCTTGCGTGTTGAGGACTTGAACGAAGGGGCATACTTCGTACTCGACGATGTTGATGTAACGGCTAAGCCGGCATTCGAATACCAGATTGTTGGTGGCGACTATTACACTGACTTGAAAGAGGACTACTGCTATACGGCTTCTACAAGCAATACTTCGTATACATTTACTAATCTCGACCCGAACACAGAATACTGGTACGGCGTGCGTGCACACTATGTGAGCCAGTTCTCTACACGTAGCTTTACTCATGCCCTCGGCGTTGCAGCTCCTGAGACAAAGGAGGCAACCGACATCGACAGCCGCGGTTCGTTCACGGCAAACTGGGAGGCTGCTCCTAAGGCTACAAGTTATACTGCAAACTGCTACGGAGTGAAGTATGCCGATGAGGCTGACGAGGATTATCCAATCCTTGAAGAGGACTTCGGCACTGTTGATGCAAGTGTGACGACAGCCACAAATCTCGCAGATGCAACACCAGTGAACAATGAGGAAATATCTTCACTCGACGCTTATACAAAAATGCCGGGATGGACAGGCGACTACAATACGCTCGTGCAGGGTATGATTGGAGCTGAAGGCGACTATGATTATACTTACGGACATATTTACACACCGGAGCTTTGTCTCGACAATGCAGATAAATGCAACCTGACATTGAAACTCTATGGCGATGCAAACGACCAAATCGGCATCAAGATGAACGGCACGATATATTATCTGATATTGCCAGCTAACGGACTTGCCGACGGCACTGTAACACTGCCTGTTACGGAGGCTCGACAGAAGATTGGTTTCTTCTCTTACACTTCTGCTCCATTCGTAATCGACTACATCAAGATTGGTCAGCCGCTCGCCAAGGGCGCAAAGACTATGACGTGGCTTGCATCGGGCGATACTGACGCCAATACACTGTCGTACACCTTTACGGGTCTCGATGCTTACGACTTCCCGTACTACGGATTTGACGTAACATCCCACTATCAGTATGACGACAACACTTCTACTTCGTCGTTGACTCCGTCAAATGCTATGTTCGTAGACCTTGCAAACGGTACTTCTTCAGGTATTAATGAGCTTCAGAACAGCTCTGAGACAAAGGTCGTAGCTCGCTACACAGCCGACGGACAGCTCGTCAGTGCTCCTGTAAAGGGCTTGAACATCCTGAAGATGAGCAACGGAAAGATTGTGAAAGTTATTGTGAAATAAGGCGACATTATTGAATATACCATAAAGAAGAAATCCCCGTTTCATGGTGCGGAAACCATGAAACGGGGATTTCTATTAGCGCCACAGATATCCGTCTCGTCGAGAAATATTTGATTGAAATATGCCGTGATATTTTGTCAAGACTGATGTATTTGTTATATTTGCAGATTGTTATGGCAAAGTCTATTATATCCACAATATTATTCCTGGTGTTATCAGTGTGTTGCCGCGGTGCGGCAAACGATGTAAGCAAAGAGTTCCACAGACTGCGCAACCTTGACAACCAGACCCTGATAGACAGGGGATACAGAAGCATCGTGCAGTGTAAGTACGACAGTGCGATGATATATTATTCCATGGTGGTAAACCGCTATTATTCAAACAACTATGAGAAAAAACAGCTACCTGACATCATCAAGGCGATGCAGAACCTGGGCATCATATACATGACATACAGCTACGACTACAAGAAGTCGTATGACTATCTGCTCCAGGCTCGCGACGTGGCTGAACAGAACCATATATCCGAAAACCTGCCGAATATATACAACTGCATTGCCAACATTCTCCAATTGTCGATGGACGAAAACAACCCGAAGTCGGTTGCCGAAGTGTTTGCCACGCTACGCAAGTCGTTCCGGATGGCGGTGAAGCAGAACGACCACGGCACTCTTGCCATCGTGATGGACAATTTCGTAACATTGAGCTTTGGCAAGAAAGGCAAGCTATATGATATCCGGCAGGAGACCAGTACTTTCAGAAAGGTATGCCGTACAATTAAGGACGATGCCACGCAGCGGCAGGCTTTATTGATGTGTCGTGCCTATGATGCTTTTGCCGCGGGAAACGGCAGCGAGGCGATTGCCGCACTGGAGCAATCGATTCTGGTTGATGATGACAATCCCTTTGCTTATCGCGGAATTCTGTCGGCACAGGGACTGATAACAAAGGTATATACAAGCAACCGGCAGTATGACAAGGCGATAGAGTCAATCAACAAGTCGCTTGACATCGCTAAGCGCAACAACAGTCTGGATTTTATACCCGACCTGTATTTCGACCTCTCTAAGGCGTATGCCTCGAAGGGCAACACCGTCATGGCGGGCAAGTATGAACTGGAATACCATCGCGCCAAAGAGAAACTGCTCGACGAAGGACAGCTCTCGTCGGTGAAAAGCGTGGAGTTCATCCACGAGCTCAACAAGGCAAATGCTCAGGTGAGGGAACTCTCCGAAAAGCGGCGCACGCAGAGTCTCATGCTCTGTGGGGCGTTCTGTGTGCTGTGTGTCATCGTGGTGCTCCTTTTCCGCATCTACCGCGACAACCGGAAGATAAGACAGAACTACAAGTATATCTACCGCTCCAACGTGGAACTGCTCGACAGAGAGGCAAGGGTGCGCAGTCAGCGAGAGGAGGCGGAGAGGAAAATTTCCGAACTGGAAAACAGACTGAACAGTGTCTTTGCGGTTCCGAAGCAAGCAACGGCGACAGACGGCAATGATGGGCAGCAGCCTCAGAAATACCAAAGCAGTCGACTTACAGATGATGAGGCAAAAGACTTGTATGCCTCGATATTGAAGGTAATGGAAAATTCAGACGAGATATACAGGTCGGGCTTTGGAGTGGAAAGGTTGGGCGAACTCGTGGGTTACCGGCCGCGTTATGTTTCGCAGACGATAAACCAGGAATTCGGTTCCAACTTCAATTCGCTGCTCAACGAATTCCGCATCAGGGAAGCTTGTCGCCGGCTTAACGACAAGGGGCTGTATTCAAACATGACGATTGAGGGAATTGCCGAAAGCGTGGGCTTCAAGTCGAGGACGAGCTTCGGGAAAATTTTCAAGAACATCACCGGACTTTCGCCTTCGGCATACCAGCACATGGCACGCGAAGAGTAACCTTATGTCTTCAAACAGTTTTGAAGTATTATACAAACAAGGAAAAACGGTAAAAAAAATGTCTTCAAACCTGTTTGAATACATCTATATGCCGTGTTTCTATTGCTGTTTTGATTTATTTCGCATAATTTTGCAACTGTAAAAAGTCCATCGCTTACATCATGTTGCGCGATTGATCCATAACTGAAAGTGATGGACTGACAGAACAATGAAAAGTTATTGTGAAATAACAAAAGTATAACTAAAGTTTTTCTCTTTATCCCCATTTCGTGCTGGCGAGCAATGAAATGGGGTTATTTGTTTTATAAATTTTAAATTATCGCCTTGGGATATGAAGAATTATGAAAAAAGGACTCCAGACAATGTCTATACCAATTTTAATACTTACTTTTGCAGGAGTTTTTATTTCACTGGAATAAGTTTTATAAGACAAACGACTGGAATGAAGAGTCTAATTACGTTTTTGAAGAAGTGGACGCTGATGTGCGCCCTTATGTTTGGTAGTATTATATATCTCCTTTTTTCTGAGATTCCCTTTCTCCAGCCCGTGGGAAATGCCGTGGGCCCGTGGTGCGTGGAATTTGTACCGTGCCTGATATTCGTTCTCCTTTACGTTACGTTCTGCAAGATTGATATGGAGAACTTGCGTCCGCGCAAGTGGCACTTCTGGCTGCAACTTATACGCACGGCGATTTCCGGATTCTTCGTGATGCTGATACTGGCATTTGGCGACGACAGTCCGGAACTGAAGCTCGTACTCGAGGGGTGTTTCATCTGCTTCATCTGCCCAACGGCAGCTTCGGCAGCCGTGGTTACCGAGAAGCTTGGCGGCAGCATAGCGTCGCTCACGATATACACGCTGATTGCCAACGTGGTTACGTCGATAATCATTCCGCTCTTCTTCCCGATGGTGGAAAAGGGGAGCGACATAACGTTCCTCTATGCCTTCATGATGATATTGCGCCGTGTGGTTACGGTACTTCTTGTTCCCCTGTGTCTCGCTTTGCTCACAAGGAGGTATCTTCCAAAAATTGCCGACAGGATAAAGAGTCATAAGAACTTCGGCTTTTATCTGTGGGGAGTCAATCTCTCGATTGTTACGGGAATGACGGTGCATAATATTCTTGCAGCCCAAGTGGGGGGCTTTACGCTGTTGTTGCTGCTCGTATTGCCGCTGTTTATCACGCTCATTCAGTTTTCTATCGGCAAATGGGTGGGAGGATTCTATGGCGACCGCGTGAGTGCCGGACAGGCTCTCGGTCAGAAAAACACCATCGTCGGTATATGGCTCACCGTTACTTTCCTCAATCCTGTTGCCGCCGTTGCTCCGGGGGCATACGTGTTGTGGCAGAACATCGTGAACTCTTGGCAGCTGTGGTGTAAGGAGAAATACGGCTATCTGAAGTGGTAGACAAAGAAGTTTACGGCTTTTTGATATAATTTTTTCTGTCTGTCGGTGCAATATTGCGACGGATTGGTAATTTGTAAATATAAAAAGGGACGCATTATTTGCTTCTCTCAAAAACAAGTCGTAACTTTACAACCTCAAACAGAAAACAACAGATATGAAAAAGACCATTATTGCTATTGCTGCGGCGATGATGATGCCATTCGCTCTCTTTGCCGACGGGTATACCCAGATGTGGAAACAGTATGAGAGGGCTAAGGATAAGGATCTTCCGAAGACTCAGATTCAACTGCTCGACCAGATAACTTCTCATGCTCTTAAAGATAAAAGCTACGGCAATCTCCTGAAGGCGGAGATTGACAGACTCGTATTGTGCTCAAGGATAAGTGGCGATTCGCTTAGACCTTCTGTTTCAAGAGTGGAAAATATGGCAAGAAAGGCTGAGAAGACTGACGCTGCTCTTGCTGCCGTTTATAATTGTGTGCTCGGCGACATCTATGCCTCAGTTGGCAATAATGCTGATTTTACTGATGCCAAAGCCAAAAGCAGGGAATTCTTTAAAAAGGCTTTGGCTAATCCCGATGTGCTCGCAAAGACGAGTGCCGGCGGATATGTGCCGTTTGTGAAGAAGGGTGTTGACGGGGAAATATTCAACAACGATTTGCTCAGTATTATCGGTTATAGGGCTGAAGAATACCGGTTGCTGAATAGATATTACGACAAGGCTGGCAACCGTCGTGCTGCTCTCGTTACTGCTATTGATATGGCAAAAAGCGACCGCAATAAGGCGGAGCGATATGTCTATGCCGAACGTAAGGCGAAAGACAGCAAATACTTGAAGCAACTTGATTCTCTGCTCGTTGTATATGGCGATATGCCGGAGTGTGGAGAGGTGGCTTTGGAGAAATACAACTATATAAGCAGTTGCTCTGATGTGTCGGTTGCCGACAAGGCGGCTTTCATTGATTATGCCTTGAATAAATGGCAGACGGGGAGAAACTTGCCACGGCTGAAGAGCGAATACGAGAATCTCGTAAAGCCGGAATTCTCTGCCATGATTGACAACACCCTGTTGCCGAACAGAACCGACAGTATTCGTGTGACGGTAAAGAATCTGAAGAATTTTAAGCTTGCCTTTACACGCTTGAATCTTAGTGGAAATACTTCTCTTAATCCAGCGGACGCGCCTGACTGGAAAAAGGTGAAGCCATTGCTCATTGCATCTTCAAGGATTGAGATTAACACTCCTGTTGCCTTGGAGCATGAGTATGACAGTAAGGACATTGATGTTGCCATGCCGAAACTAAAGCCCGGACTGTATCTCGTCGAGATGTCGGCAGACAACAATTGCTTGAAAATCCAGCGTACTATTGTTGCCGTCAGTGATGTATTCGTTGGACGTATCAGTCTGCCGGAGAATAAAGTGAGGATTGCTGTTGTGAGCGCCACTACCGGACAACCATTGCCGGGAGCTAAGATTGAATTGTGGAAAGACCGCAACGACAAGGTGAAGACTACTGTTGATACTGATGAAAACGGACTTGCCGTTGTTAAGACGATAAATGGTAGTTATGACTTGGTTAGGGCTTATACTGCAACGGATAATTATATGCAGACCGTATCTGTTTATGGAAACTTTACAAACTACGGCAATAAGAGAAAGATTAGCAATACGGCGCTCTTTACTGACCGTGCCGTGTATCGCCCGGGACAGACTGTTCATGTTTCTGCCGTGGCGTATGATGTCGACGGACTTCATTCTTCTAAGGCTGTAGGCGGAAAGGAACTGACTTTCTCTCTGCTGAATGCCAATAATAAGGTGGTAGAGGAGAAGAAAGCTTCTACTGATGATTATGGCACTGCCGCCGTGGATTTCAATTTACCTCAGGGGAATATCATGAACGGCAGATTCTCCGTTAGATGTACTGGTAATAGTATGTCTCGTAAGTCATTCCTCGTAGAGGACTACAAGCGACCGACATACGAGGTGAAGTTTGATGATGTTACTGCTGAATATCATAATGGAGATACGGTAAATGTTACCGGTTCTGCCTTGTCGTATGCCGGAGTTCCGGTGCAGAACGCTCGCGTTGCATATTCTGTAAAACGCAGCATGTCGCGCTGGTTCTGGCGATACAGCGGCAATGGCGATGCCGACAAGCTGATGCTGACAGACACCGTTTCGACAGATGATAAGGGTAGATTCTCTGTTCGTATTCCGGTTGTTATGCCTGAAGGTTATGAGGAGAAGGCAAACAATGCCAATGGTTCAAGAAAATATTACATGCCTCTGTATTATACCTTCACGGCTTCGGCACAGGTTACCGACAATGCCGGGGAGAGTCATCAGGCAGAGACGAGCATCACGCTCGGAACAAATCCTACGGCACTTTCGTTCAGTTTGCCGGCAAAGGCATTGAAAGACAGTACGCTTACCGTTTCCTTTAACCGCTACAATGCTTCGGGAAAGAAAATCAGTGGTGAGGTAACTTATTGGTTTGACTCGCTTGCGAATAAATATAGCGCCAAGGCTAACGAGAATATTGTAATTGACTGGACTAAATACAGCAACATCGAATCTGGTGAACATACGCTGACTGCAGTATGCGGCACTGATACGGCAAGTTGCAAGTTTGTGCTCTTCGGCTTAGACGACAGGCGGCCGGCTGCGAAAACGCCAGACTGGACTTACATCTCTTCTGAAACTTTCCCGAGAGACGGTAAACCCGTATACGTGCAAGTTGGCTCTTCATGCGAGAATACCCGTATCATGTATTCGGTGATTGCTGGAAACAAGGAGCTTGAAAGCGGAACAATCGATGTCAGCAATTCGCTCAAGACTATACCTTATATATATAAGGAAGAGTATGGAGAGGGATTGTTGCTCAATTTCCTGTGGGTAAAAGACGGCGTGGCTTATGCTCACAAGTATACCATCGCCCGTCCGCTTGAGGACAAGACTCTTGACTTGAAGTGGGTTACTTTCCGCGACAAACTGACTCCGGGCAATAAGGAAACATGGACGCTGAATATCTCGCGGCATAATGCAAACGACAAAATAAACAACAATTACAGTAAGCTTAGTGGCGGACAGTTGCTCGCCCTGATGTATGACAAGTCGCTCGATCAGATTGCCAAGAGTGATTTCTCGTTCAGTCTCGGATTGTGGCAGAACTTCCCTTCAACAAGATGGATTGCCGATATGGGCTATTCGATGTTGCTTTCTGCTGCGAAAGATATCAATTGGGCACCGTATAAGGCGTATGCCTTCAATACCTTTGACTATGATTTCAGCGATCTTCTCTATCTTTCAATGAACAGCGACAGAATGGACAATGCTGTATTTACCACCGCTCGTCCTCCTCTTATGGTGAAAGGCTATGGCACTGTACTTTCGGCAAAGGAAGAAGTGGCAAAGTCGAATGGTGCTTCTTTAAGCGAAAACAAGATTGTATTGCGCAAAGACTCACAGGTTATGCCGAATGATGCCAAAGAAGAGACAGAGACAGAGGATGCAGATGAGGCGGAAGAAAAACAGGAGGCAAGCGTTCAGCTGAGAGAGAATCTTCAGGAAACAGCATTCTTCTATCCAGCACTATATGCCGATAAAAACGGTAACGTGAATATCTCATTCACTCTTCCGGAGAGTGTTACAACCTGGAACTTCCGCGGTTTTGCCCACGACAAGGATATGAACTTCGGTACTATCGAGAGCGAAGCTGTGGCGAGCAAGAAGGTTATGGTCGTGCCTAATGTTCCGCGCTTCGTGCGCATTGGCGACAAGGCAAGTATCGCAACTCGCATTGTCAATACTACCGATAAGGACATCACGACAACAGTGAAGCTGCAGATTGTAGATCCGGAGACCGACAAGCAGATTTCTTTGCAGTCAAGAAAGGTAAAGATTGCTGCCAACTCAACAGAAAACGCTACCTTTAACTTCTCTGCTGCTGCCGACATGCCGTCCCTCCTCGTATGCCGCATATCGGCAGAAGGCAAGGACTACAGTGATGGCGAGCAACATTATCTTCCTGTATTGCCAAATACAGAGAGAGTAGTCAACACCGTTCCGTTCACCTTCTTGCAGAAAGGCGAGAAGAACATACAGCTTGACAAGTTGTTCCCGAAAGACGCTTCCGGCAAGAAACTGACCGTAGAATACACCGCCAATCCAACATGGCTGATGATTCAAGCCCTGCCTTCGATATCAGAGACAAACGATAAGAACGCCATAAATCTGGTTTCTGCCTATTATGCAAACTCCCTCGGAAAGTACATAATGAAGCAGTCGCCGGTAATAAAGAAAGTTGTAGAGCTTTGGAAAAAGGAAAACGCTGCCGACGGCGGAAGCTTGATGAGCTCATTAGAGAAAAATCAGGAACTGAAAGCCCTCGTGCTCGACGAAACTCCTTGGGTGATGGATGCCGACAAGGAAAGCGACCAGAAGAAGCAGCTCTCCACATTCTTCGATGAGTCGGCAATCGACTACAGACTCGCATCGCAGTTTAATGCTCTGGCAGATCTACAAAACAGCGACGGTTCATGGAGCTGGTGGAAAGGCATGAACGGTTCGCCGGCAATGACGGCACAGGTGCTTGAAACGCTTTCGCGCCTAAAGAGCATGACAGGCAATACGCAGGCTGACCGCATTATAGAAAAAGGTATGTCGTATCTTGGCAATGTTGTGGTTAAGGAATACGAGGAGATGAAAAAGCTGGAGAAGAAGGGCGAAACTCCCGATGTATGCGATTCTCATGCAATACAGTATCTATATATAAACACTCTGCTCAACCGCAAGCTGCCGGCTGCCGAGAAGGCGGTGAAGGATTATCTCCTTGCTTATCTGCGTAAAGACCGTCAGCGCAACATCTATGCCAAGGCATTGATGGCTGTTGTGCTGAATGGCGACGGCAAGACTCAGGAAGCCAAGGAATACGTAGAGAGCATACGCCAATATACCGTTTCAAAACCGGATATGGGCAGATACTTCGATACCCAGCGTGCCGGTTATTCCTGGTTTGACTACCGCATACCGACACAGACCGCTGCTATCGAGGCTCTGAAGGCTGTTGAGCCGACAGACATGGCTACGATAAACGAGATGAGACTATGGCTACTGCAGTCTAAGCGCACACAGGCTTGGGACACGCCGATAAACAGTGTCAATGCCATTTATGCATTCATCGACGGCAATTACAAAGAACTGTCGGCTGACGGCAATGATGACTTCTCCGTGGCAGTGGACGGAAAACACCAGACATTGCCAAAGGTAAGTGCTGGACTCGGATACAGCAAGGTGGTATACGACATCGACAAGCAGCAGAACCTGACGGTAAGTAAAACAGGAAACGGTACCTCATGGGGTGCTGCTTATGCACAGTTCTCGCAGAAGACAGAGAATATATCAGCTGCAGCATCAGGCATAAAGATAGAGCGCGAGATGATAAGCGGCAATGGAAAGGACATTCATTCCCTGACTGTCGGCGACTGCATAAAGGTAAGACTGACGATAACCGCCGACCGCGACTACGACTTCGTGCAGGTTGTAGACAAGCGTGCTGCCTGCATGGAACCCGTAATGCAGACGAGCGGTTATGGCTGGGGCTACTACTGTGTGCCGAAAGACAATGCCACGAATTATTATTTCAGTCGTTTGGCTAAGGGCAAACACGTGGTAGAAACAGAATATTACGTAGACCGCACAGGTAATTACACTACCGGCACTTGTTCCGTTCAGTGTGCTTACGCTCCGGAGTTCTCGGGAAGAGGAGCGGCAGAAACACTAAATGTAGTGCGCTGATTGATGTAGCGGCACGTACTGCCATCCACAATATAAACAAAAAAGAATGAAAATGAACAACAAGACGATAATATTATCATTGCTTGCCATGGCGTCAGTGGATGCCGTGGCACAGCGAATTTCTGCAAAGAATGAAGTAATCGACTGCGGTAATGTGGTGTATGAATCCCCCGTTACCGTAAAGTTTGAACTTACCAACAAGGGCAACGAACTGAAAATCGACCAAGTGAGAGTAAGTTGCGGTTGTACCACCGTAGATTATCCGCGCCAAGCAATAAACCGTGGCGATGTATTCACCGTATCAGCCACATACGATGCGCGCCAGCTCGGACATTTCGAGAAGGAAGTGGCACTCTTCTGCAACTCCTCAAAAAAGCCTTTCTATCTGAAGATGAGAGGAGTAGTGGTAGAGGAAAACTCAGACTTCTCAGGTTCTTTCTCGCATAAAATCGACGGTATGATGCTGGACGTAAACGATGTGGAGTTTGACGATGTAAACCGTGGCGACTATCCTGTGCAGCTTATTCACGTAAAGAATACAACTCCCGAAACGATAAGTCCGGTGATTATGCACCTGCCGTCATACCTGTCGGCATCGGTATCGCCAACGAATATCGCACCGGGAAAGACCGGTGTCGTTTCTTTAAAGCTCAACTCGAAGAAGCTTCATGATTTCGGCTTGACCCAAACTTCCGTCTTCCTTGCAAAGAAACCGGGAGAGAAGGTAAGTATGGACAAGGAAATCTCCGTATCGGCAGTATTGCTGCCCGACTTCGACAATATGTCGGAGACCCAGCTTGCCAATGCTCCGTCGATAAAACTGTCTGAAACAACTCTCGACCTCAGCACTCCAGCCGAGAAGCAGAGCGTAAGCGGCAACATAATTATAGAAAATACCGGGCGCTCAACGCTCGATATCCGTTCCATGCAGATGTTCACATCGGGTATGAGTGTAAAGCTGAACAAGTCGAAACTCAAACCCGGCGAGCAAGCTAAGTTGAAGATTACGATAAACAGGAAGCAGCTTCGTAATGTGCGCAGCAAACCTCGTGTGCTTATCATCACCAACGACCCAAAGCAGCCAAAGGTAGTAATAAAAGTGAAAGTAAAATGAGTTATAATTCATAATGAGAGAATTCTAAATAGAATAACTCTACATTCAAAACTCTAAAAAGAATAACTCTACATTCTAAAACTTTAAATAGAATAACTCTATATTCAAAACTTTAAATAGAATAACTCTACATTCTAAACTCTAAATAGAACAACTCTAAATTCTAAAACTCTAAATAGAATAACTCTACATTCTAAACTCTAAAAAGAATAACTCTACATTCAAAACTCTAAAAAGAATAACTCTACATTCTAAACTCTAAATTCTAAACTCAAATTATGGATCATCCGGAGAACAGTAAAGAATATGCAGGCCTGCAGGTCAACGAAGGAGTCGTGCAGCCGTCGAATATAAACCCGTATCTGAAGCGCGGCAGATTCCGCCGTCGCGAACTCAGTGCGGCAGACATGGTAGAAGGTATCGTGAAAGGCGATGTAACGATACTCAGT
Organism: Prevotella sp. UBA1104; assembly: GCA_002314055.1. Taxonomy (GTDB): domain Bacteria; phylum Bacteroidota; class Bacteroidia; order Bacteroidales; family Bacteroidaceae; genus Prevotella. The sequence goes on from DCBP01000107.1 coordinate 51,726, forward strand.
CAGGCAGTAACCCTTGTGGAGAGTGTAAATCCCGACCATCAGGCAAAGGCACAAGAGGTAATAGAAAAGTGTCTTCCATATAGCGGCAACTCCGTACGTATCGGAATCAGCGGAGTGCCGGGAGCCGGCAAGAGTACTTCGATTGATGAATTTGGAGTGCACGTGCTCGACCGCTTCGGCGGAAAGCTCGCCGTGCTCGCCATCGACCCGAGCTCAGAGCGCTCAAAGGGCAGTATCCTTGGCGACAAGACGAGGATGGAGAAACTTGCAGTAAGAAAGGAGTCATTCATACGACCCAGTCCGTCGGCAGGTTCCCTTGGCGGTGTAGCCCGCAAGACCCGTGAGACGATAATACTATGCGAGGCGGCAGGCTACGACAAAATCTTTGTAGAGACAGTAGGAGTGGGACAGAGCGAAACGGCTTGCCATTCGATGGTAGACTTCTTCCTCTTGATTCAGCTTGCCGGCACCGGCGACGAGCTACAGGGAATAAAGCGCGGAATCATGGAGATTTCCGACGGCATCGTTATCAACAAATGCGACGGCAACAATGTGGACAAATGCCATATCGCCGCCACGAATTTCCGCAATGCCCTGCATTTCTTCCCGGCTCCAGAGAGTGGCTGGCAGCCAAAGGTGCTTTGCTACAGCGGATTTTACGGAACTGGCATCAAAGAGGTATGGGATATGATTTACGAGTATTTCGACTTCGTAAAGGATAATGGATACTTCGAATACCGCCGCAATGAGCAGAACAAGTACTGGATGTATGAGACGATAAATGAGAATCTGCGCAATAACTTCTACAACAATTCCATGATTCAACAGCAGATGAAGGAGTATGAACAGCGAGTGTTGCGTGGCGAGAAGACAAGTTTTGCCGCAGCAAACGATTTGCTGCAGATGTATTACGGGAAATAGTTCCCGAAGTTCTCAGATCTCCCAGATCCCCCAGAATTCCCAGAACTCCCAGATCTCCCAGAACTCCCATAAAAAATAAAAATAATGCAACCCAAAATAGAAATCGACAGTGGCAGTGGCTTTTGCTTCGGTGTAACTACGGCTATCCGCAAGGCGGAAGAAGAACTTGCCGGCGGCAATGCCCTTTATTGCCTGGGCGACATCGTGCACAACGGAATGGAGTGTGAACGCCTGAAGCAGATGGGACTCGTTACTATTAACCACGACGAGATGGCGAAGCTCCACGACGTGAAAGTATTGTTGCGCGCCCACGGCGAACCGCCGGAGACTTACGCCCTTGCCCGACAGAACAATATCGAGATAATAGATGCCACATGCCCCGTTGTGCTGCAGCTGCAGCGCAGGATAAAGCGCAAATATGATGAGGCTCCCGATGCTCAGATTGTTATCTTTGGCAAACCCGGTCATGCCGAGGTGCTCGGACTCGTAGGTCAGACCGGCGGCAAGGCTCGTGTAATCCACCATTTCGATGACGTGAAGAGCTTGGATTTCGAGCGCGACATATATCTGTATTCGCAGACTACAAAGTCGCTCGACGAGTTCCACCGTATCATAGAATACATTCAGGCACATATCTCGCCCACGGCAACATTCAAGAGCTATGACACCATTTGCCGACAGGTGGCAAACCGCATGCCCAACGTAAGCTCGTTTGCCTCGCGCCACGACCTCGTGCTCTTCGTTTGCGGCAGAAAAAGCAGCAACGGCAGAGTGTTGTTCAACGAGTGCCGACGGGTCAACCCCAACAGCCATTTGATAGAAGGACCGGGCGAGATTCAAGACTGTTGGCTCGACGGAGCATCGACGATAGGAATCTGCGGAGCTACAAGTACACCGAAATGGCTCATGGAGGAATGTATGGAAGCAATAAAAGCCAAAGATCTAAAATAGAATATGCAATAGCATTAACTCAAGTTCTTGAGTTTAGTAGAATCATTAATTAATAGAATATATGAAAAAGATTGTGATAGCCATCGACGGCTTTTCGTCGTGTGGCAAGAGTACTATGGCTAAGGATCTTGCCAAGGAAATAGGTTATATATATGTAGACACGGGTGCCATGTACCGTTCGGTAACCCTTTACGCCCTGCGCCATGGCATGTTTGCTGCCGACGGCAGTATTGATGCCGCAGCTCTCGAGAAGGCGATGCCGGAAATAAAAATATCTTTCCGGCTTAATGCAGAGAGCGGCAGACCGGACACTTATCTGAATGGCGAACTGGTGGAGAAGGACATCCGCTCGATGGAGGTATCGTCGAAGGTTAGTCCTATTGCGGCTCTTGGCTTCGTGCGCAAGGCTCTCGTGGCCCAGCAGCAGGAAATGGGCAAGGAGAAGGGCATCGTGATGGACGGCAGAGACATCGGAACGGCTGTTTTCCCGGATGCAGAACTGAAAATCTTCGTTACGGCATCTGCCGAGGTTCGTGCGCAGCGTCGTTTCGACGAACTGAAGGCGAAGGGTATGCCGGCTGATTTCCAGGATATCCTGAAGAATGTAGAGGAGCGCGACTATATCGATTCCCACCGCGAGGTGTCGCCTCTGCGCAAGGCTGATGATGCCATAGAGCTCGACAATAGCCACATGACTATACCGGAGCAGAAGCTGTGGCTGAAAGAACGGTTTGAGGAAACTCAGAAATAATATAGCGTTTAGCCCAAACGCTTCGGGTGTTTGGCCCAAACGCTCACGGCGTTTGGCCCAAACATTCCAATTGTATGTTATAAGCCGTATGATACGTTTACGAGAATGGAGTTTGAGGAGACGTGGTATTTGGCGTAAGCCACCTGCAATTTAAACCTCTCCATCTGCACACCGGCACCGAACGAGAGTCCGGCGCCATGGCTGCTCGATGTTGCATCGTCGCCCGTTCCCTCGGCAATCTTCATCTCCTTGGCACGACGGAAATTGTATCCACCTGAAACATAAAACTGGTCGCCGAGCAACAGATCGACGCCAGCCACGAGATGGTTCATCGCCGAGTAGTTCCAGTGGGTCAGGTCAACCGCCGTCAGCGACAGTCGGAACGGCATATTGCTGAACCTCTTGCTCACACCTACTTGCATGTCGAGCGGCATCTTTCCGAATTCCTCGTCATACGCCTTAATCTGTCCGCCCAGGTTCTTAGCCACAGCCGATACAGACCATTCTGTTTCCGGGTCATACCAGTTGAGACCCAGGTCAATACTCGCTGCCATGGAATTATAGCTGCCGATGTATGAAGTAACGAAGCGAGCCGTAATACCGCCCACAAGATTCTTCGCCAGCGTATAGCTGAACACTCCCGACAGGGCGATTTCCTGTGCTGAGAACTCACCCGTCTGGTTGTTGTCGGCATCCGTCTCCTTCATTTTTCCGTAGTTGATGTATTGTCCCGTTACTCCCCACGAAGCCTTGTCGTTTACCACGCGGTTGAACGATGCGCTTCCCGTTACGCTTCCTGCCATATACGTCATGAAGTTCAGGTTGAGCGTCTTGTCGGAAACCGATGAGAGCAGTGCCGGGTTGCTGAACATCAGTGTGGGGTCGTCTTCAATGATGGTTATGTTGTCGCCTCCCAAGGCAGCAGCATGCGCACTTACTGGCAGACGGAGAAAGTTGTATTCCGTCTGGCTTTCCTGTGCCGTAGCCGTCATCGTTGCTATAATGGCTATCAGCAGTGATATTATTTTTTTTCTCATTCTTTCTGTTTAAAGATGCAAAGTTACATCTGTTTAAAGGTGCAAAGTTACATCGTTTTAAAGGTGCAAAGTTACATCATTTAGAGTAAAAACGGAAAAAAGTAAATAATATTGTATTTATTGAATTAGGAATTAGGAATTAGGAATGAAGAGTGAAGAATGAGAAATAAACCCTCACCTCTCATCTCTCATCTAATTGAAACATTCTTTACCTTAGTATTCTCGATGAGGCTCTTGTCGAATGCCTGCGCCTTGTCTGTCACGTTGATATTCTCGAACGAGAAGTAGGAGAGGCGGTATTTGTCGCTCTTTCCCACATCGAAGAAATTCTTGCAGTCCATCTTTATGTTCCTCATCACGATGTTGTTGCATTGGCTCACGGGCATGTCCTTGCGCTCGTCCATTTTGAAGAACTGCGTCCATGGTCGCACGACGAGGAAGCTGCCTGTTGTACCCGTGATGTTCTCCACCGTAATGTATTCGTAATGCTGCGGCGTGTCGGGGCGCATCTTCAGCCAGAGCACGCGGTTAGCCTCGTTCACCTCGATATTGCGTAGAATGATGTTCCTGTCGGTCAGACTCTCGCTGCCCAGCGTCAGACAACCGTGTACCACTCCGTAGCGGCAGTTCTGGATAATGATGTTATAGTTAGGACCGTTGTTCGGGTCCTTGTCAGCCCATGTCCCTTTTCCACCCTTAATAGCAATGGCATCGTCGTTCACGCTCATGTAGCATCCGTCCACCAGCACGTCATGACAAACGTCGATGTCGATGGCGTCGCTGCTCGGGGCCTTTAGTCCTGATGTCGGGGCATAGATTAGACAGTCGAGAAACCTTACGTGGTCGGAACGGTAGAGGTGGTTGGTCCAGAACGGACTGTTCACTAAGTGCACATCTTGCACCGTCACGTTCTTGCAGTTGGATATATAAACCAGTCGTGGGCGCTGTGCATCCTTGTTGGTACACTCAGGGTTCCACTGCCGACGAATCCAGAACTCATCCCAGTAGTGGTGCCCATTGCCGTCGATAGTTCCCTTGCCGGCAATGGTGAATCCATTGATGTTGTCGGCATTTACGAGCGCCGTGAAGTATTTGCAGGTCTGTCCCTCGATGCGCGTCTCCAGGATAGGGAAGTCGTGTATGCGGTCGCTGCCCTTCAGTTTTCCGCCCTCCTCAATGATGAGGTTAGTGCCTTGCTTGAAGAAGAGAGCTCCGCTGAGGAACGTACCCTTAGGCACCACGATGGCTCCACCGCCGTTGCTTGCTGCCGTGTCGATAACTTTCTGAATGGCAGCGGTCTGCACGATAGTACTGTCGGTACCGACCCCATAATCGGTAATGACATATCGTTTACCGAGCTGAGACTCGTCCACCTTCTGTGTGTTGGCAAACCATTTGTCAATCGGTGTGCCGTCAGGCCAGAGGTCAGTCTTCGCGTTTGCGTTAATGCAAATGAGCAGCAGAAGGAGAATAGCTTCCCGCAATCCTGGAGCCCCCCTCAGTCCCCCAAAGGGGAAAGAAAGGGATATGGATTTTTTTATAATTTGTTGTTTCATATATTTTTCAAATTGTCATAAATTTTTGCTTGATAGTGTGAATGCCAATTTTCAATTTGCAAATATATCTATATTATTCATTCTGTAAAAATTAAAAGAAGAGAAAAATGCCATTTTCTATATTCTAAGTCCCGAATCATGGTCGCTATTGTTAAGCTTCCGCCTGTCAGACTTATACTTTCTGCCGTGGCTGAACGTATAGCCTAATGTGAACATTAGCATGTTGCCATTGTTCTTTATATACGTGTCTCCCTGGCTTGTGAAATACTTGCTGTCAGTCCTGCTTTTATAGTCATATCCCTTTGCATAGCCAAGGAGAATACAGCCTAGTCCTACGCGCAATCCTTTGTTCTTGTAGGTAACGTTCAAAAGGGAAGTGTTCTCTCCTGCACTTCTTGTTTCGCCGTAGAGGGTTTCCCAGGCATTGGAAAAAATATATTCTATCGACCATTTCTTCAACTGCAGATAGGCGGAAATGCCGTAGTGAAGCGGTTCGAAATCATGAGAGTAGTCCAGACCGCGGCTTTTAAGGTGCTGGTATTGCAGTTCGCCCTGAATGTCGAAAACGTTTGGTATGATATGGAATGTCATGTTTGTGTATGCAAATAATGAGCTGAAACTCTTCTGGTTTTCTGGTTTCCTTATATACAGATAACTGCCGTCTGTTTGTTTCTGCGGAATGATGCTGGTCATTATTGCATCGGGAGTGTGGCTCAGGTTGCCGCCCCAGTTGATGTCTACAATCTTGTTGTTCCATGTAAATCCGAGCGAAGCTTTGTATGTGGATGTTGGTGTCAGCATACTGTTGCCGTCTTTTGCTTCCATGGTGCTGCCTTGCTGGCGCACTTCACTCAACTGCGAAAGCGACGGGACATTTGGTGAAATTGAGCCTGTTAGCCTTATTCTGAAGTTCTTTATCGAATTGGATGCCAATGTGAGTTTTGGACGGAATGTCCATTTGTTGAAGCCTACACTCCCTTGCTTTATGGAAATATAGTTGGCTCCAACCCCAAACTGTATATTTGCAATATTGCCTATGCGTCCGTCCAGCTGCGTGAAAAAGTATGCATTGTTTGAATTCAGCAGTGTGTTTACGTTTTGGCTTCCTTGGTACTTGTTGTCGGTTCTGCTTACAGAATAGTTCACTCCTCCCGAAAGCGACAATGCCTTGCTCATTGTCTTCGAGTAAATAGCCTCTGTTATAAGAGAGTATTTGCTGCCGTCAACTCCATAGCCATAGTCATGAAGAGGAGTTGAACTCAGCGTTTCGTCCACCGAGTTAAGCAGAGCGTATTCGTTCTGCCTGTGAGTATATCCAGATTCCAAATGGGTACCTACCGTATTTACCGTTAGGTTCTGTTTGTTCGGAAGGTTCAAACTGTAGTAAATGTCGAGCGACGGATTCTTGTCTGTACCGAAATCGTTGGTGTATAGAAACAAGTCTTTCTTGCCTGTCTCATAAACCTTGTGCATAATCTTGTTGTAAGGTGAGTTCGTCCAGTCGAAACAGAACCTTACATTAAGCACATATTTTCCAGGATCCGACAGATTGTATCCAAGCTGCATGTTGTGGGAGTTGTAGGTCATATCTGCATTCTGACCTATATAATCAATGTTGCGCACAAGTCCGTCGGGCTGCATATAGACAGAATGACTGTCGTTTTTCCTTTCGTCATAACAGCGATAGTTTAATCCGTAAGACAGACTGAACTCTGATTTTCTGTAGTTGTATTTGAAATATGCATTACTGTTGTTGAATCTTTCCCAAAAGGCTTGTGTCGTATTTATGCCGCCCACATATCCGGCATATCTACGCTTCACGATATAGTTGATGACGACAGCAAGGTTTCCGTCGCCATAGCGCACTCCGGGGTTATCTATATATTCGATGCGTGTAACCTCGTCGGGCTGCAACGAAAGAATGTCCTGAACAGTACTCTTTATGTCGTTGATGCGAATCTGCACATTGCCAAGATAACTCGTAATGGTCTGCTGAACCTCGTCAACCTTTATATCCGGCAACTTCAGTTTCCTTAGCAGGTCATATCCGTTAGACGATGCTTCTTTTATCTTTGCCGTAGGCAGGATAATGTCTTTATCCACTTTGTGTATTACTCGAGCTGCCTTGACTACAACTTCGTTTAGATGTAATACAGAGTCTGTCATGGTTGATGCTGAGTCTGCTCTCAGTGTTTCGTTTCCGTGAGCCTGTACTACTGTGGCAAGCAGCATGAGTGATGTAACAGTTAATAGTTTCATAGATTAAATATGTATTATGTTTTATTTATTTATTTGTATAAACGTTCCTACGACCGTTTTATGAACGCTGTTTAATATTCATTAACGAGTCGACAGAGCGGTTAAATACAATTTACCCCCCTGTTGTTTGACGCAATAAGGGGGTAAAGTTTCAGAAGCTGCAAAAACTACTTTGTAGGCACAACTTTTTTTATCGTTCCGTCAGGATTAAACTCCATCCTGTCGATGCACACTTCGCGGTGAACGCCAGGCTGGAAGTGAAGCCAGTCCTTGTTGATGCGGTGGTAAACGATGTACCATTCGTCGGTGCCGGGTTTCTGGATTACGGAGTTGTGCGCCGTTCCGTAGATATCGTGTTGTGGGTCTTGGATGAGTACAATCGGGTCTTTTGCCACCTCGATTGGTCCGAGCGGCGACTTCGCCGTACCGTATGCCACATGGTAGTTCGCCGAGCCAGTATCGTCTACCGACCACATGAAATAGTACAGTCCGTTGCGGTAGAACACATAAGTTCCTTCGCGGTAGGCATAATCCTTCAGCGTGCCTCCTTTCGGAGTGAGCACCTTTATGGTTTCCTCCTTCACCTTCGTCATGTTCGGTTCAAGTTCAGCCCCTGCCATATAGCCGTTGCCCCAATAGATGTATGGCTTTTTGCTCACGGGGTCGATGAAGACATCCACGTCTATCTGCTGTCCCCAGCCAACAGGCGACTTCTCTATAATCGGATGCCCGAGGTCAACAAATGGTCCTACAGGCGAGTCAGCCACAGCAACACCGATTTTCTTTTCACCTTTCTTTATCGGATTGGCACTATAGTAGAGAAAATACTTGTAGCTGCCGTCCTTCTGTTTCACTTCCTGAGCGGCAGGAGCCCACAGGTTGCCGTCGGCCCACGGAATCTGATCGGTAGAAGCATCGAGCGCCACGCCCTCGTTGGTCCATTCCTTCATGTCGGGCGATGAGTAGACATAGTATTTCCATCCTCCCCATCCCGGTTTGCCGTCGGTGGTGGAGTAGATATAATATTTCTTTGTCTTGTTGGAATACAGAATCTCCGGGTCGGCATGGAAGCCCGGCAGAACAGGGTTCCCCAATGCGCTTACGCCCCTTGTCGTTGGCGGAATAGGTTTTATCGTTCCGTCGGCATTATAAGCCATCTGCTCAGCGATGACGCTACGGTGCCCACCGTCGCCATCGCGTAAGGCACCGTTGTGAGAGAAGAAAAGCCACTGGTCGTTGTAGTTCACTATCGCCGGATGCGTGGTGTTGCTGTTTCCGGCAATCTCGCTTATTATTCCCTTCGCCGTCCACGGTCCCGTGATACTGTCAGCCATGGCGTAGGCAATCTTCTCAGGAAAGCCCGAAGCGTAGGTTAGATAATACTTCCCGTTGTATTTGTGAACCCATGGCGCTTCCTCGAACGGAAACTCATTTCCCACATCGATGCGGCGTACACTGCCGTCAATCTCCGTCATGTTGTCTTTCAGTCGTGCGATGTAACACTGGCGGTTGCCCCATATAATATAAGGTGTGTTGTCGTCGTCGATGAATATTGCCGGGTCGATGCATGCCCAACTGTGTTTTGAATCAAAACAGTCCTTGTTTGTCAGCAGTGGCTTCCCCAAGGCATCATGATACGGACCGGTTATCTTGTCGCTCACGGCAACTCCGATGCCACACCAGTTCGTAGAAACATACCAATAATATTTACCGTTTCTCTCCACCACATGTCCGGCATACGCCTGTTTGCTCTTCGCCCACTTGAAGTCGGAGATGAAGAGTGGAGTGGGGTATTGCGTCCAGTGCTTCAGGTCGGTAGTGGAGAACACCTGCCAGTCGTTCATCTTGTAGCCCGCATGTTTCTCCTCCGAGTCGTGTCCGGCAAAGAGCCACAGAGTGTCGCGGTCTACGAGCACGGCTGGGTCGGCAGTATGAATATGCGTGAAGAGCGGATTGCCCTTTGCTGTCCATTCATGTTTCAAGACATATCCCCATTTCTGCTGCAGTCGTTCCATCTCGTCGGCAGTAACGGAGCATACCGTGCCGTGGCGAGGCGAGAAGTTCTTGCGGAACGACAGAGGCTTGCTGGTGAATGTAGAAAGGTCTTTTGATGTCTGGTATTCATAGCGACCGCTACCGTAGAGGTCGTACATCAGGATATATTCGTCCCTGTCATTTAGCTTGAACACCACCGAGCCTTCCACTCCCGTCTTCGAGTCGGCATAGGCGTCGATAAACTTAAAGTCCTCTTTCCACGGCCCTTTCAGATTCCGAGCCGTAGCCTGTTGGATACCGTTCTGTATCTCCTTGCCGTCAGCATTCTTGATATTTCCCTTGTAGAACATGTGGTATATGCCGTTTCGCTCGATGATATCGTTGTCTATGCATCCGTATTTTGCGCTGAAGAGCACCTTTGGCTCGCTCTCAAAACCGGTGAAGTCCTTGTTGGCATAGGCATAATACGTTACGAGACTTTTCCTTCCGTCGCCCGTGCGCTGCAAGGTGAAATATACCATGTATTTCCGAGCCTTGCGGTCGTAGATGGTCTGTGGAGCCCATACCCAATATGCATCGGCGAAGTGCTCCTTGTAGTCCTCCTTGAGAACAATCTTTGAGTGGGTCCAGTTGATGAGGTCTTTCGACTTCATCATCACAATCCCAGGATTGTCCTTCCACCCGAATTTGCAGGTATTCATGTCGGTAGCCACGATATAATAGCATCCGTCCTCGCCGCGCAGAATGTGTGGGTCGCGTATACCGCCGCTCGTGCTGATGGTGTCGCTTGCAATAATAGGTTGGTTGCAGTTCAGCGCATACCAGTTCTTTGCGTCGTCGCTGAGAGCGAAGCGCAGGTTTTCCTGACTGTCGCCGGTGCCTTCGAAATAGGCGAAGAGATATCCGGCGAATTTATTGTTTGCAGTTTTCTTTGCGGCAGCGTCTATATTCGGCGTGCTGCCGAGAGCCAGTGCTGCAAGAAGTGCAGTAATGAATGGTTGATGTTTCATGTATCTGTTGTTAGCAGTTTTATTATGTGCAAAATTATGGTTTTATATATTGTTTGATGTATGTATATCAACAATATTGTTATGGATATCGTTAAAGCTTTGCTGATTGTTGGCAGATATTGTCGTTTTATTTTTTTTGTTATTTTACCCTCACACCCTCACCAATCGCCTCAGAAGTCCCTGTTCATCGTACTTCTGAGGTGTGAGAGATAGTGTGAGGGGTGATGTTTATCCCTCACACTTCCAACGAGAACGTAATATTGTTTTTTTACTAATTTTCTTTAAGTTTGGTTTGGATTTAAAGGAATTCATGTCTTTTTCCGTTTTTTTTGGTGCAAATTTAATGCTTGCAAGGAGAAGTATTGCTGTAAATTAGTACATAAAAAGGTAAAATTATACATCTCGTATTTTAAATACCTTAAATATTATTGCAGACAGTCGCCTTTATGGATGATTTTTTATTACGGAAACGAAAAAATGCATTAACTTTGCCGACTGTAAAAGATTTATAGGCTTTACGTATCGTGAGAAGAAAACTTTTTGAAATAGAATATACGGCAAACCGCGGCACGGGATTCCTGCTCGGACTCATCGTTGCGCTGACGCTCCTTTTCTGTGCGCTGGAGTACAGAAGCGGCGGAGCGGCTGATGATGATATTGATGATGACACCGACGAGATGGTGAAGGACATGGAACTCCTGCCGCCACAGCAACGCAAGGATATGATTGCTGTGATAAAGCCCGGGGCGGCAACTCATTCCGTTACGAAGAAAATAAAGAAAGTGGACCAGACTCCTACCACCGAAGTGCCCACGCGTATGGATCAGACCGACGGCGATGCCGACCATGGCAACGGTGAGGGACAGAACAATATTGAAGGTCCGGGCGACAACAACGAGACAACGGCACAGGCTCCTGTGGCTACCGATATGAACGACAATCCGCTGAATTTCCGTGTTGTTGAGAAACTTCCGGAGTTTCCCGGTGGCATGGTGGAGTTCATGAAATGGATTACCCGCAATCTTCGTTATCCCCAGGCTGCACAGAGACAGAAGATACAGGGACAGGTGAAGGTGGCGTTCATTATCGGCAAGGATGGTGCCGTGTCGGAACTGAAGGTCGTCAAGAGCGTTCATCCGTTGCTCGATGCCGAGGCACTGCGCGTGATGAGGATGATGCCTAAATGGAAACCGGGCGAGGATAAGGGAAAACCCTGTCTGACGTATTTCTGTATTCCGGTGAATTTTGTGATATAGTTCTTGGAGCTCTCGGAGTTCTCCGAGCTCTCCGATTATAATAAGAAAAAACTAAAAAAAACAAAACAATATGCGCAAACAATTAAGCAGATTACTGTTTACCCTCGCAGCACTCATGGCTTTCGCCGTAACTGCTGCTGCCGAGGGCAAAGATTCAACTTCGGCTGTAGCCGCTGCCGATACTGCCCAGGCTGCACAGAGTGTAGCTGCCGCCGACACGGCAGACCTCTCTGCCGACCTTGCCGCTATGGACGAGGACGAGCCGGAGAGCTTCCATCAAGTACTGAAAACAAAGTTTATCGAAGGCTCCGCAGGCTTCATGTCGCTCGTTGCCCTGGCTCTCGTCTTGGGACTCGCCTTCTGTATAGAGCGAATTATCTATCTGGCACTTAGCGAGATAAATGCCAAGAAGATGATGGCAGATATCGACAAGCAGCTTAGTCTGGGAGATGTGGAAGGAGCAAAACAGCTTTGTGCCGACGTGCGCGGACCTGTTGCAGCCATCTGTCGCCAGGGGCTCGACCGCATCGATGATTCTATCGATGACATAGAGCGCGGCATTTCAAGTTACGGTTCCGTGCAGGCGGCAAACCTCGAGAAAGGCTGCTCATGGATAACGCTCTTCATCGCCATTGCCCCGTCGCTCGGATTCTTGGGCACGGTAATCGGTATGGTTATGGCATTTGAGCAGATTCAGCAGGCGGGCGACATCAGTCCTACTATCGTTGCATCGGGAATGAAGGTGGCTCTTATAACCACAATCTTCGGTATCATTGCAGCCCTCATCCTTCAGGTGTTCTACAATTATATCCTCTCGAAGATAGAGCATATTACGAGTCAGATGGAAGAGTCGGCAATCTCGCTGCTCGACTCGATAATGAGATACAAGAACAAATGAAAAAGCTTAATCAATTAAAAACCGACCAGATATCTTCCCGTGTGCTTTATGCCACGGTAGGGCTCACGGTAGTTGTCTTTGCCCTGTTCTATCTCGTTGGCTACAACGCACCATATCTGTTCGACCCCACATACAATGCGCCTGTGCTTACAGACCTCGTGCTCGTGCTCATGTATCTCATGGTGGCTGTAGCCCTGGGCGTTGCCGTATATTCCGTGGTAAAGGGCAGCCGCACGCGGTCGTCGGAGAAGATAGTCAACGGAGTGCCCGTGGCAAAGATTGCTTGGGGCACGGTGGTATTCGTTGCCGTATTGCTCGTCGTAACATTCCTTGCCGGTTCGTCAGAGCCGCTTAAGGTGAATGGTACCCTGTTCTCCGATGCCTTCTGGCTGAGGCTAACCGACATGTTTATCTATACCTCGCTCTTGCTTATTGCAGCTGCGGTGGTTGCCGTGGGATACTCGATGTCGGGGATTAACAGAAAAAGAAAATAACACAGATGATGTTTACTCGTAGAAAACGAAGCGTACCGCTGCTGAACACCACGTCGACTGCCGATATTTCGTTCATCCTGCTGGTGTTCTTCCTCGTCATCTCGTCGATGGATTCCAACAAGGGACTCTCGCGACAGCTCGCTCCGGCGGAGAAGAACAAGACGGAGGAGACGACGGAAATGGACCGCCGTAATGTGCTCGACATTTCTATCGGCACAGGCGGACAGATTGCCGTTGACGGTAAGCCTGTTGTCGCCGACAAGCTCGCCGACAGGGTGGAGCGGTTTGTTGCCACTTGTCCTTCCAGGGCTACGCATGTGTTGAACGTCGTGATGCTGCCGGATTCTAAGTATGATGACTATTTCCATGTGCAGGATGCTATATCAAAGGCTTATGGAAATCTGAGAAACAGGCTCGCCGTGGCAAAATGGCACATGCCGTATTCTGCTCTCGACGACCAGCGCCGTCGACAGGTGGACAAGACTGTTCCGCAGCGCGTTATGGAGAGTATCGACAATGGGAAAGGAGGCGAAAGATGATTCAGTTCAGACGCAAAAGGCGTGAGGTGCCGGCATTGAACACGGCATCGCTGCCGGATTTGATATTCTCGGTGTTGTTCTTCTTTATCATCGTAACCCACATGCGCCAGGATGATGTCCGCGTTAGATACCGTGTGCCCGATGGTACGCAACTGCAGAAACTTGCCGGGAAACAGGGTGTTGTACACATTTATATCGGCAAAACGCAACAGGGAAAGGTGTGTATTCAGATTGCCGACAAGATGGTGGATACTAACGGACTTGTCGACTGTGTGGCACGCATCCGTGAGTCTATGTCGCCGGAAACGGCAGAGCGACTTGTTGTGGCGATAAGTGCCGACCGCAATGTTGACATGCAGACGGTGATGGACGTAAAGCAGGCACTTCGCCGTGCCAATGCCCTGAAGGTTACGTTTATCGGAACGGCAGTAGACAAGACGAAAGTCAGAAATGGGGAAGGGAAGGGTAAAATACGTGATTAATCAATCCCCCTCCCCCGCAAAAAAATAACCAATAATGTCCGTTGAAGAATTCTGCCTTTTGTTATAAGATGCAAAGGCATTTCTTCAGCGGACATTATTTAAAATAAAGAATTTATAATTCTCAATCGGCATAACCGAAATTCTTCATTCTTCGTTCTTCATTCTTCATTCTTC